>JBDTQM010000032.1:0-26074 GCA_039932175.1 Specibacter sp.
GTCCACGGCAGAACTGGTGGCCGGCATGAACAGTGAGGACGCCCTGGTCCCGGCGGCCATTGAAAAGCAGCTGCCCGCCATCGCCGCGATCATCGATGAGATTGCGCACCGCATGGGCCAGGGCGGCCGGCTCATCTATGTGGGCGCCGGCACCCCTGGCCGCATGGGCATCCTGGATGCCAGCGAATGCCCGCCCACCTTCGGCACCGATCCCGCCCTGGTGGTGGGCGTCATCGCCGGCGGCAGCGCAGCAGTGAACCAGGCCGTGGAAAATGCCGAGGACAGCGAGGAAGCCGGCGCCGCGGACATGGCTGCCCTGAGCCTTGGCCCCACGGATTCGGTGGTTGGCATCGCCGCCTCCGGGCGCACCCCCTACGTGATTGCCGCCATCAAGGCAGCCCGCGCGCAGGGCGCCTACACGGTGGGCTTCGCCTGCAACAACAACTCCGCCCTGGGGGCCGCCGCCGACGCCGCCCTGGACATTGAGGTGGGTCCGGAGTTCCTCAGCGGTTCCACCAGGCTCAAGTCCGGGACCTGCCAGAAGCTGGTGCTGAACATGATCAGCACCATCACCATGGTCCGCCTGGGCAAGACGTACAAGAACGTCATGGTGGACCTGCTGGCCACCAACGCCAAGCTGCGTGCCCGCAGCGAGCGCACCCTGATGCGTGTCACCGAGTGCGACGCCGCCACCGCTGCCTCGGCCCTCACGGCCGCCGGCGGGCATGTCAAGGCTGCCATCCTGGCCATCATGACGGGGCTCCCGGCCGAGCAGGCCGCTGAACTCCTGGCGCAGAACGAGGGTTTCCTGCCAGCTGCCATCGACGCCGGCATCCACTAGAAGCACGACGGCGGAACCCACCCCATGTGCCCAGCCCACCACTCCCCCGGAACAGATACGCGCCGCAGCCTGCAAGTGCTGCTGGATGCGGCCGTCTGGGACGGCGTGGCACCGGCAGTTAGCTGCACCGTCGTGCTGGGCGGCACGGAGCTGCCCGTGCTCACCGCCGGTGCCGCGGCCCCCGGGATGTTCTTTGACCTGGCCTCGGTCACCAAACTGTTCACCACTGTCACGGCACTGATCCTGGTGGACGACGGCGTGCTGGAGCTGGATGCGCCCGTTGGCCGGCACCTGGCCGCCTACCGGTACGGCGCAAAGGCGGCCGTGACGTTGCGGCAGCTGCTCACGCACACCTCGGGCCTGCCCTCCGAGTGGCGTGGCTGGCACACGGCACTGTCGGAAGGGCGAGGTTTTAAGCGCGGGGCGCTGATGGCGGATCTGCTGGCCACGGAGCTGGAGGCGGCGCCGGGGACGCGCTTTGAGTACTCCTGCGCCGGGTTCAACACGATCATGGCGCTGGCTGAGCACACAACGAAGACGCCGTGGGGGCAGCTGGTCAAGGAACTCCTGCTCTCCCAGCTGCCGACGGACGGCATCACCGGCACACCGCGCATTGAACATTGCGCCCCCACGGAATTTCAGCCGCAGCTGGGCCGCGGCCTGGTGCGCGGCATCGTCCATGACGAGGCTGCCTGGTCACTGGGCGGGCTCAGCGGCAACGCCGGCATGTTCGCCACGGCGGAAGGGCTCAATGTTTTTGGCGGGGCCCTGAAGCGCGGGCTGCCGGGAATCCTCTCCCCCGCCCTGGCCGCGGAGATGTGGCGCAGCCAGCTCCCGGAGATGCTGGGCCGGCATTTCAACCCGGTGGAGCCCGCTTTTGAACAGGGCCTGGGGGTGCGGATCAACCAGCAGCCCTGGATGGGAACAGCCGGCAGCCAGGCCCGCGGCCACGGCGGATTCACGGGCACTTCCCTGCTGGTTGACCGGGCCAAGAACCTGGTCGTCGTGCTGCTCACCAACCGGGTGAACCCCAGCCGGGACGGCAATGACGCGACGGAACTGCGCAAGGCCGTGTCCGACGTCGTCTATTCTGGTGCCACCCACTAATTCGGAAGGCACCATGAGCATCCCAACGGCTTTGATGACAGGCGACCGCGTGGTGCAGGAGCTGCCGTGGCGCTGGCGCGTGCAGGGCAGCATCTTCCTCATCGGCGGGCTGGGCTTCATGTTCGACGCCTGGGACGTGACACTCAACGGCTTCCTGATCCCCCTATTGTCCAAGGAATGGGGTCTCACACCGGGGCAGGCGGCATGGATCGGCACGGCCAACCTCATTGGCATGGCTGTGGGCGCGTTTGCGTGGGGGTCCATTGCCGACATCATCGGCCGCAAGAAAGCCTTCACGCTGACCTTGCTCATTTTCTCCATTTTCACTGTGCTGGGGGCCTTCTCCAACGATCTGCTCATGTTTTGCCTGTTCCGCTTCATTGCCGGCTTTGGCCTGGGCGGGTGCATTCCCGTGGACTACGCACTGGTGGGCGAGTTCACCCCGCGCAAGCACCGCGGCCGGGTGCTCACGGCCATGGATGCGTGGTGGCCCATCGGGGCGTCGCTGTGCGGGGTGGTCTCCGCCGTGCTCATGGCATCGTTTGGCAATTGGCGGTACCTGATGCTGGTCATGGTGCTGCCGGCACTGCTGGTGTTCTGGGTTCGCGTGGGGATCCCGGAATCGCCGCTGTATCTGGTCCGTGCCGGGCGTCCCGTTGAAGCGAAAATGGTCATCGACACGCTGATCCGGCGCACGGGCGCCACCGTGGGTCCGTGGAAACTGCCGGAACCGGCGGACGCGCCCAAGCTGTCGCTGGGCAAGGTCACCGACCAGCTGGCCGGGCTGTGGCGCTTCAACTGGCGCATCACGGGCATCGCCTGGTCGCTGTTCCTGACCATTTTGCTGGTGTATTACGGCGCCCTGACGTGGATGCCGTCCATCCTGGTGGCGACAGGCTACGCGGAAAACAAGGCGTTCATGGCCACGGCCGCCATGACAGGAATTGGCCTGCTGGGCGTGGTGGCTGCCGCCCTGCTGGTGGAGCGTCTGGGCCGCAAGTGGATCCTGGCCGTCACCGGCCCTCTCGCCGCGTTGTCACTGGTGGTCTTCGCCCTGGTTCTGGATGCGCCCGTGGCCGCGCAGATCTGGCTGCTGGTGTTTGGTTTTGTCATTCAGGTGGCCATCCCCGTGCTGTACACGTACGTGTCCGAACTGTACCCAACCCATTTGCGTGCCACCGGATTCGGCTGGGCCTCGACCATTTCCCGGGTGGGCGCCGGCCTGGTTCCGCTGATTTTCGGCTCCCTGCTGTGGCCCGTGCTGGGCCTGCCGCTGACGTTCGCGCTGACCGGCGGGCTGGTGCTGTTAGCCGTCATCTGGATGGCCGTTTCCGCCCCGGAAACCAAGGGTGCCACGCTGGACTAGCACCGGGCATCGGCGGCGCCGGGCCTCGGTGCCGGGCCTCGGCAGGCGCCGGGCATCGGCAGGCGCCGGCCGCAGCATCCGCGGTCTCCGGGGAGTTGTGCCCATAGGGCGCTTGCCGTGGTAGCCGCAGGCCGCCACGGCTGCGTGGAAATCCAGGGAATTCCTCACCGGCGTCGCCGACACTTGCGGCAAGGTCCCCACCGAGGGTGTGCAAAGCTTGGGCATGGGTGTGAAGAACCGAACCGCCACCTACTTGGGCATCTCGTGGAAGAAGTACTCCCCGGACCAGGCCCGCCGCGATCATTGCGGGTAATCCGCACTTGACCTGCGCCACCTCGCACCGAGTCCAGCAATCACCCACCTTGGGCCGGTAGCCTGAACTGGACAGCAAATTCTCTACCACCAAGGACCATCCATGAGCGCCCTGCTTCCCACAGTTTTTGCCACCACCGGACTGATTGGCGGCTACCAAACAGCCCGCGCCACCGGGAACCGCCAACTGGGCGGAGCCGTTCTGGCGGCAGCCGGCGCAGCGGCGTTTGTTGGTTGGAAGAAGAATGCGGGTGCCCGCACCGCAGCAGCCCTGACCGCCACCTACGTGGTGGCGTTTGGCACATCACACCCGCTGGCCAAGAAGCTGGGCGCCTGGCCTGCCGTCTACACCGTCACGGCTGCCACAGCCCTGGCGTCGGCGGTGTTTGGCCGCAAACGCGCCTAGGCCGTGCGGGCCTTGGGCCAACACACGTAAACTGGATGGTGCGGCGGGATCCTTCCCCCGCACCATCTACGTGAAGAAGGCCATGCATGGATCTCGCAGCCGACACCACCGGCTTCCTCGCGAGCTTCTGGGTCTACCTGGTGGGCGCGGGGTTTGTCACGCTCTCGGCACTGATACCGCCCATTCCCAGCACCACGGTGTTTGTCGCCCTGGGTGCCCTTGCCGGACTCGACGGCGGACCGCAGGCCGGGCTGTTGCTGCTCGCCATGATGGCAGGCGCCATGGCCGGGGACCTGGCAACTTTTGGCGTCACCAAACGCCTGGGCAATTCGCGCTGGGGCGCCGGGCCGGGGTCCCGGCGGCAACGCGCCCTTGACGCCGCCACCCGCCGGTTGACGCAGCGCCCGTACATCTTCATGCTGACATCACGCTTCATCCCGTTGGGCCGGCTGTCCTCCAATATTGCAGCCACCGCGGCTGGCTATCCACTGCGCGCGTTCGCAGTGTTCTCCCTGGTTTCGGCCAGCATCTGGTCCGGCTATGCCGTGGGGATCGGAATCCTGACCCGCTACTGGCCCGACATTTCCATTCAGATGGCGGTGGTCATAGCCATAGCCGCGTCCATGGTGCTGGGCTGGTTGCTGGGCAAAGTCTCCGCCTGGTTCCTGGACAGGAAAAACGCAAGGCAACTCTCCGGCGTCGTTCCTTAAAAAGGACGCCCCTTAAAAATCTGTGACGCAGTTGCTGCACGAAAAACCCTCGATTTTAGGGAAATCGGTGCAACAACTGCGTCATAGACGAGGGGCGGGGAGGGTCAGTCGCGGGCCAGGTCGCCCAAGACCTCGATGAGAAGGGCACGCTCGGCAACCTTGATGCGCTCGTGCAGGGATTCCTCGGTGTCATCGGGCAATACGGCAACGGGTGTTTGGGCAATGATGGGGCCGGTGTCCACGCCTGCGTCGGCGAAGTGGACAGTGCAGCCAGTGACTTTCACCCCGTAGGCCATGGCGTCGCGGACGCCGTGGGCGCCCGGGAAGGACGGCAGCAGCGCCGGGTGGGTGTTGACGTAGCGGCCTTCGAAGGCGTCAATGAAGCTGGGCGACACAATGCGCATGAAACCGCTGGAGACAACGTAGTCGGGCTTGTAGGCGGCCACTGTTTCCAGCAGTGCTGCGTCCCATTCGCCGCGGGTGGCGTAGTCCTTGAAGTTCACCACAAAGGTTTCCAGGCCGGCGGCGGCGGAACGCTCCACGCCGAAAGTAGCGGGCCTGTCTGCACCGACGGCGGCGATTTCCAGGGGCAGGCTGCCGGCCGCAACGGCGTCGATCACTGCTTGAAGATTTGAGCCGGTTCCGGAGACTAAGACAACTATGCGCATGGGATCAATTTTAGGGCCAAGCCGGCCGCAGTCCCTATTCGGCGCTTTCTGTGCGACGGCGGGTGGGGGCGGGGTCTGCACGTTCGCCTTCCAGCCAGGGCGCCAGCAGGGAACCCGCCATGACGCCAATGCCCACTTCGGCGCCCACCCACAGGGCGGCAGTGATGGGGTCCGGGCCCAGATCGGTGAGCCGGCCCAGGCCCACTGATCCTTGTGAGAGCCAGAACAGGATGCCTGAGGACACGGCCGCCACGGACGCTATGACGGCACCGAGAAAGAGCGTTGACAGGGGCAGTGAGAGCCACCGCTGGCGCACCTTGAAGGACATCCATTCATCAAAATGGTTTTCCCCTGCCCGCACAAACCACCAGCCGGCCAGCAGGCCGGCGGAAATGGGGATCAGCAGTGCGGCGAATCCCCAACTCATCTCCCCCGTGGGCAGCGCTGCCAACAACGGGATGGGCGGAACGGGAGCCACTGAGGTGCCCAGGGGGGAAACGCTTGAGCCCACACCCAGGGAGAAGCCGTCGCCGCCTGCCCACGCCAGGGACCAAATGGCCAGGTTGGGCATGAACGCCAATTGGGCCAGGGTGAGCGCCGCACCACCGATGGCGCCCGGCCGCAGGGCCTGATACACGCCAATGATGTCATTCCAGCGCATGGCCAGATCCACTGTGAGCATGACGGCGGAGAGGGACAGTGCTGCCATGAGGGCAACGAAGCCGGAGGTGACAACTGTCCATGCGTAGGAACCGGCCCAGCGCTGGTCCTGGCTGGTTTTCGCGATCCAACCGGCGGCATTGACACCAATCAGCCGGCTCCAGGAACCGGCTTCCAGGCGGGCGCCCACAATGAGTCCGGCAGCGGCTGGAATGGCAGGAATGAGCGTGCTGGCCAAAAGCGGCGCTTCAATGCCGGGGGCGCTGCAGACAAACCCTGTGGCCAGACCGGCTGCCGCATAGAGCGCCAAGGCGCCAAGGAGCGGTTGCCACAATTGGTCCGAGTAGGAGGCCCTGGCCAGGCGTCGTCCCGAGCGCCAGGACAGGAAGAAGGGAATCAGGACCAGGCCCAGGGGCAGCAAACTGAAGACACCCGTTTCCACAGAAGCGGAATTGGGGCCCGTGGTGTGGGTGAGATTGAGCGAAACACCGTGCCCCACCAGCCAAATCTGGCCGGCCAGCCGGGCAATGGTGGAGCCGTCCTTTTCGCCAATGCCGCCGGCAAGCCACGTGGCCAACAAGGGAATGCTGATCGCCAGTGCCGAGATAACAAACATTTGGGCAGCTTCAAATACCCCTTGCAGCCACAACGGCATGGGAATTCCGTCGCGTTGGCGCTTATCCGCTTTGGTGTTCATCGTCTCCAATGGTGCCACATGCCGGGCCGCGGGGCCGTGAGCGCCGCCGGTGGAATCCGCCACAGCATGGTGCGGTGCCCGCTTTCCGGGGTTTTGGGCCGGCCCACATGTGCTGCGGCGGCCTCCCCGAGCATTTAGGCTGCGTCCGGCCTGGCCCGCCCAGGCTGTTTGGCAGGCTGTTTGGCAGGCTGTTTGGCACGCTGTTTGGCACGCTGTTTGGCAGCCGTATGGGAGCGAAGCCCGCCTGCGCGGATACCCCGTCCGCTCTGGTTTGCTGCCGGGGGCCGAACTAGTCATCCGCCACAGCTCCGGACACCGTCCGCAAGACACCATCCGCAAGCGCGGGGGCCGCTGTTGCCATCCGGGGGTGGTCTGCCCTGGGCGAATCACCTCTACGGCCCCGGCACCCTGTGGGCCGGCCCCGGAACACCGCGGTGGGCAGAACCGGCCGGGTTTCCAATAGCCGCCGTCGCTTTCCGGTGCAAAATAGCCGCCGTCGCCTTCCGGTGCAAAATGCATGTTAAACACAAATAGGGCCCGGGATAAATCCCGAACCCTATTTGTTCAAGCCCTAAGGACTAAAGAGTGAGCGGTTGCCCGCACGTTTTCTTTAGAATTAGATAGCCTGGATGTTGACTGCCTGAGGACCCTTGGGACCCTGCTCAACATCGAAGGAAACCTTCTGGTTCTCTTCGAGGGAGCGGTAGCCCGAGGAGTTGATTGCGGAGTAGTGTGCGAACACATCCTGGCTCTGGTCATCGGGAGAGATGAAGCCGAAGCCCTTTTCAGCGTTGAACCACTTGACGGTACCTGTTGCCATTGTTTCTATTTCCTTCTGAAGTTGGAGATTCCGCCCGACCTTCGGGCCTCCGTTTTTACGGTGTAAGTCCGCTTCTCCAGAAAAGCGACGGTCCCCCGAAAGGGTGTCGTCGCTTCAACTACAAAAAACGCAACACTACAACTACGAACAAGTATACATGTTTATTGGCCCAATGCCATAAAGACCTGAGAGGTGCGTCACTTTGAATCCCCTAGCGGTGGCATTTTTGCGAAGAATCGTTGAGTTGGCGGGGATCACAAATGATTTTTCCGTGACGTGACACTCAACGTTGTCCTGTTGTTTACGGGCATGTCGGACGAAGATTACGACAATCAGTGGAATTTCGACGCCGGACCCAGCCACCGGAGCAGCTTCCACTCCCCCGGGCGGCATCGCATTCCAAAAATGCCGCCGGCGGCGGGAAACGGCGGCCCCTAGGCTGATGGCCCGTGTTGTTCCTGCCCCAATAACCCATCATGCAGCTGACGTATAGTGGTGCGAATGTGCAGGGAACCGGCCCTGCCGGCTCCAGGGCGAAAGGACTGAGGATGCGAAGCACTGCTCCCATGCTCCGCCTGACCGCCCAGGCAGTGCTACTGGCGTTCGCCGGATTGCTGCTCGTGACCCTTGGCTGCGGCGGCGCCCAGGCAGCCACCGCCGCACAGGCATCCGCCACTCATGTTTACACGGCCCAGTTTTCCCCCGCGGCACTGGACAACGTCGTCGCCCCGGCATCACCGGCGTGCATTCCAGGCCGGGACAAGGTCAGGCTGGAGCGCGATGCCCTTCCCCCCACCCCCGCCCAACTACAGCCGACGCGGAACGACGCCGGTGCAGGGTTTGCCGAGCGGGCAGGGACACACTCAGGCGCGGCCCCATTGCTGGGCCGGATCCCGGCATCGCTGACACATCTGGATCTTGGGATCGTCAGGACGTAGACCACGGCGGGCCGGCACCCAACCCATCGCGACAAGCGAAAGTTGGGCAACGGCGTCGAACGTGTCCTTATATATACACCGGGTGCCCTGCCGGCGGACCGCGATGATCCGCGGCCGCTGGAGTGCTGTGCCTGCACAATCCTGAGAGTTTGCCAATGAATACGAAGAAAACCCGCAACATCATCCTGTCCCTGGTGGTGGCTGTTGCCTTGGTCCTGACCATTATTTTGGTGGGCGCCGCCGCCGGCGGGAAGCGATTGGACCAGGCGGGCGCGCCCGCCAAGCCGGATTCGTCCGCCGGCGGCAACGGCGTCCCGGAGCTGAAGCTGGAACGCCGCAGCCCCGGGGACCCCCTGGCGCTGGGTGCCGTGGATGCCCCAGTTGTCATGATCGAGTACTCGGACTACCGGTGCCCGTTCTGCGGCGCCTACGCCCGCAACACCCAGCCCGAAATTATCAAAAAATATGTTGACACCGGCCAGCTGCGCATTGAGTGGCGCGACCTGCCGGTCTTTGGGGAATCCTCGGTGGCAGCGGCCGTGGCTGCCCGGGCGGCCGGGGAGCAAGGCTTGTTCTGGGAATTCAATGAGGCCGTTTACGCTGCGGCGCCGGAAAAGGGCAAGGCGGAGTTGTCCGAGCCTGAGCTGGTGACGTTTGCCCAGAAGGTGGGCGTGCCGGACATGGCCCAGTTCGCGGCGGATCTGAAGAGCCCCGAATTGCGGGCCCTGGTCAACGCCGATCTTGCCGAGGGGACCTCGCTGGGGTTGAACAGCACCCCCACCTTTGTCATCAACAACCAGTCCATTCCCGGGGCGCAGCCGCTGGACATCTTTGTCCAGGTCATTGATGAAGCACTGGCACAGGCCAAGTAGCCATGGACATTGGATATACAGGAGCTTTTCTGGGCGGCATCCTCACCCTGCTGAGCCCCTGCTCGGTCATGTTGTTGCCGGCCTTCTTCGCCTACGCCTTCGCCAGCCCCACCAAACTGCTGGGCCGCACGGCACTGTTCTACGCCGGCTTGCTGACAACGCTGGTGCCGCTGGGCCTGCTGGCCGGCCTGCTCGGGTCCCTGGTGCTGCAAAACCGGGGCCTGCTGATTGCGGTTGCCGCCGGCGTGGTCATTGTCATTGGAATCCTGCAGATCGTGGGGGTGGAGTTGCCCGGCCTCAGCCGCCGGGCCGGTGGCGACAGCACGTCGGCGGTGTCAGTGTTTGTGCTGGGCTCCGTGTATGGGGTTGCCGGCGTGTGTGCCGGCCCCATCCTGGGTTCGGTGCTGGCCGTGGCCGCGGCGGGCGCCAATCCGCTGTACGGCGGAATCGTGTTGGCCATCTTTGCGCTCGGCATGGCCCTGCCGCTGGGCATCCTGTCATTGCTGTGGACGCGCCTGCGCCTGGGCGAACGCAGCTGGCTGAAACCACGACTCTTCCGGCTTGGGCCGTGGGAAAACTCCGTATGGATGGTGGTCTCCGGCGTGCTGTCCATCGGCATTGGCGTGCTGCTGCTGGCCACGCAGGGGACGTCGTCTTTGGGCGGTGTGTTGACCATCGACGCCCAGTACCGGGCGGAATCGTGGATTGTGGGGATCTCCGGCAATGTTTCCAACATTGCGTTCGGCGTTGTTGCGATGGCCGCGCTGCTGCTGGCCGGTGGCATTTACCTGTGGCGTTCGCGCGTTGCAGAGCGCAGCACTCCGGGCGGCGACTGACATGGCCGCCGCTGTCGTGGAGAACCTTCGCGCCTGGCCGCTGCGGCGCTGGCTGGCGGCCCTTGTGGTGGCCGTAGCGGCGTTCGTGGTGGTGGCCATCCCCACGGACCTGATCCCGAATCCGTTCTTTGGCCGGGAGATTGCGCCCGCGTGGTGGTCGCACGCGGCCCTGCTCATCAGTTCATCGCTGACGGGGCTCCTAGTGGCAACATATGTGGCATCTCCCCTTGCCGGGACGGGTGCCACGAACAAGTCCGGCGTCCTTGGCTCGCTGCTGGCGTTCTTTGCCGTGGGTTGCCCCGTTTGCAACAAGCTGGTGCTGCTGGCGTTGGGAACCTCCGGGGCCATGACGTTTTTTGAGCCGCTCCAGCCGCTGCTGGCGGTGCTGTCCATTGGCCTGCTGCTGTGGGCGCTGCTGCGCCGGGTATCGCAGGAGAATGCCTGCCGGGTGCCGGCTTCCCACTAGCAGCGCTTGCAGGCACGACGCCGGGGTCCGCCGTCTGGGGCCAGCTGGCCGCAGGTGGCGGGCCGGCGGGTGGAGCGGCGGTGACCCGTTCGAGCCAATCCCCGCGCATGCGGGGAACAATCAAGGCTCATCCCAGTGATTGCGGGAAACACGGGTTCGTCCCCGCCGCTGCGCGGAATGACAAAACCCGGCGTAGGAAGGTGGCCTTCTCCGCCGCCACGTCCCACGCTGCTGGTTGCTGCGGTCATCTCCGGGAACGGCACCCGCCTCGCCGGCCACCGGCTTGCGTGTGCCTGTGTCCACGATCAGCCGGAGGTGATTTGCATGCTCTTCCACCATGCGCCGGTGGTGATGATGCCAAGCGCGGCTACCGGGACGCACAGGAAGAGTTGCAGCGGATTGACGGTTTCGGCTGTCTCCGCCCCGCCCATGCCCATCCACAGTCCGGGCGCTGCATAGGGAAACCACGCCCCGGCCCCAAACGCCGTCACCACTTGGGTAATGACCACCAACAGCACCAGTGCGCCCACCCCTGCCAGGTATCCGCGGGCCACGCTGGCCACCACGGCGAGAGGACAGGCCAGCAAGGCCGCCATGGCAGCGGCAGAGAAGGCCTTGCCTGCGGCCACCAAGTCCTCCGGGCCGGGCACGCCCAATCCGATGACGCCACCGGCAAGAAGTGCCACGACCACGCTGGCCAGGCAAAGCAGCAGGGACCACAGGAGTATCACAGTGAATTTCGCATAGGCTATCTGCCGCCGGCTGACGGGCAGGGCAAACAGGCAGGCCTGGGTCTTTTCTGTAAACTCGCGCCCGAAACACCAACACACCACGAAGCCGATGCCCATCAGTGCGCCCACGGACAGCAGCATTCCCACCATCGCCAGGTATCCCGTCCAGCCAGACCCGGTCAGCATCGCCGCCGCCTTGAGGCCGATCTGGCTGGACCCGTCGGACGTCGCTGCGACCATGAAGGCCGCTGCGAGCACCGGAAGTCCGACACCGATGAGGACAGACACCACCCGCACCACCAGAGCTCGGCGGAATTTCAAGGCCTCGAAATTTAGGGCCTGCCCGAACATGCCCATCATGACTCCTGCCCGTCCATCTCCGACTGCAGCACCAGGTCAAAGAACCGGCGTTCAAGGTCCACCGTCCCCGGCTCCAAGGTGCCAATGATGCGTCCACGGTGAAGCACGCTGATCCTGTCGGCAATCCTTGCGACTTCGTCCAGGTGGTGGCTGGAGACCAGGACGGCAGCACCCCTGTCCCGGCAGGCATCCTGAAGCAACCGGCGGAGAATGATGACACCGCGGGGGTCCAGCGCGTTGCTGGGTTCGTCCAGCACGAGAATGGTGGGCGCATGGACCAGTGCGGCTGCCAGGCCCACCCGTTGCCGATTGCCCAACGACAACGTCCCGGCGCGGCGGGATGCATACTCGCCCAGATCCAGGTCCGACAACGCACCGGAGACCGCCGAATTGGCACCCTCACGGCCCATTCCATGCAGGCGGGCGGATGAGTATATGTTCTCCCTGGCGCTCAGTTCCGGGTAGGCGAAGGGCGTTTCCAGCATCTGTCCCACCCCAGACCACAGGTGCGTCCCCGCCACGGCAACCGGGAGCCCTGCCAAGTGCACTGTGCCCTGGTCCGGTGTGAGCATGCCGAGCAGGATCCGCATTAACGTCGTCTTTCCTGCCCCATTCAGACCCACCAGGGCATGAATTTCCGCCGACCCCACGTCCAGCGATACGCCGTCGAGAACGGGAAGTCCACCCAGGGACTTTGTTACCCGCTCTGCCCTAATGGCCGCTGGCGTGTTCACCGGAGCCCACCGATGCACTGGCTGAAGGGGCCAACAGGGCCAGGGCTGCATGCATGCGTTCGTGAAGTTCCTCACCATCCGGCTCCGTTGCCCAATCCAACAATGCGGCGGTCAACGCGCCCAGACAAGCCCCTGCGGCCACGCGCGCTTCAACCCGTTCGACCCCAGTTCCCGTCAAGGCTTGGACGATTCGGTTCTCGGTCCTGCGGTTGTTCTCCCAAATGCCAGCTGCCAGCCGGGGGTGACCTGCTATGAGCCGAATTCGCTCCCGCGTTGAGCGGTCTGTGGGCTCGGATGCCGAACTCCACGCGGCCAGCAGGCCAAGCCGGACACGTTCAAGCGCCGGCACCTTGGGGTTCTGGGCGGCTATGAGGTCCGCGATCACTGGATCGTAGGGATCATCAAAGACCACGGCTTCCTTCGTCGGAAAATACCGGAAGAAGGTCATTTGAGAAACATGGGCTGCCCCGGCAATCTGCGCCACGGTCGTCTCGTCAAACCCGTGCCGAATGAACAGCGCCATGGCCTGTTCCTGTAAGAGCGCCTTGGTGGCAACGGCCTTTCCCATACTCAAATGTTAGTCGCTAACATTTTTGCGCGTCAAGGATTTCCCACGGAAACCTGGAGTTGCCGCCCTGGTTGCGCGCATGGGCACTGGGATCTCCGACCGGGCCCTAGGCTCGCGCCAGTATCCCCGCCAGATCGGACGACGCCGGGAGGTTGCCGTAGTTGAAGGCGCGGTCGGGACCCAGCCGGGAGACGATGAACGCGTCGGAGACCGCTGCCGGGGCAAAACGGAGCAGCAGCGATGCCTGCAAGGCCAGGGCAAGCTTCTCCACCACGTTCCGGGCCTGGCCGGCAAAATCTGCCGGCGCGGAGCGGATGGGGGCCAGCTGCTCCCTGAGCTGTGCGGCAAAGTCGTCAAAAACGCTGTGTGCTCCCGAAGCCAGACGCAGCTCCGCAAAGAACGCATCCACCGACTCCGGCTCGGTGGACATGGCCCGCAGCACGTCCAGGGCAATCACGTTACCGGTCCCCTCCCAGATGGCCATGACGGGTTGCTCCCGGTACCTCATGGCCAGCGGGAAATCCTCCGTGTAGCCGTTACCGCCCAAACATTCCATGGCCTCGTAGGCGTGGTTGGGTCCGCGCTTGCACACCCAGTACTTGGTGACCGCCGTGGCAAGACGCCGGAAGGCCCGTTCCTGCGGCGGCGCGTCGTTGTCGAAGGCGCGGGCCAGACGCATGCTCACGGCCGTGGCCGCCTCGGATTCCAGGGCCAGGTCCGCCATCACATTGCTCATGGCGGGCTGGTCGATGAGCCGGGCCCCGAAAGCGCGGCGGTGGCGGGCATGCCACACCGCCTCGGCCACGGATTGGCGCATCCCGGCGGCCGTCCCCAGAACGCAGTCCAGACGGGTTTGGCCCACCATGCCCATGATGGCCCGCACCCCTCGCCCCGGCTCGCCGATCCGCCACCCGAGGGTGTTGGAGAACTCCACCTCGGAGGAGGCATTGGATTTGTTGCCCAGCTTGTCCTTGAGCCGCTGGATCAGGAAGGTGTTCAGCTCGCCCCCGGGCAGAATCCGCGGCACCAGGAAACAGCCCAATCCGGCGTCCTCCTGGGCCAAGACCAGGAAGGCATCCGACATGGGTGCCGAACAAAACCATTTGTGGCCCGTCAGCAGGAAGTGCCCGCCCTCCGGCACGGCGCGGGTGGTGTTGGCACGAACGTCCGATCCCCCTTGCTTCTCGGTCATGGCCATGCCGAACAGGGCGCCGGGTTTGCCGGCCTTGAGTTCGGGGTCGTATTGCCGCGAATAGAGCCGGGGCAACCACTCCCCCGCCAGGTCCGGGGCCTGGTGAAGGGATTCCACGGCAGCGTGGCTCATGGAAATGGGGCAGGCGTGGCCGGGCTCCACTTGGGCAAACAGCATGAACTGTGCCGCGCGCAGGGCGTTGGCGCCCATGCCGGGGTTGGCCCAGGCGGAGGTGTGGGCGCCGGCGGCAACAGCCTGGGACATGATGCGGTGATAGGACAGGTGGTATTCCACCTGGTCGATCCGCTGCCCGTACTTGCTGTGCGTATGCAGGATGGGTGGATTCTTGTGGGCCAGCCGGGCGTCGTCCTGAAATTGCTCAGAGCCCACGACGGCGCCACTTGCCTGCAGTTCCTGCGCTTCCCCCGTGTCCCCGATGGTGTGCACGTACTCGCTCAGCGGGATGTTCGCATCAAACTCGTTGACGTCCACCCGAGGCGGCGGCTGGTTCACCACCTGATGGGTTGGGTGGCTGCTATGTCCGTTTGCGGCATCGTTGGCGGTCATGGCTACAGGCTACGCCGTGGGTCAAGGGCGCTGGACGGGCAAGCCCTCGGCACCGCGCCGAATCAGACCCACCGCCGCCGAGACAGACGCGTCGCCACCCACGTTTAGAGGCTTGCGGTCTGACTCGGCGCGGTGCGGGTCACCGGCCTCAGCCGCCCGCACGCCACCGGGCCAGGATCGCCTCGGTGGCCGGGTCCGGCATGCCGCCATAAAACCGCTCCAGGACCTCGCCGAAGACGGGCTCCTGGAGCGCAGCGTGCACAAACAAGGTCATCGAAGAGTGCAGCTTCATCGCATCCAACGCGCCCAAAATGTCCACCGCGCTGAGCACTGGCACGTTGAGAACAAGGCGGGCACATTCGCGGAGCCGGGCCCCGAGGATCGGATGGGCCGCGTAGCTGACGGCTTCCGCCAGTGAGTCGATGGCGTACAGCCTGGCAAAGTCGCTGGACCCTAGCCCGGCAACTTGTGGGAACACAAACCACATCCAGTGGCTGGTCTTGCGCCCGGCACCCAACTCAGCCTTGACGTCGTCGTAAACGCGGGACTGCGACGCTACAAACCGTTCCAGATCCTGATCCATGCACTTCCTCCACGTGTAATTCCTGCCAAAATCACAGCATCGCGGCGCAGGCCCCGTCCAGGAACTCGGCAACCTCGCGCGGGTGCGACAGTAGGGGCGCGTGGCCGGAAGAAATCTCAGAAACTGTGGCTCCCATGCGGGCGGCCATCTCGCGCTGCAAAACCGGTGGCACCGCATGATCCTGTGTGGCCACCAGGTAGCGGGAGGGAAGGTCCAGCCACGCCGGCGGCCCCACCTTTGTCCCGTCCACGCCTATCCGCACCATCCGCTGCGCGGCAGCAGCCACAGCCAGAGCGTCAGCCGGAATGTCGGGGCCCATCACCGCCCCAAAATGATCCCTGGCTATGTAGGTGTAGTCGCCGGCAACCACCACATGCGCCGGGATCAGGCTGCCGGGATGCTTGCGGGACAGCCCGCTGACGGATTCACCTTCAGCCGGGGCAAAGCCCGCAACGTAGGCCAGAGCTTTCACGGCGTCAGACCCGCGGGCCGCTTCACCAACCACGGCGCCGCCGTAGGACCAGCCTGCCAACAAGACGGGCCCGGAAACTGTGGCGAGGGTCCGGCGGACGGAGGCAGCGTCGTCGTCAAAGGACTCCAGGCTCAACTGCGCCGCCACGGGGTTGTGCCCCATGGCCCGCAGCTCCGTGATCACCCGGGCCCAGCTGGTGCCGTCAGACCACAGCCCGTGCACCAAAACAATCGTCGCCATGCCAGCCCCTTAGCCTTTTCGCCCAATATACCAAGCACGACGCCGGTCCGGCCCGTCTGTTGTGCGACAGCGTTCGGCAAAAATGCGCCATTGCTGCGATAGCGTCGGAAGGCCCTATTTGGACGGCGCAGCCCGCACGTGCATGCGCTCGCCCTGCGGCCCAAAGAGCGTCAGAAATTCCACACTGTCCGTTGACGCGCGGCCAAACCAGTGGGGCGTGCGGGTGTCGAACTCCGCAGCCTCGCCTTGTTTGAGGACAAAGTCCCGCTCCCCCAGCACCACCCGCAGCTGGCCCCGGAGCACGTACATCCACTCATACCCCTCGTGCACCTTGGGCACCGGCTGCGGCAAGGAGATCCCGCCCGGCAACAAGTGCTTGAAGGCCTGCAAGCCGCCGCCACCCCGGCTGAGCGGCACAATGGTTTGCCCGTTGCGTTTCATGGGCCGCAAGTGAATGCGCGGATCCCCCGTGGCCGGCGCGCCCACCAGCTCATCCAGCGGAACCGCAAAGGCGCGGGCCAGCGGCAGCAACAATTCCAGATTGGGCCGCCGCAACCCGGACTCCAACCGCGACAAGGTGCTCACCGAAATCCCCGTGGCCTCGGCAAGATCCGCCAAGGTCCGGTTCCGCTGGAGCCGCAGCGCCTTGAGCCGGGGGCCGACGCCGGACAGTACTTCCTCAGTTTCGTCACTCATGGGTTGAGTTTGCCACTTCGGCAACAAATATTGCCACCCCGGACCGCCTCGGCGCACGCTTGAAGGACAAAGCAATCCAACCAAGGGCGGACATCATGCAAGACGTAATCATCATTGGCGGCGGCGCGGCCGGGCTCAGCGCGGCACTCCTGCTGGGCCGCTCACGCCGTTCGGTGACAGTGATCGACTCCGGCCAGCCCCGCAACGCCCCAGCTGCGGCTGCCCACGGTTTTCTCACGCGCGACGGCGTTGCTCCCCTCGAGCTGACCCGGATGGGCCGCGCCGACCTGGCACCCTACGATGTGCGCGTTGAGGACGGAACGGTGGTGGGTGCCAAACGCACCGACAACGGCTTCCGGGTTTCCCTGGAGAGCGGCGCCGTGTTCGAGGCCAAGCGCATTCTGGTCACCACGGGACTGGTGGATGAGCTCCCGGACATTGCCGGGCTGGGCGAGCGGTGGGGCAAGGACCTGGCGCACTGCCCCTACTGCCACGGCTGGGAAATCCAGGACCAGACCATCGGCGTCATCGGGAACGGCACGTTTGCCGCCCACCAGGCATTGTTGTTCCGCCAGTGGTCGGCCAACGTCACGCTGTTCCTTAACAACGCACCCCAGCCAAGCGACGCAGAACTGGTTCAGCTGGCGGCCCGCGGAATTCCCGTGGTCACCGGCGCGGTGGCCCGAATTCACAGCACGGACGACGCCGTAAGCCAGGTTGAATTGGCGGACGGCAGCACCCATCCGGTCCAGGCGTTGACAGTGCAGTCACGGGTGGTGGCCCGGGCCGGATTCCTGGCCGGGCTTGGCCTGGTGCCCACCGCCAACCCGTTCGGCGAGACCATTGAGTCCGATGAGACGGGCCTGACGGCCACTCCCGGTGTGTGGGCCGCCGGCAATGTCACGGACATGAAGGCCACCGTGTTGGCGGCGGCCCAGGGCGGGGCCTATGCCGCCATGGCCATCAACATGGACATGATGGCGGAGGAACTGGCCGCGGCCGTGGCTGCCTATACGGCCTAACCGTCCGCCCCTCACTCGCGAAATCGGGGCCAACCTGCGTAGACGGCGTATCTTTGACGACGTTTCGCGGGGTGGCCCCTTCTTCGCGGAATCCGACTCGCGAGAATGCAGGAATGCCCCATTTTCGCGCCGCCACGGACGTGAAAACAGGGCACTCCAGTTGGTCCCGGCGATTGAGCCCGTCGAAATCACGAGATCGACCACCGGCAGAACCAGTTACGGACGCATGTCACCGGTTTCGATGTAGCGCTGGTGCCAGGACAGGGCCTCACCCAACAGGTGCGGTGTGTGCTTGCCGTAGGAATCACGGGAGGCCCGCTCGAAGTAGTCCTCCAGCATCGGCTTGTAGTCCGGGTGCGCGCACTTTTCAACGATCACTCGGGCCCGCTGCTTCGGCGCCAGGCCGCGCAGGTCGGCCAGACCCTGCTCAGTTATGAGGATCATGGTGTCGTGCTCGGTGTGGTCAACGTGGCTGGCCATCGGCACGATGCCGGAGATCTTGCCGCCCTTGGCGGTTGACGGGGACATGAACACGGACAGGAAGCCGTTGCGGGCGAAGTCGCCGGAGCCGCCGATGCCGTTCATGACGTGTGAGCCCACCACGTGGGTGGAGTTCACGTTGCCGTAGATGTCGGCTTCGATCATGCCGTTGAGGGCAATGCAGCCCAGTCGGCGGATCAGCTCGGGGTGGTTGGAGATTTCCTGGGTGCGGAAGACAATGCGCTCACGGTAGAAGTCAACGTTGCGGTTGAATTCCTCAATGCCGGCCTCGGACAGGGAGAAGGAGGTGGCCGAGGCGAAGGCCAGGGTGCCGTCCTTGATCAGTTCCAGCATGCCGTCCTGGATGACCTCGGTGTATGCCTTCAGGCCGCGGTAGCCGCCACGGGACAAACCGGCCAGCACGGCATTGGCAATGTTACCCACGCCGGATTGCAGCGGCAGCAGCTTGTTGGTCATGCGGCCCTTGGCGATTTCACCGTCGAGGAAGTCCAGCAGATGCGAGGCGATCTGGTTGGACGCTTCATCCGGAGCGGCAAAGGCGGAGAGGCGGTCAGGTGCGTCCGTCTCAACCACGGCAATGATCTTGTCCGTGTCAACGTGCAGGTACGGGACGCCGATGCGGTCTTCGGGGTCAACCAGCTGGATGGGCTTGCGGTGCGGGGGCAGCGCGGTGCCGTAGTAAATGTCGTGCATGCCTTCCATGGCTGCAGACTGCTGGGCGTTGACCTCGATGATCACGGCGTCGGCCATGTCCAGCCAGGTCTTGTTGTTGCCCACGGACGACGACGGAATGAGCGTGCCGTCCTCGCGGATGCCAACAACTTCGATGATGGCAATGTTGATGTCGCCGTAGAAGCCGAACCAGGTGTGCTGGGCCACATGGCTCAGGTGGATGTCCATGTAGTCGAGTTCGCCGTCGTTGATCCGCTTGCGCAGCGCCGGGTCGGACATGTACGGCAGGCGCAGCTCCATGCCGCCCACCTTGGCGAGGACGCCGTCGAGCTCGGGGGCTGTGGAGGCGCCGGTGAGGACCTTGATCTTGAACGATTCGCCCCTGGCGTGCGCTTCCTCCATCTGGACGGCGAGTGCCTGCGGGACTGCCTTCGGGTAGCCGGCGCCAGTAAAGCCGCTCATGGCTACTGTCATGCCGGGCTTAATCAGCGCTGCTGCCGCCTCGGCTGACATACGCTTCTCCAACAACCCGGCATGGCGGATACGATCGTGCACAGTGCTCCTCATTTCAAGTAATTCATGGGACATCCTTCAATGTCACCCAGACCACTATAGACGGTGACGCAGAATACACCCAGCCGGGTCTTGCATCCAGAGTTTTCTGCCAAATGATGTACGACGGCGACTGCCGGGCTGGGTGCGCAGGGCACCTCCCGGTGCGGCGCGGCAGGGTGAAAACGCGTCAATCCCTCCGTTGATGGGGCCGGTGAAGCTGAGCGACGAACTGAAGATCTGCAGCCATTGCTGATAGAACTAGAGCATGACTGATGCATCCAGCCGCCCACGTGCCCATGGCGAAGAACTGCTCCCACCGCGTTCGCAGCTGGTGGGCACCCTGGTGTCGCTGCTTGGCTGGGTTGTTGTCATTCTACCCATGATCGTGATGTCGCTGCTGATTTTTGCCGCCGTCACCAATCCCGACGGCGGCATGGCAACTGCTGGCAAGATTGCCCTCATTGTCCTGGGCGCCGTGCTGCTGTTCTGCATGATCGCCACGCCGCACCTGTTGGGCCAGGCGGTCATCCACCGCGAGCGGGCCATGTGGCGCGCTGCTGCCGTCACGGGCATTCCCACGGTGGCCGTGATCGTGTACATCATCTTCCGCTGGCTCAGCAACTTGGGCTGAAAACGCGTCAACGCCGGGACAACCGCATGGAACACGGTCAGAAACACGTGCAAGACTGACACCATGCCCCGTCCCCACAGTGAGATCCCGTCCCAACGCCTGGCCGTGTCGCGGTCCCAGGCGCCCGCCCCGGAAGCCTTGAAGCAGCGTACGATCTGGTGGGCCGTTGCCATAACCGTTGTGGGGTGGGCTCTGCTGGCCTACCCGATTGTATTGCTGTCGCTGCTGTCCTTTGTGGTGATGACAGGCACACTGGACAGCACCGCAACCGCTGCCAGCGTGGCCCTGGGCATCCTGGGATTCGTGGCCACCCTGTGCATGTTGGCGTTCCCGCCGTTGCTGGGCCTCGCCGTGAAAACCCGGCGCCGAATCTACTGGATTGCAGCCATTCCCACGGGCGTGCTGAGCATTGCCGCCTGCATCTACCTCACGGTGGAGTGGCTGATCCCGCTGGGTTGACGCCGGCTCCGGCGGTCGAGCCTGGGCCCACGGCGCCAGCCGCAGCAAACAGAGCAACTATGCTTCGTCGTCGTCCTCGGAGAGGTCAAGGAAGGTCACGGGGTCGTTCAGGAGCGACCCTTCGTCGGGATTCAGGCGCCGGCGCATGACCTCGATGGCCTCCGGGTTCTGATCCACCAGCACGAACTTTCGCTCCAACTCGAGCGCCGCAGCTCCTGTGGTGCCGCTGCCGCCGAAGAAGTCCAGAACCCAGTCGCCCCTCTCCGTGCTGGCGGAGATGATGCGGCGCAGGATGCCGAGCGGCTTTTGCGTGGGGTAGCCGGTCTTTTCGCGGCCGCTGGGTGAGACGATGGTGTGCCACCACGTGTCCGTGGGCAGCTTGCCCAGCGCCACTTTTTCGGGCGTGACCAGACCGGGCGCCATGTAGGGTTCGCGGTCCACTTCTTCGCTGTTGAAGTAGTACGTTTTGGGGTTTTTGACGTAGACAAGGATGTTGTCGTGCTTGGCGGGCCACTTCTTTTTGGCCCGGGCGCCGTAGTCGTAGGCCCAGATGATCTCGTTGAGAAAGCATTCGCGGCCAAACAGCGCGTCCAGCAGGACCTTGGCGTAGTGGACTTCGCGGTAGTCCAGGTGCAGGTACAGGGTGCCGTCGTCGGCCAGCAGGCGCCAGGCCTCTTCCAGCCGGGGCTCCAGGAATTCCCAGTAGTCGCCGAACGAATCGTTGTAGCTGAACGCCAGGCCCTTGATGGTGTCGTAGCTGCGGCCCTGAAAGCCCAGGCGCGAGCCCGTTTCACTGCGCACGTTCTTCATGGTCTGGCGGGTCTGGATCTTGCCGGTGTTGAACGGCGGATCGATGTAGATGAGCCGGAAGCTCTCATCCGGCAACGTCGCCAGAACGCTGAGATTGTCCCCTTTTACAACCAGGTTGTTCCCTGTTGCCTGCCAGGTTGTTGCCGGGGCAGGGTCCCGGGGGGAATCGATAGCGTCCTTTGTCATGCATCAAGGCTAGCTGTGCGGTTGAGCCTGCCGAAACCGGCACGGCCCAACCGCCTGCTGTTAGGCACTATTGTGTGCTTAGACTTCGCTGCGCAGCACGTCTTTTGTGGTGTGGTCGTAGTGGAACGTCACGGGACCACCCTCATGGGCAAACTCGTGGTTCGCTCCGTCGTTGATGCCGAATGCACCGTAGTTTTCATCCCACGAGCCGTTCACCACGGCCTTGTAACTGTACTGGCCGGCTGGCAGATCCGCCGTCAGCTTCCAGGTGCCCTGCAAGGCATCCAACGTCATCTGCACGGTGTTGTGGCTGGGATCCCAGTTCTCCACTGCGCCCAAGGTGGTGCCGAAGTCGCCGGCCAGGGCCACCGATGAGGGCTGTTCCTTGTGCCCGACGCCGGATGCCTGGCTTGCTTGCTCATCGGCAGCTTCCACCGGGGCCGCCTTGGCGGACGGCTTCTTCGCGGCTGGCTTTTTGGCTGCGGCCTTTTTGGCCGGGGCCTTCACTTCCTGCGTCGCGGCGGGCTGTGCCGGCAACACGGTGTCAGCCGGAGCCTGGGCACCGTTTGCCAGTGCTTCGACAAGAGTTTCAACAGTGGTGAAAACAACCGTTGCCTTCAGGCCGTTCTCGGTGACCTCCCAGCCGCTGCGGCCCTTGGTGATCCAGCCGGCCTTGACCAGGTCGGCGGTGGCTTTGGTGAGGTTCTTGTGGCCGCGGGGAATGCCGCCGCTGAGAATCTCAGCCTCCTCTTTGGTGAACGGGACGCGGGCCACTGCCTCGGCAAGGACCTCTCCCCCGTTGGGCTTCTCAGCCAGCCACGATCCGGCGGCCATAATGTCCAAAACTTCTTTGAGTCGACGGTTGGTGTTGTCGCGAACGGTCACAGTGATTCTCCTCTTGACGCGGGGGTACATTCATACTGTGACACGCAGTATGCCTACTGCGCAGTAGGTTACGCGAAGTGCGCCAAACTACTGTGCAACAGCGGCAGCGTCTGCGTATACGTCAGCCGGCATGGGCCGATGCAACTTCCACGTGATGGCAATAGGTTTTTCGCCCTGGTGTTGGACGTAGTCGGCCTGGCCCAGGCAGGTGTAGGGCATGGTCAGCCCAGTTTCGTCCTCGGCAGTGTCACGGGTGAAAAGCAGGACCCGGGAACCGTGAGCCTTCCGGTCAAGGTAGCGACGACCCACCGGGCTCGCTGGTGAGGTGTTGTTCTGCGATTCCCAGTGGAAAAGGTCCCGGCTTATTGCGTAGTCCTTGTACATGGTGTTTGCCGAGTGGTTCGCCTCGTCCTTGTCCAGCGTCACAAAGAATGCATCTGTCATGGTCTGAGGGCACCATGCCACACCCTCACGGTGCTTGACATTTTTGCCACGTTCCAAGGAGCCGTACGCCAAAGCAGCCAGAATCTCCTCCCGCCTGTACGTGGCGTGCGAGAGCAGCGGAATTCCCGCAAATTCCAATCCAAGGCTTTTGCCGGCACGCTTCGAAGCACCGGCACCCATCTCAACGATCTGCTGAATTTCGCTGCAAACATACGGGTAACTACGAAGATGCCTGAAGCCCTCGTCGTATGAAGTGAATCCGCCGGCGTCGTCCCACAAGGTGAAGAACAGCATGCGGGCAAAGACTTGTTCACGCGGACCGAGTTCCTGATAAGCAGGTGCGTCGGGAGAAACCAGCATGGCATATGCCTTTGCTCGTTCCTGGTCGTCCACGTGGATGATGGCAGCCATGCGCGTCAGCAACTTCTTTTCCGCTGCCGCCGACAACTGGTCGAGCTTGCCTTGCACCGCGGCTTCGGCCGGCGACAACCCGTCAATAAGTCCGGCCAGGCGCAGATACCCGGTCCAGGAGTCTTTTGTGTTCTTGTAGATCGTTTTGACGTCGTTCCCGGATTTTTCCAGGTACGAGGCCAGCCGCAGCGCACCGCATGACTTGATGTCGGCCGCCAGCCGGGGCCTGTTCAGTTTCAGTTGAGCCCTCAGATTCGTGAGGACAACGTCCTTTGCCACCCGGTCCAAGACTATCTGGGAACCAGACGGCAGGAACGGAAACTCTTCATCAACTGCTTTCTCCAACTGCTTCCGGCCATAGCCAGTCAACGCACGGAATCGGACGTCGAAGCGAAAGTCCCTGTGCTGCTGCCCAATAAAGTCCAACACGGTCAGCACGGACTTGTCTTTTGCCCGGCGCAGGCCCCTTCCCAATTGCTGCATGAAAATCGTGGCACTCTGCGTTGGCCGGAGCAGAAGGATGGTGTCCACTTGAGGCAGGTCCAGGCCCTCGTTGAACAGATCCACGGCAAAGATGCAGTTGATCTCCCGCTTGCGCAGCTGTTTGAGCGCAAGCGCACGTTCGTCGTCGTCGGTCAGCCCGGAGACGGCGACGGACTTGATGCCGGCGTTGTTGAAAACCTTTGCCATGTAGAGGGCGTGTTGGACAGAAACACAGAATCCGATCGCACGCATATGCTCCGTGCTGGTTACTTTGTCCTGCAGTTCCTTGATGATCTTGGCGGCGCGGAGATCGTTGTTGGTATAGAGCTCGCTCAACTGTTGCAGGTCATAGGATCCCCGCTTCCAGTCCAAACTGCTGAGGTCTACGTCGTCCGACACCCCGAAGTAGTGGAATGGAACAAGCAAGTCAGCATCCAGCGCGTCCCACAGGCGAAGCTCGCTCGCCGTCCTGCCGTCAAAGAACTCGTCGGCAACGTGAACGCCATCTCCACGCTCGGGCGTTGCCGTGAGTCCGAGAAATTCCTGTGGCGTCAGATGGTCAATGAGCATGCGATACGTTTTCGCTGCGGAATGGTGGAACTCGTCAACAACGAGCACGTCGAATCTGTCCGGATCCAACTTCCCCAACTTCTTAGTGGAAAGAGATTGGACGCTGGCAAACACGTGTTTCCACTGCTGAGGTTTGTGCTTTCCAACAAAGAGTTCACCAAACGAACCGCTCTGCATGACATTGCGGTAGGTGGTCATGGACTGCTGAAGAATTTCTTTTCAGTGGGCGATGAAAAGCAGGGAAAGGTCTTTTCCGGCAGCCTCGCACAGCCGCTTGTAGTCCAGGGCCGCGATGACAGTTTTTCCCGTACCCGTGGCAGCGACCAGAAGGTTGCGATGAAAGCCCTTGGCACGTTCGGCTTCCAGATCTTCGAGCATCTGAACTTGGTGCAGATACGGCTCCACTTCAAGCCCGGTGTATCCGCTGGGGGCTGAGGTCTGCTTCCCACCATTCCTGAGCAGGGCAGCGTCCAACTTCTCGGCGTCCGTTTCCGGGTCGTAGGGCTGGAACGCTCGCTGTTCCCAATAGCTGTCAAAGGTGACGGCAAATTTCTGCAGCAATGCCGGCGTGCCAATGTTTGATAGGCGCACGTTCCATTCGAGCCCGTCAAGCATGGCCGCCTGGCTCAAATTGGAACTGCCCACATATGCGGTGCTAAATCCGCTGTTCCGGTGAAAGAGCCACGCCTTGGCATGAAGCCTGGTGGATTGGGTCTCATAGCTGATCTTGACTTCGGCACCGTATCGGTTGACCAGTTCATCGATGGCCCTTCGCTCGGTGGCCCCCATGTACGTGGTGGTGATGACCCGGAGCTTCCCTCCGCGGGCTTTGAGCGCTTCCAGGGCCGGCTCCAAAAGCCTGATGCCTGTCCAGCGGATGAATGCACACAAGAGATCGACGGAGTCTGCGGACTCAATTTCAGCTCGGATCTCCGCAGCCAGGTTGGGGTCGTCTTTGCCATTGGTCAACAATGCGCTGTCGCTCAGACTGGTCCTGGGCCGGCGCAGCTGGCGGCGCTTGAGCGCATCGGGACGGTGCAACGACCTCAACTGAGTGGGTCCTGCCGAGATTTGATGTGCCGGATTGATAACCGTCAACAGCTGGTTGACTTTTCCAACCCGATCTTCCGGGCTGGTGGTGATGAGCAGCTGCTTGACGGCCTCTGCGACGTGGCGCGACAATGCCTCAGGTGAACTGTCACTGTCTATTTTTGAGCTTGTGGCCTCCAAATCCGGCACTGCCATGAGCCGCACTGCCAGATCATTCGTATGAAGGAGCTCGTAAAGTCCTTCAGCCAGCAGTTCCGGCGCCTTTTTCCCATCAAATGTGTTCACCAGGCCAGGCTATGTTGCAGGCGGGACAAAGACTAACGGTGACGGGTTTCCTGCCGATGCGGTGGACTTCGGCATGCCCGGTCTCGACAGGCTCGACCACCGCTGTCGGCACCACTAGCCGTTTGGACCAATCCGATCGCACGCCTAGACATCGGATGTTAGGAGTGGAAAACTGGCCTGAAAGCGCGCTTTAAATCACTTTATCCAGACAATGCGCTTCAAACACCAGACCAATGAAGCTCAGGAGTTGTTCATGACAGTCACGCAA
>JBDTQM010000033.1:0-26058 GCA_039932175.1 Specibacter sp.
CGTAGCGTGCCGATGGCCTGGACGAGGTACCCGGCCGCGATGACGGCGAGGTAGAGCTGGGTGGCCGCTACGAACCCGTCTAGGGGCCGGCCGTTGGCGATGCCCAGGGCCTGGGCAAGGGCGGGATTGCCGGCCATGGCGCCAAGGAGCTGTTGGGAAAGCGCCCCCATCATCCCGGCCAGGAGCACGCCGCCGGTGAGCCAGCCAAGAATGGCGGGGCGATGGATCCAGGCCGCGAATCCGATCGGGCTGCGCAATGGAGGGGCCGCGTGCTCGGGGCCGGCGCCGCCGCGGACCAGCGCGCTACCCAAATCGCGCCCGCTGGCCAGCCGCAGAGCCGCGACCCCCAAAGCGACGCCGGCCGCCAGCGGGATTGCCAGGGTCCACCAACGCTGGTCTCCGAAGGGTGCCGCCTTCTCCGCCCAGCCGAGCGGAGCGAGCCAGCTCACCCACGTCCCAGTCGCGTCGCCAATGCCGCGCAACACGTACGATGCCGCCAGGACCATCAGGGACCAGAGGTAGACTTCCCGCGCGTGCTGGGTGAGCTGCGCCAACAGGGCCGCAAGCCCGGCAAAGACGAAGGCCAGTGCGCCCAGGGAAAATGCGTAGAGGACCGAACCAGCAAGTGGGACACCGCAGACTGTCAACCCGATGGCGAACAGCACCGCCGTGGCGACGATCGTTGCGGTCGCTACAACGAGCGCGGCCAGCGTGGGTTCGTGGCGGGCGATGCGCCCGCCCAGGAGCAGTTCAAGCCGGCCGGACTCTTCCTCGCGGCGCGTTGCCCGAGCCACAAGAGAGATGCCCAGCAGCGGAAGCAGGAAGGCGGCCATGAATCCGAACTCGTCCTGGATGATGCCGCCGAGAGAATTGATGCCCTCGACCTTCCCGTTGATGGCCAGCAGGGCGTTGCCGGATGTGACGGCCTCGGCGTAGCTGTGGATTTTTGCCGGACTGTTATAGAGGGAAGCGACGCCAGCTGCGGTGCCGATCATGGATACCCCCAGCACGACCACCCACAGCAGGGCACTACGCAGCTGAATGCGCCAGACGATACGCAGCATGATGCCAAGACCGCTCGGGTGATCGGAGGCGCCAAGATGTCGGAGCTTCATGATGCGGCCTCCGCGGCAGTCGCGTTGTCGGCAGCCCTGTCCGCGTCAGGTGCCGATTCGTAGTTCCGCAGGAACAGCGCGTCAAGACTGGGGGGTGTGACCGTGAGCGTGTGGATGCCCGCCGTGTGGAGGCGCCCGATGACGGCGTCGAGGTGGTCGGGGTCGATGGTGAACCGGGAGTCAACATGCCCCTGGAGTGGCTCGCTGTGGAGGTCGACGACGCCCTCAGCCCCGGCCAGTCCCTCGGGCTCGCGTGCAGTGACGGCGTGAACCTTGCTGCGTGTGTGGCTGCGCAGGGTGGCCAAGGTGCCGCTGGTGATCGTGCGGCCCCGACGGATAATGCTTACACGGTCGGCCAGTGCCTCCACCTCTCCCATGATGTGACTGGACAGCAACACGGTCCCACCGTCCTTGCGCCGGTCACGGACGCACTGTTGAAAGGCCTGCTCCATGAGCGGGTCCAGACCCGAGGTCGGCTCGTCGAGGAGCAACAGCTCTGCGTCAGCGGCAAGGGCGGCAATCAGAGCTATTTTCTGCCTGTTGCCCTTGGAATAGTCGCGAACGCGTTTGGTGGGATCGAGATCGAAACGCTCGATGAGGCCCGTGCGCCGTCGCTCGTTGACTCCGCCGTGGGTGGCGCCGAGGATGTCCAGGCACTGGCCCCCTGTCAGCGCCGGCCAGAGGGCGACATCACCGGCGACATAGGCAAGCCGGCGGTGCAGGCGCGGTGCGTCGTGCCATGGGTCGCCGCCGAAAAGTTCGGCATGGCCCGAGGTGGCCTTCATCAGCCCGAGCAGGACACGGATCGTCGTGGACTTGCCCGAGCCGTTGGGGCCGAGGAAGCCATGGACCTCTCCTTGGTGGACGGAGAGGTCCAGACCGTCGAGGGCCCTGACCTTGCCAAAGACTTTGGTCAGTCCCTCGGTACGGATCACAAAGTGGGTGTTTGTCATGACGGAGGCTCCTTCCCCGGGGCCGCGAATGCGCCCCCGGTGTACACGGCAGTGACGTCCTTGGTCCACCGGGCGAGGCCAGTGGGCGTCAGGGGATCATCGCCGATGGCCGTGGAGATCTGCTCGCGGAGCAAAATCACCGCAAGGTCGCTGACCAGCATGAACGCCGCACGGACGGCCGGGTCTTCGGTTGGCGCTGCTACTCCACTGTCAACCATTGCATCCAACACGCCACGGGTGGTTGCATACCACCGGCCAAACAGCGCCGCCCCGACTGGGTCATTGGTGAGCAGCAGCCGGCGCAGGTACGCCGGCAAGGCGGAGCCAGGCGGGAATATCTGAACGAAGGCCTGGGCCACAGACGTGCTGGTTTCACCGCTGGCCAGCATCTCTGTGAGCTCTTGCCCGCCGAGCTGGGCGAAGATCGCATCGAGGGTATCGGCCGCGTGGGCATCGACGGCGACCCGCAGCCCGTCCTTGCTCCCGAAGTGGTGAAGTACCAGAGCCGGCGAAACCCCTGCGGCGGCAGCAATCTCACGCACCGTTACCGCGTCGTGCCCACGTTCTGCGAACAGACCCAGCGCGGCGTTGCGAATCGTTGCTCGGGCGGTAAAGTCCCGTTTGTCAGTGACTGAACTCATACTCAAAATACTAAACACGTGTTCAATGAAGTGCAAGGGGACGACGGGGGATGGGCGACGGGGAGGCCTGGGTTCTGTGTCCTGGTGGCCATCCACGAGCGCCGCTTCGCGGCCCGATTCTCGGTTTCATCGGAATGGGCAGAGCGTTCAGGCCGCGTTGCGGCACGTGATTCCCCCGTTGGGTTTTGGGCATGAGGAGGCGTGATGCCATGCCAGCACTATGTTCCGCCCTGATAACCCAGCCCAGATCACCCTGAGTTAAGACGTGAGAAGTCGGAGCATGTCAGGAGCCAGAACGGGCCATTGGGGGCGGCTAATGGTGGCCCCGCCGCGTGACGCGTTGCCGTCGGCAATTGATGAACGGCAGGGTGGTCGTCGTGGCGTTGTTGGCTCGGACCCGGTTTCAAAGTTGTTGAAAGAGGTAGGCCAGTCCGGATTCTGCGGTAGAGCGGACGAGGATAGCGTCGCCAGCGCGGAAAGTGGTATGGCCGCGGACGTGGATCAGTCTGCCATCCCGGCGGATCACGCCAATCCAGTCTGATGCGCCGAACGCCGTGTCTGCGACGGTGGAACCGTCGGCTGGTGGCACCCACAAAGCGACGTGGCGGTGTAAATCTGTGGGTGCGAGGGTGAGTTGGAGCCCGACGCTCTAGGGCTCGGGGGGTCTATGCGCCGCATGGGCGCGTGGAGGATCGCGGCTACACGGGGTATCAGTGAGCCTTGGACGGTCACTGACGACAGGACGACGATGAAGATCAGGGGGTGGATGCGTTGTGCATCGGCGGGACCCGTGTTGAGGATGAACATACTCAACAAGATGGGCACGGCCCCTTTGAATCCGGCAATAGCACCAAGCAGCGTTCCCCATGCGGACAGTCTGCCTGGCACCGGAATTGTTCGACCGCATTACCAGCCGTACCTTTTGCCGTATTGCCGAAACCATCAGGGTGATGCTCCTGTTGATCAATAGCGTCGTTGCATTTATCTTTCGATCCGCGACCATGACCTTCCTGAAACTTTCTGTTTCCGGGCACGTGACCGCGTTCGTCGCCCGAACGCGCCGACTCTGCTGGTCACCCCCGGCACCAGGGAAACTTCTGTTGGGCGCCGTCATGGGAGCACAGATAGTCGCCGCCATCATCGTCGCCCAGGCCCTCCTCGACCGCCATCCCCAGCGCTGGCCGGCTCCGGCCCGGGCGCCACTCATACGGTAGGCACAAAGTGAGGACGCTGGTATGCATGGGGCCCGGCCAATAAGAGTTGGAGCAGGATCCGGTACTGTGTGTGCGATTTGGGGTTGGCGCTCTAATGCTCGGGTGCATCACGTCAAGACGCAGGCCGACCCAACCGGCATCGTTGCTGCGATACAAGACTGCCTGCCAGCCTGCGCCGACTTCCGACCCACTGCCACACCTCACAGAAGCTGATCCCAAGGAACTGCGCGTGACCATCGGGCGCTTCGTCACGGTGGACTTCCATGGACGCGAGCACCCGGAGATCAACGCCGCCCCGCGCCATGCTTGGGCAGATGAGGGCTGGCTGCCCCCGGCCGCCCTCATGGTTGACCTTGGGCTGCTCCTGCTGAGCATGGCCAAGGTCCCGGATGTACCGATGAGCTGACGACAGGTCAGAGCGGCACTGAAGCTGCACTTGACCGCTGGGCCGTGACAAGTGCACACTGGCACTCTCCGAGGCCCATGAAAGGACCCTAGAATGAACGGTACCGGTACATTCATTATTGTGGTTGGATTTGACGGTTCTGAGTCCTCGCTGGCCGCACTCCGCTGGGCCGTGGATGAGGCGCGCCTGCGCCAGGGAAGGATCCGGGTTATCACGGCCTGGCATTACCCTCCGGTGCCGTCTTCCATAGAAGACTCCAGCATCAACGACTCCTTTCACACCGCAGAACGTTTCCAAGCCGACGCTTTGAAAGCCGTCTCGACTGACGGCGTGGACATCACGGGAACGCTTGTTCGGGGTTACCCCGCAACCGCGCTGCTCGACGCCTCCAAAGACGCGGATATTCTCATCGTCGGATCCCGCGGACGTGGTGGCTTCGCTGGGCTTTTGCTCGGATCAGTATCCACTCAAGTCGCCCACCATGCGTCCTGCCCGGTCCTGATCGTCCGGCACCCGAGCGCCGTCTGATCGCCAGGCACCAGGACTGGCCCGCTCCAGCATGCTGAGCCTAGCTGGCTGATTGGGCGGCTCTGTTCTTGGTTCTGCACACGGACGGAATGGAAGTGCGATTGGCAGCCCTGCGAAAGGCGTCTACCTTCCCGGGCACCTACGCCACCACCATGACGTCGAGTCGGGACTCCAGCCCGGGCAAGCCCTGCCCGGGATTCTGGCGCGACTGCCTTTGATGGCGGAGTAGATGCCGGTTTGGCGCAGTTGCCGAGAGAATCGCTCAGGACCGCTCAACGGTGATCCGGCCACGCTGATAGTCATTGGGCTGCCACAACCACCTACCAGCCAAGTTGTCGGGGTCAACGTCTTCTTCCACGCCTTCTGGCCGGCCGTCACGGTTGCTGCCGCGGGCTCAGACTTCCGTGAGGGTGCCGAACTGTTCGGGGAGCGGGTTTCCTTCCTCGGAACATGGCTGTTGGCAAGGGAACAGCTCACAGCGAGGTGGTTCGGCCAAGAACATCCGGCTCGCTCATCCACTGGTGGCTCGTTCTCAAATCACGAGAGAAACACACCGAAGAGCTCTTCCCGATGCTGGGGCGGGTGATTGTGCTCTCCAATTTGGGTACTCCTTGACCGACGTCGTCGCCAGGAAATTCGACGTCCGGGTTCTCCTGGACTCGAAGTAGTCAACAGAGTTGACGTCTCAGCGGGTGTTCGGCCGGGTTACCAGCACGGAGCAAGGTGCGTGGTGGATCACTTGGCTGGACACCGAGCCGAGATTGAGACCAGAAAAACCGCCATGCCCGCGAGAGCCGACGACGATAAGATCCGCATCCTGGGCAGCCGCGAGTATCGCTGATGCTGGTGAATGATTGTGAACAACATTCCCGGTGGCGGCCAGTCCCTCAGCGGCCACAGACTTCAATGCCTCAGCCTGAAGCGATTGCGCGATGTCCTCTGGTGAATCCTGGGGCACGGCAATCCCGCCAATCGCCGTTTCCAATACCGCCGGATACCAAGACAAGGGAACGTTGCTCCAAGCCGTGACCAGACGGAGTTGCCCACCGCGCTGGTGAGCCTCCTCCACCGCCCATTTCAGTGCTGCATTGGAATGCTCGGAACCATCAAATCCAACCACAATCATGAATATGCTGTTGCTGGTCATTAGTTTTCCCTTTCTAGAGGTTCTACAAGCAGCCTAGACCCTTTGGACCTGAACGGGCCGGTGTTAATACTACGGGCCACGCAGTCACGGAAGCCTGCCGAGGCTGGCACAGATATGCGACGCCGATCCGAATAGCAGGGCCTCGACCCGGAAGGCGCCGCGCCATCCGCGGACTGCCGCGCGACGGAAGAAGGGGTTGTAGGCCCGGGTGGACTCCTCGACTGTCTGCACGATGCTTGCTACCTGTCCACGAGTTCCCACATTGTGTGGCTGATCATGGTCCGTTGTCTAGTTGCGTTGGCAGTCTATGGCGGCGCCTCCGTCCACCAAGCCGTGCACTTGTCCGGGCGGCTCCCAAGGCGACGCCCATCGAGGCCATGCTCACGATCAAGACGAGTGCATCGAGGTTGACCATGCTGCCGCCGGAACGGTTCAGGTCGGAACCTCGGGAACGTAAATTAGCAACAGGCCGAGGTTGCCTATAGCCCGGACGGAACTATAGGCAGCTCAACACAAGGGAGGAGCGGACAACGAGTGAGCTCACATCTGGAGTGAAGACGACAACTCCGCCCTTCAAGGTCCGAGGGCGCTTCGCCCAAGACAAGCACTTTGCGCGACTCGCATTTGCCGCGCCAACGGTTGCGGGGGGTGGTCTTCCGTTGAAGTATTGATTACCCGCCAGAAGGCGGCGCCGGGGTGATTCAGCCGCTCGCTCGTCTGGCGAGGAGATAGAGCGGGAACGCCACCGCAAAAACAACGAGACAGAGCGCAGCCCAAACGTTAGGTCGATCCACAGTGAGCCCTAACACTATGGCAACCACAGGCCGGTGTTCCTTTTCCCGGGAACGCGCATCCTGCAACACCCATCCGGTGACTCCGACAAGGAGCGCCCCCACCACGATGGGCAGGAAAAACAACATCGCCTGATTATCCACAATGCCATTATCTACTGGCCCCCCGACTTGTCAACCCATCGGAGACCCACAGAAGGACTCAGCCGGCGGGAGCCCTTCGGCAAGCTAAACAACCACCTTCGGTCATCCACAGCACCGTGTAGAAGTCGGGGATTGGGATCGTCGATCTCTTGTCCAGCAGGAAGGAGGGAATACAGTTTCCGTTTGGTGAATAGTCGAAGTGCAGGGTTGCAATTAATCCGGCACCGTATTCGGGTATCAGGCTCATCGACCTCGGCCACTGTCAGGGCGCAGCCGTAAATCAGCCTGCGGAGAGTGCGGGCCAGGTGCAGTAGCCAGTCCCGGAAGAAACGTTGCTGTGACGCGCAGGTCCGCTTCCACTTAGTTACGCCCGATGAGCCCGTTCATGCATTCACGAAGCCAGTCCAACAGGGCCGGCATCATCACTTCGGCGGTTTTGTGGACAACACATAGGATGCCTTGGCGGATGGGCTGGCCATGAATGGCTATGATTTTCCGTGGTCTTTGCCTCCGTGGAAACCTTGCGGTTTCCCGTCCCGTGCCCACATCCAATAGAAGACACCGGCCACTGCCAAGGCGGCGGCGACGCTGAACAGTGGAAGCCCGCGGAGGAGATTCACCGCAAGCGTAAACGCCACAATCGCCACGCCGACAGAATTCAAAATCAAGTACCCCATACGGCCCTCCCGGTGCGAGAAGACTGCCATTGAGGTAAGACCCGCCAGGAAACTGATGAAGACTGCCACTGCGTAGAACAGTACCAACCGTTGTTCGCTTCCGCCGGAGGCAACACTCAACACGGCTGCCAGGAACGCGAACAACAAGGTGCCCCAGTAGGGGGCATGACGGGCGTTCGTGCGCCCCAATACTGCTGGAAGAGCCCCGCTTCGGCCGGACTTGCCGTGTCCGCTACGGGCAAGAGCCTTAAGTAATCCCGGGCCAGCTTGAAAAGAGGACGATGCCGCAGATAAGAGAAGTAAAGCTGTGACCAGCTGGAAACCCGCGAAGATACTTGGCGGGGCTACCTGGCGGGCAAGTTCTGCTATCTGCGTGGTTCCACCAGCCGGGATGCTGATGCGCAGATGAGCAGCCTCCAAAGCGATCCCCACCGTTAGAGTCCCGACAATTCCGAGCGTCAGCCACAGCGTCAGCTTGCCGAAACGTCGTCGTCCGTCGTTGTCCAGTTCCTCTAATTCTGCAATGGCTGTGGAGGGCGCTTCCACCCCGGTCGCCAGTGCCATCGCGACCGGGAAGGCCAACAGGACGGGAATGAGAACGCTCGACCCGCCAGCAGTTTGCTCAATTGGCATGGCGTCAACAGGATCTGCCTGGAGCCCGTAGATCAGAACTGTTGTAGCTGCGGTAACAAATGCTAGGGAAAAGGCTGCAAAGAAAAGTCGTCCCAGATGCCCCAGCAAGGTTATGGCCGCCACCAAGCAGACCAAGGCGACGGCGATGAGCGTGCGCCAAGGGGCCAAAGCGGGAAAGAAGGCAATGGCTGCTGATGCGGCTGCGGAGACACTGATAGCGATGGTCAAGGTGAAGTCCACTACCAGAGCTCCCACCGGAACGAACGCCCAGCCATCCCCAAATGCCTCCGCAGTAGCAGCGGCCGCTCCGCCTCCCGCCGGATACCGATCAATTATCTGCCGGTAGTTCAGGACGATGAGAGCGATGATCCCAATGACCAGGCACATAGTAGGTACGAGTAGTTGCAAATTTCCGTTGAGAGCCCTCGTTGCCGCTTCAACAGCATAAGCAACCGAGGACACCGGATCGGCCATCACGGCAAAAGCAAACGCCAGCAGGAGTAGCGGCCGTGACTTAGCCAGCCTAGCTGGCAGCTTTGCTCTCCGTGCTACGCCCATCATCACCGCCGCCTCGCCGGCCAGTTCATTACCGGATTAACCATTTTGAAAAATCGACACCCAGTACCTATCCATTTCACTACAGCTGGCTGTGTGCTGTTGGAATAATCCTCTACCATTTCAGGTCTCCGACGCCCGCCAACAGTCCGGAGATTGTCCTGACCGATCCCTGGCCGCCGTCAACGAATGATGTTGGGCCACTTCACTCTTACCTTAACATTGTGTGTCCAGGCCTTGCCGATATGCATTTGAACCGTTCTGCGGCACCGCTTCGCCGACTGCTTTGGACAGTGGCGCGTGGGCGAGTGCTATCGCCGGAATTCTCCAATTGCCCGTTCTGCCGGACGGGAGGAGATGCTCATAGGGATGCCCGTTCCACCTCATGGCCATCTTCTCCGACGGGAACCATCGTCGGGCTGCCCACGTTTGGGTCGACCGGCGAACCACCTCAAGAGGGGACCCACTTTTGCGGGCACAGAAGGGAAATTGCGGAATCTACCGGCCCACAACTGGGGAAGTGGCTGGGTTTTCTGCTCGGCTAAGGGCTCAATCTTCGAAGACTCAGCCCGGCCCGCCCACTTGTTGACTATCCCGGCGAAGGGCATAGGTCACTGGAAAGGCGCCGCTGGCCAGCGCGGAGCGAGGATTTGTTGTTCTGTGGGCATCATCGCACTAATTGAACGACGCCGAACTTGTAGCCAGTGACAGTGGCGGAGCCGGGGAAGCACTATGGAGGAGCAACTATGCAGATCTTAGTGAACACCAACAGCAACATTGAGGCCACTTTAAAGATGGGAGCGCTGTCAGATCCACTGCCGACGACATTAGGTGCACTCTGGAAGCGCGACCCGCCGGTGGGAAACCTGTCGTCGTAACAGACAAAGCCTCGACCGTGACCGAGTCCCTCTCAGGATCGCTTCATAAGTTGGGCAGTATGCTCGAAAATATTTTCGACAAACTGGACGACCATAAGGGTGCCCCAGCCATGGGCGACGTACAGCCAGGCTGACTGAAAAGAAGCAACAACATGAGAGTCTCGCTCGGGTGAGCTTCTGCTTGACTCACCCGTGCCGGTAGACCTGGCTTTGACTATGAGCGTATGGCTACATGAGTGTGATGGCCTTGCAGGCGGAAGTCTCCCTGATGGTGGCGGATGCCACCAGTCTCCGGATCATCCTGGCCCCGAGTAAGGGTGCAATGGCGCGTGGGGTGTTGGTCACGGCCGCTCACGCGGTCACACCGGACAAACAGGCGCCCTCTCGAACACCATCGCCGGATGCCGGTCTTGAAGTTGGCGCCGCGTGCTCCGGCCATGCGAAGGGGAATGCCCCGCGTCCATTCCGGGAAATCCAATACGACGGCTTTGGTTGGTACGCTGGAAAGTGGAGCCATTTATGCCTCGGGAGGCCCGTGATCCCAGATGGCGCGGCTGATTTTTTGGATAAATTCGTCGGCCTGGGCCAGATTGCGGGCCATCTTTGCGCGCTGTTGTAGGCCCTTCTCGAGAAACTCAGCAAGCCGGGCTCGCTCGTCTGGTCCCGCGCCTTCGTGCCGGGGGAGGATGCTTAGGATCTTAGCCATCTCCTCCAGTGAGAACCCCAGGGGCTTCATGGCCCTGATGACCATGAGGCGTTCGAAGTCCTCCTCCGAATACACTCGGAAGCCGCCCCCGGTCCTCGCCATGGCAGGGAGCAATCCAACCTCGTCGTAGTGTCGGATGGTGCGTAGCGACAGGCCCGTCCGTTCCGCCAGTTCACCGATGTGCATGGTGGTGTTGCTGGTTGTTGCCGTCATCAGAAGCCTCCGTCCTGTATCTGATTTAAACCCTACCATCACGTTAGGGTAGAGTTTCGGTTGAGTGGTGAAACCTTGTTGGATGGTTCCCCTCCCCCCGGCGCGGTGCTGTGCCCCCTCATTCTTTGAACAAATGAAGACGCCGATCTGCGTCTTCCTCACTATGAACGGAGCCAGCAATGGCCGTCAAAACAGTCGGGGATGCCTCGGCACTTACCCCGGAACAGCTCCAATCCGTCCTTGGCACCCTCAAATCGCCGCGCCGCCTCAAAACCGAAGTCCTTGCCGGTCTTGTCGTGGCCCTAGCCCTGATCCCGGAAGCCATCGCGTTCTCCATCATCGCAGGGGTAGATCCGAGGATCGGCTTGTTCGCGGCGTTCACTATGGCCGTGACCATTTCCTTTGTCGGCGGCCGACCGGCCATGATCTCGGCAGCCACCGGGGCTGTGGCTCTGGTCATCGCCCCACTGATGAAGTCCGACGGGATCGACTATTTCATTGCCGCCGTCATCCTGGCCGGGATCTTCCAAATCATTCTCGGAGTTTCAGGGGTCGCGAAGCTGATGCGGTTCATCCCTCGCTCGGTCATGGTCGGCTTCGTCAACGCCTTGGCTATCTTGATCTTCATATCCCAGGTCCCCGAGATGCTCGGCGTGCCTTGGATGGTCTACCCGCTGGCCGCCTTCGGCTTGCTGATCATCTTCGGCCTGCCGAGGCTTTCTAAGGCCGTTCCGGCCCCGTTGGTTGCCATCGTCGTTCTGACCCTCATCACCGTTTTCGCCTCCATCGCGGTGCCGACGGTGGGGGACAAGGGAGAGCTGCCCGATTCGCTTCCCTCTCTGTTCATCCCCAACGTTCCCTTCACCCTTGAAACACTCCAGATCATCTTCCCCTTCGCCCTGGCCATGGCGTTCGTCGGGCTCCTGGAGTCCTTGATGACGGCCAAGCTGGTCGATGACATCACCGACACCCACTCCAACAAGACCCGTGAATCCTGGGGGCAGGGCGTGGCCAACATTGTTACCGGCTTCTTTGGCGGCATGGGCGGCTGCGCCATGATCGGCCAGACCATGATCAACGTCAAAGCCTCCGGTGCCCGCACCCGAATCTCCACATTCCTAGCCGGAGTATTCCTGCTAATCCTCGTCGTCGTGCTTGGGGATGTCGTCTCGGTGATCCCCATGGCGGCCCTAGTGGCGGTCATGGTCTTTGTCTCCATCGCCACTTTCGACTGGCACAGCATCCGAGCAAGCACCCTCAAGCGTATGCCTAAAAGTGAAACGGCCGTCATGGTCGCCACCGTGATCGTGGTCGTTGCCACCCACAACCTCGCCATCGGCGTTGGTGTGGGCGTGCTGGTGGCCATGGTGCTCTTCGCCCGCCGCGTAGCCCATCTGGTAACGGTAGAACGGACAATAACAACCATCGACGGGCGGGAGACCGCAACCTACCTGGTGAATGGGGAGCTGTTCTTCGCTTCCTCAAACGAGCTGTACACCCAGTTCGACTACGCCCTGGACCCCGCGCGCGTCATCATCGACCTGCACGCCTCCCACCTGTGGGACGCTTCCACCATCGCAGCCCTGGATGCGATCATCGAGAAGTACCGCGGCCACGGCACGGAGGTGGAGGTCATTGGCCTCAACGAAGCCAGCACGCGCATGCACGAACGCCTTAGCGGAAAACTCGGCGCCGGACACTAGTGCCCGTGTCATTGGTGCCGCTGTGCTTGAGCCATTGCGCTCATTGCCTCGTGGGTATCTTTAGCCCGGGATGAATCTGATGTTGAGTGAGCCGGTGTGCTTCGCTGAATGCGGGCTGCGGTGGCCAGATGTGCGAGCCCATTGTTGACCACAGAATGCCTGTGGTCCCAGATGGGAGTTCATCAATGACAGGGCCCAGCTTTATGGCCGGGCTTGAGCCCACGAGGGTTCGAGATCTCGATGGTTGGAGCATTCAATGTCGGCAGTGCCGAAGAGAGAATCGCTGAGACTGCTGAAGATCTTGGCAAGGCCATTGTGAGTATCCGTACGGCCAGGCGAATCGCGTCTTTGCGTGTCGCGGAACCGGTGGTTTCGCGGCAGCCCCGTGCGTCCGTTGAAGCCAGCCAGGAGTCGGCCCGGCCTGGGGCGTAGGCGGTGGCGAGGGTGTCCGTGGTCGGAAACTGCCGGTATGACGGTTGTTTTGCTAAAACCGCAGTCCTTGATTGCAGAGTCCACCCTGACCGCCCGGAGGCCATGCTGGTTGACCAGGTGTGCATCCGCCTCCAGAATATTACGCTGGGTTTCGTCAGACGTCCTGCACACCGCCGGAACCATTCTCCCTCTGCATGCGCTTGATGTTCACTCACTCATGCTTGACGAATGGGATGTTTCGTCACAACAATGGTGCAGGTGGTGGGTCTCATCGGCTCGCAACCCTTAGGACAGGAGTGGGCCCCGCTCGCATATTCCCCACCGGCAAACACGCAGCCTTCATTGGCGACGGCATCATCCGCCTTGCCCGGTGGCCCATCCGCATCACGGCTCAAGGAGTATTCATGAACATCGCAGTTCTCGGAACCGGCATGGTCGGACGAACGATGGCAGCAGGTCTGGCTGGGCTAGGCCACACTGTAACCATCGGCACCCGCGACCCGGAGGTCACCTTGGCTCGCTCCGGGATGGACGCGATGGGCAATTCGTCCTTCGCCGTTTGGGCCGCGGAGAACCGCGGCATTGAGGTGTCCAACTTCGCTGGCGCTGCAGCCGGTGCCGGGCTCATCGTGAACGCCACCAGCGGTGGCGTTTCCCTGGACGTCCTTACCCTGGCCGGGGCAGAGAACTTGGATGGCAAGGTCATCTTGGATATCGCCAACCCCCTCGATTTCAGCCATGGCATGCCTCCGACCCTGTCCGTCAAGGACACCGATTCCCTCGGTGAGCAGATCCAGCGCGCCTTTCCCGGGGCCCGTGTCGTGAAGTCCTTGAACACCCTCAGCGCGGGGCTCATGACGAACCCGGGCCTGCTGGCGGATCCAGGAACGGTTTTCGTATCCGGAAACGACGCCGACGCCAAGGCCACGGTCACCAGGCTCCTGAATGACTTTGGCCACCAGGACGTGATCGATCTCGGCGACATCACCACGGCCCGCGGTGCGGAAATGCTCATGCCCGTCTGGCTCCGCCTTTGGGGAGCCCTTGGTACGCCCAACTTCAACTTCAAGATCGTTCGCTAACCCCAGCCTTTGGACTGGCCACCAAATTTGAGTCAATTCAGGTGCGACAGTAGCGCCTGATCGACGTTGGGTTAGTTGACCACGGCGGCACCAACATCACCGCATCGGGCTCAAATGCCCTGAACCTCTTCCCCACCCCACCATTGGCGTCCATCCTCTCATCGGCTGGGGCCTCCACCCGCTCGATCAGCCCAGCATCAAAAAGACCATCGGACGGCTGGGAAGAAGAAGTGTCCATACCCTCAATTATCCCAGCACTGGCAAGGAAACCCGGTTAATCCTTCCGGCGCCTTAAAGCTTTATCGGGTCATTGCCGTTCCAGACTACTAACCCCACGCACCGAGAAGAGTTCAACAGCTCCGGCAGTTGGGTCTGGATTGGCACCACCTGGGTGTGCATGTTTGACGCGGCCGCGCCGGTTACTGCCAAATTGGCAATCAGCTGCCATGCCTAATTTATTCGCGCCGGGGCCTATTGTCCACGAACCGGAACTCGACGTGGCCGGTGGATCCCTGCCCGCCAGCGGGACGAAGGGGCGGGAACCAGAGACATTGTTCCAAATTGTTGGCGGTGTTGGCCTGCAGTTCACCTGGTCGGTGGTTGGATGGAGGTATGTGAGAGGAATGTGGCAGCCGCCGCATCCACCCGACCATTAAGGCAGTCATGGACTTCATCGAGGCCGAACATCCCAGGCCGCGCCACTTCCTGCTACACCTGAGCGACACCCACCTGCTGGGTGGCCCGGACCCCCTGTACGGCGCTGTGGACAGTGAGGAGCGGCTGCGCCAAATCTTCGCCGAAATCACGGCGTCGGGCGCCCGGCCGGAGGCGGTCATTTTTACCGGCGACCTCACCGACAAAGGCGAGCCCGAGGCATACGCCAAGCTGCGCCGGATCGTGGAGCCCGCCTGCAAGGGCATGGGGGCCGAGGTCATTTGGGCCATGGGGAACCACGACCATCGCGGAAACTTCCGCACAGCCTTGCTGGGGGAAGCTGCGGACAGTGCACCCATAGACCACAGCTATTTCCTGCACGGGCTCCGGGTCATCACCTTGGACACCTCGGTGCCGGGGTTCCATTACGGCGAGCTCGGTGCGGACCAGCTGGAGTGGTTGGCCGGGGAACTTGCCACCCCCGCTCCGGACGGCACGATCCTGGCGCTCCACCACCCCCCGGTCCCCAGCGTGTTGGACCTGGCCGTGCTGGTGGAGCTGCGCCGGCAGTCTGAGCTGGCGGCTGTGTTGCGCGGCTCGGACGTACGCACCATTTTGGCCGGCCACCTACACTATTCGACGACCGCCATGTTTGCCGGGATCCCGGTGTCCATCGCCTCGGCCACCTGTTACACCCAGGACCTGAACGTGCCGGTCGGCGGCACCCGCGGCCGGGACGGCGGGCAGTCCTTCAACCTGGTCCACGTGTATGAGCACACCATTGTCCACTCAACCGTGCCGCTGGGTACCGGCCCGACCGTCGGCGAGCACGTCAGTGCCGAGGAAACACGCGCCCGCCTCAGCGCTGCCGGGGTGCGCATCCCCGACCACGCGCCGCGAAGCACGGGCATCCCGGTTCAGGCACGACGGCGCGGGCTGGCGCCGCGCTAAACCCCGGGAACTGCGCCGGTCGGCAGGGGCCGGGCTACTTTTCCCACGGCGCCGTGATCGGGAAATACTTCTGCAGGAAATCGGTGACTAATTCTGCCCGTTCGGCGGCAGGGACCTCCGGGAAGCTGCCGTCGTTGAGGCAGAAGAAGTCCATGTTGCGTTTGGCGAGCAATTTGGGCAGGTAGTTCAAGCCTGACCGAGCGGTCGTGTCAATATACCGCACCTTGGCGCCGGTTTGAACGGCGGCACGGCCCGTGAGCAGCCCGTAGTAGTGGTATAGCGAATTGGTGACGGAAATGTTCTCCGCAGCACGGAAGGTGCTGGCCGCCGTCGCACTGAATTCCGAGGGGAATTCTTGTTCCATCTGCGCCATGACGCTCCGGCGCAGGGGTGCTGCAGCGTGTTCCAAGTGACGGGTGGTGATCCGCCCGAACCGTTCCCACAACAGCTTCCGGTTCACCCGGGCGGCGTTTTCGAAGCCGCTGCGTTCGGCGTCGTTCTCACCGAGGCCAATCCTCGTCTCGGCTTCGATGAACTTCGTGATGCCGCCGGGCGTGAAGAACATGTCCGGGCTGACGGGACGGCCGAAGAACATGTCGTCATTGGAGTACAGGAAGTGCTCCGACAGGTCCTCGATATGGTGCAGTTGGCACTCCACGGCCTGTGAATTGTGCGTGGGCAGTACCGACGGGTCGGCGAAGAATTCCTCACTGCGCACCACTGTCACGCAGGGGTGGTCGGCCAGCCAGGACGGGGTGGGGGAGTCGGTGGCGATGAAGATGCGACGAATCCACGGCGCAAAGGTGTAGACGGAGCGCAGCGCATACTTGAGCTCGTCGATCTGCCGGAACCGGGCCTCATGGTCGTCACCCTCGCCCACCACCACCCCCTTCATCCGGGCGCGCCGGGCGGCAATGTATTCGGGTGAGCTGCCGTCAACCCAGGAGAAAACCAGATCAATGTCGAAGCCGATGTCGGAGGCATGGTCGGCGAACATGTTCTCAATGGTTGGCCAGACGTGCCCGAACCTTTCCACAGTGCCACGCACGGCGTCCTGGGCCAGCAGTGTCCGGCGGGTCAGTGAGTTCTCAACCGGCAGCACCAATTGCTCGCCCTCAAAGCCCCACAGCTCAATCTGCACCCCCAGCGACGCGCCGAATTCCAGCCCGCCGTCGGGCTCCCACCGCGGCCGGTACAGCCGCAGGATCCGGGATTTGCGGTTCTTGGCCAGCATCCCGTCAGCCACCAGCAACGCCGACTTCTTGCGCGCGTCCACGGTCATCGCATAAAACGGTTCGTTGGCGCACGCCTCCACCATGGTCTTGCGCAGCGCGGCGCGGTCCTTCCAATCAACGGAAATCACGGGGCGCTCGTCGTTGCCGCGCACCAGCAGGTAGTCCAGCTGTGCAGCCTCCAAAGCGGCGCGGATGAACAGCAGGTCATCCACCATGGCCTCGTTGGGCGTTCGGTCGCGGTTGATCAGGACGTACCTGCCGCCGTGACGGACGACGTCGGGCTTGTCCTTGAAGCGGGTAACGGCGGACCTCGGGGTTTCCTCCACGAGGTCAATGTCATCGTCGGTTGCGGGATTGCCGTAGAAGACATCATGTGCGGCGGTCACATCTTTAATGGGGCGCTCCAATGCTGTGTAGAAAAAGTGGGGTCTCCTTGAATGATAGACCTTGACCGGCATGGGGGCGGACCAAAAAGACGGGCGCAGCCGAGCCGTCCCGGTCACTCCGATCGCGGCGCGCACAACATTGCCGTGGCGGGGCATCCCGTGGCTGTGACCGAACCCAGGATCATTGGCTTCCGGACTGGAACGGGGCAGGATGGCAACCACGGTGCCGGCAGCGGGCTGCGCCCCTGGCTTTGCCGGCGTCAGCGTGATTCTTGGGAAGAAGAGGACGATGAGCGGAATTGATGATCTCCTGGCAGACTCCCATGATCGTTGGGCAAGATCCATGAAACGTGCACAGGGCATTGAGGACATCGGACTGGGCCCGGCAGTGAAGAACGGTTACACACGCTATTTGCCTGCCGGCCTGGCCGCCCTCATCGTGGCCGAAGCTGTTTTCGGGGTGCTGGTATTCGGTGCCGCCCCCTCCGGCTGGGCGTCCCATCTGGTCTTCGGGATTGCCTTTGCAGCGTTCGGTGCCCTGATTGGGGGACTGGTCTGCAATGCGAACAAAGTGGCCCCTGCCGTGCGGTTCGGCAGGCTTGATGTGATGTTTTCGCTGGAGAGTGGCGAGCAAAAACATGTCCGCCGTCAGATCGTAGGTAACGCAGCCGTCGATCGCGAACACCTGCCGGTCATCCGGGCTACCGCGGTTCAACAACGAAAGTGCCTGGCCACGCAACTGATCCTCATGCCCTTTACCCGTTACTCTGTGCCTTTCAGGCGGCAAACGTGGCAGAGCCGGGAGATCCGTTGTGGTGGATCACGGCCGTTGGAGCGGTTGGAACGGCGGTCGCCGTGCCGTTTGTGGCCCGCGACTTCCGGCGCACGGGCCGGTTCCTGGCACATACGTCCGAGGAGGATAAATGGCCCCATTCCGCTGGCAGGATCCTGGACCAGGGGACACCACCGCACATGAGCAGTCCCTCATGGGCTCTCACCACACGCAGCGGAAGCTCAGCGGATGAATCCTTGCATGGCTTTGCCCACCATGGTTCCCCAGTCACGAGCCCGGGCCAGTTCACCGTCTTCAAGGATGCTGTCCTTGTGCACCAGGAAGCTCTGCGGTGAAGTGACAGCGCTCGATCCCCGTTTCGTCAGCGCATGCTCGATGTGCCCTGATGCTGCTGCCGTGATGACGCGCCCCATGCCCATGGGCGTGTCAAATGCTGCGCACAAGGCCGGAACTACGTCAAGGTCCTTTGTCCATTTGCGAACTCCAACGCCGGGCGCTGAAGCCTCGAGCGCCAGGTTCTTCGAGGGGTCATCCGCCCAAGATATGGCTTCTTCGCGCGAGGACGTCCTGGTCATGCCATGCACATGGGTAGGCCCGCCGAGAACCACCAAGTCGGCGGAGCACGTGGCTTCCTTGGCCAGCTTGTCGTTGACGTTTGCCGTGGCCACGATGCCGAAGGGAGCGAGACCCTCAGCTATGGCCAGGGCAATTCTGTGGGTGTTGCCAAGCATGGACTCATGGACGACGACGATGCTCATCTCATTTGCCTTTCCTGGGGTGAAGGGTGGCAGGTTTGTATCTCAAGGCTCGTTGATGCAAGGCCATTCCACTAGGGCCGAACGCCCCTCACGTAGGTTCGATCCATGAGAACCAATTGACTTCCCGGCACCGCGCCCGGTGTTGTTGGGCCCTGTGAACCTCACAGGGGATACGAAGCCACCGGGGCAGCCCCCACTCCTCATGCCGCCGTGCTGGAGCCTTGACTGTTTTTGAGACTGGCTGCTCATTCCTTGCCATGAGGTCAAAAGCCCTTTCATTCCCAAGAGAAACCCCGGGAAAGGAAGTGTGGCAGTGGTGACTTTGGCCCCTATCCGGGCTCGATCCATAGGTGTTGACTCATTGTGTAGGCGCCGGGCGCGAGGATGACCTGCCGAGCAGCACAGCCAACGAGCAGAGGAAACCTGATAACCGTGACGAATGACAGCGTGGAGACGGCCAGTGTGGTTTGGCTGGAGGGCGTCGGAAAAGGGGACGTCGCCCACGTCGGTGGGAACAACGCGTCCCTGAGTGCATCGGTCCAATCGCTGGATTACGACGGCGTCAAGGTGCCCGGCGGTTTCGCGCTCACTGCATCCGCGTACCGGAAATTCCTTTGGGCGAACAATATGGCCCCAAAAATGGCCAGCCTCGTCGCCACCAAGGATACCGGCGGTGCCAACTGGCGATTCATCGGATCCAGTGTGCGCGAGCTGATCCTCGCCGGCGCGTTCCCGGCCGAGACTTCTCAACAAATCAGTTCCTACTACCGTGGGATGGCCGTTCGTGCCGGACGCCGGGACCCCGCCGTCGCCGTGCGCAGAAGCGCCACCGTCGAGGACCTCCCCGACGCCAGCTTCGCCGGACAGCAGGAAAGCTACCTCAATGTCAGGGGCGGGCAGCAACTTCTTGGCGCCTGTCTGCGATGCTGCGCCTCGCTCTTTGCCGACGGTGCCATCAATTACCGGGAGATCATGAAGTACGGGCATCTGGATGGGGCATTGTCTATGGGCGGCCAGCTCATGGTCCGTTCGGACGTGGGCCCGGAAACAGTCCAGGCCCGCAAGAGCCGTACCTTGATGAGCACTCACCGGCTCACCGAGACGGGTCGGATGCTGGCTGAAGGGGCTGCGGTGGGAGACTCCATTGCCTCGGGCACCGCCTGCGTGTTCAACAGTGCAGCTGACATTGGCAGCTTCGTGGACGGCTCCGTGTTGGTCGCCGAACAAACCGATCCTGATTGGGTTCCGGTTAGGAAGGGTGCCAAGGCCATCGTCACTGACAAAGGCAGGGCAACCAGCCATGCGGCGATCGTCAGCGGCGAACTGGGGAATACCGCCGTCGTCAGTACAACGAACGCCACCAAGGTGCTTGTGGGTGGGCAGTCCATCACGGTTTCCTGTGCGGAGGGGGACTCAGGCCAGGTCCATGAAGGACTTCTGGCGAGCGCTCAGAACGATGTGGACCTCGGCGATCTGCAGGAAACGCGGACAGCAGTCATGCCCAACCCTGCAAGTCCGTCCGCGGCCTTCAAGCGGTGGCACCTGCCCGCACAGGGCATCGGACTGGCAGGCATGGAATTTGTCTTCACCGACATGGTCCAGGCTCACCCGATGGCCATGGCGTGCCCGGAACGGGTTGCGGATCCGGCAGATCTGGCCAAAATCAAGAAATTGATGCGCGGATTCACCGAGCCGGCGGATTGCTTTGTGCAAGCCTTGGCGGTCGGGCTTGCCAAGCTGGCCGCACCGTTCCATCCCTCCCCGGTGGTGGTGAGGTTCAGTGACCTTAAGACCAACGAGTGCGCCCACCTGATTGGGGGCTCTGACTCTGAGCGGGAGGAGGCCAATCCGATGACCGGATTCCGCGGTTCGTCGCGCTACTATGATCCGCGCTATCGGGCCCGGTTTGACCTTGAATGCCGGGCCGTCATCCGTTGTCGCAACCATTGCGGCTTCATGAAAGTGATCGTGATGGTGCCGTTCTGGCGGACGCTTGCCGAAGCGGATCGAGTCCTGGCCGTGATGGCGGAAAACGGGTTTGTGAGGGGCCGGGACGGAAACAAGATTTACATGATGTGTGAGATCACCTTGAACGTCATCTTGGCGCAGGAGTTTGCGGCCAAGTTCGACGGCTTCTCCATCAGCTCCAACGATCTCAGCCAACTTGTTCTCGGTGTGGATGGGATTCGGCCGCTCTTGCCCCGCTGTTTGACGGACGCGACGACGCCGTCGAGTCCATGATCCATGCGGCGATCGCCGGGCCCACTTGGCAGGCATCAGGATAGGGTTCTGTGGACGGGCGCCCAGCAATCAGCCGGAGTTTGCACAGTTCTTGGTCGCGGAGGGAATCGATTCCATCTCGCTGAACCCCGACAGCTTCCTGCGCACCGTCCCCGTCATCGCCGCGGCTGAAGCTGCGGCGAGCCAGGAGCTGGTTGCTGCGGCGGTGCCGGGTAAGTAGATCCGCTCAACGGATATCCCAGTCAGCGTCAACAACGGATGAAAGGTGCGATCGAAAATGTCTGCTTCCATATCCGGATCCCGGGGTGTATACGTGTGTGCAGCCGCACAGGGGGCAGGAAAATCACTGATCTCGTTGGGATTGATGGACGCCCTGCATCGCCATGTAGACAAGGTTGGCTTCTTTCGCCCGATCGTCACCACCTCGGATCCCGAGCTGGATCCGATGGTTCTCATGCTGCGCGACTTGTACGCCCTGAAGGAAAGCGTGTGCTGTGGAGGCCTGGGACTCGCCCAGGCCAGCAAGCTGTTGGCTGCCGGCCGAGGAGCGGACATAGAGGGCGAGGCCTTGGCCCGCTTCAGCAAGATTGCCAAGCTGTGCGACGTCGTCGTCGTGGACGGTTCGGACCTGCGCGGTCGCGACGCTGCATCTGAATTTTCCCTCAACGCGCATCTGGCAAACACGTTGGGGCTGCCAGTTGTGGCCGTCGTGGGGGCGGACGGCCTGGGATCGGCGGAGACGGTGGATGCCGTGGACGCTGCCCGCAAGCAACTGGCATCCTTTCATTGTTCCCTGCTGGCTGTCATGGTAAATCGGGCCAATGCGGGCGTCAGCGCTGAAATACGGCGGACGATGCGGCCCGGGGTGAGTGGGCGGCCCGTATATGTCATCCCCGAGACGGCGGAAATTGCCCGTCCAACGGTGAGCGATGTATCTTCGGCGTTGGGACTGTGGCAACTGGGAGGAAATACTGAGCTGGACCGTGACGTACGGGCGGTCAACGTCGCAGCCATGACGGTGGGCAATTTCCTGAAAGGACTCGTCGCCGGTGACCTCGTGATTGTTCCAGGTGACCGGGCGGATGTCATGGTTGCCAGTCTGGCCTGCGGCTACTCGCCTGCTTTCCCCATACCCAGCGGGATGATCCTTAGCGATGGGCTGGCCCCTGATCCGAGCGTGCTGCCGTTGCTGACCCATGCCCCGTTTCCCGTCTTTGTCGATGGGCGTGACACGTACAGCATCGCCCAAAGGGTCGCTGGGGTGCGCGGCGAGGTCCATGCGGGACGCCGCCGCAAGGTGGCCGCCGCCCTCGGCGCCTGGTCGCGATGTGTTGATGAAGATGAGTTGCTCGAACGGCTTGCCCTTCCCCGGCCCGCAACCATGGCACCCCTGCGGTTTCTCAATGACCTCATTGAACGTGCCCGAAGCCAGCGGCGGCGCATTGTGCTTGCCGAGGGAACGGAGTTGAGGGTTCTTCGCGCAGCCGAGATTCTGCACCGTCGTGATGTTTGCGATTTGACGGTTCTGGGCAATGAGGCGCTCATCCGGGAACTGTGTGCCGCCCAGGGGATTGATCTTGCGGGAGTGGACGTTGTGGATCCAGTCACCTCGGATTTTCGGGGACGTTTTGTCACCGAATATTTACGGTTGCGAGCACACAAGGGTGTTGGGCCTGCCCGGGCACGGGAGGCCATGTTGGAGGGAGCCTATTTCGGCACCATGATGGTTCACCTTGGCCTGGCAGATGGCATGGTGTCCGGGGCGGCGCACACCACTGGCGACACCATCCGCCCCGCCTTGGAGTTCATTGGAACTCGGCCGGGCGTACGCAACGTTTCCTCCGTGTTCTTCATGCTTTTTGCAGACCGCGTGTTGGTCTACGGCGACTGCGCCGTCATACCGGTGCCGACGGCGGAGCAACTGGTTGATATCGCCGTGGCCTCCGCGGACACGGCCGCCCGGTTTGGTGTTGAGCCAAGGGTGGCGATGTTGTCCTATTCGACAGGCGCCTCCGGCACGGGCATTTCGGTGGACTTGGTACGCCAAGCCACCGAACAGGTCCGGGTTGCCCGCCCGGACCTGGCTGTGGACGGTCCTCTGCAATACGATGCGGCAGTGGACCCGTCCATTGCCAGAGTAAAAATGGCGTCATCGGCTGTTGCCGGACAGGCAACGGTGTTGATTTTCCCCGACCTCAACACCGGCAACAACACCTACAAAGCTGTTGAGCAATCCGCCGGAGCCATTGCGGTTGGTCCTGTTTTGCAAGGGCTGTGCAAGCCCATCAATGACCTGTCGCGGGGGTCAACGGTTGAAGACATTGTCAACACCGTGGCCATCACCGCTGTACAGGCACAAACGGACGGGGCCGGCTGATGTCACGTTGCGCTCAGCCCACTCGAGAGATGACTACTTTCAGCGCCTTGGTTGTGGCCGCATTTGAAAACGTCTCGTAGGCTTCCATCATCTGCTCAAGAGTGAAAAAATGCGTGGCGAACCGCTCAGCCGGGATCTTGTGTGAGGCGACCAATTTGAGCAGCATGGGCGTCGTATTTGCATTGACCAGGCCCATGGTGATGGTGATGTTGCGAATCCACAGCTCCTCCAAATGCAGATTGACCGCCTTGCCATGGACGCCGACGTTTGCGACATGACCACCGGGGCGAACGACGTCCAGGGCCATCGCAAACGTCTCAGGCACGCCAACGGCCTCAATGGCGACATTCACTCCGGCGCCGTCGGTCAGTGCAAGAACCTGCTCCTTCCAGTCCGCCGCGCCTGACACGACAGTGTCTGTGGCACCAAATGTCTTGGCTTGTTCCAACCGCCCGTGGTCAACATCAATGGCGATGACTGTCGCCGCCCCACACAGCCCGGCTGTCATCATCGCTGCAAGACCCACTGGACCGGCGCCGATAACCGCCACCACATCCCCGGGCTTGACCTGGCCCGCCAGCACGCCGATTTCGAACCCTGTGGGCAGAATGTCGGAGAGCATGACAGCCTGGACGTCCGTGACGCCGTCGGGCAGTTTGTGCAAGGAGTTGTCGGCGTACGGCACGCGCACGTATTCTGCCTGCGTCCCGTCAATCAGGTGGCCGAACACCCAACCGATCCCGGAAGCGCCCTCCGCTCCGAGGCAGTGTGAGTACAAGTTGATGCGGCAATTAACGCAGTGTCCGCATGACTTGATGCATGAGACAATCACGCGGTCACCGAGGATAAAATCCTTGACAGCCGTGCCGACTTCCGAAATGGTGCCCACCCCTTCATGGCCCAAAATTCGGCCAACCTGAACGGCAGGAACATCTCCCTTGAGGATGTGCAGATCCGTTCCGCAGATGGTGGTGGTGTCGACGCGGACAATGACGTCACCCGGATTGAGCAATTGCGGCATCGGAACGTCCATCCACTGTTTGACTCCGGGGCCCTGATAAACCAATGCTTTCATGGTGCGTCCTTTCGAGGGGGAGATGCGCGGTCACCAGCGGATCGGATTGGGTGCCCACAGCATCGAAGCTACCGTTGACTGCCCGCCACGGTTAGGGCCATAGGGCCTGCATGTGCAGGATTAGTTGCTCGGGACCTTGTACCCTGTGCAACGCAGCACTGTTGGGTGAACCATGGTGAAGGGGGATATGTGCCCCGCGGCAGGCGGGACGCTTCAGCCGGTAGCGGCGCAAGGGAAGCAGGCTGCCATGCAACGACACAACGTTTCGCAAGAGCGCGGCAGAACGACTCCAGCAGGAGGCTACGGTGCCGTCATCTTCGACATGGACGGGGTGGTCACAGAAACCGCCGGATTGCATGCTGCCGCATGGAAGGCGCTTTTTGACGAAGCATTGCCGGTGTTGTCGGGATCCACGATCGATGCATTTGACATTAAACGTGAGTATGGGCCGTTTGTAGACGGGCGCAGCCGCGAGGACGGAATTCGGACTTTTCTAAGACACCGTGGTATCCACGCTCCCGAGGGTGACGCCGGGGACGTGCCGGGCATCTTCAGCGTTATGGGCATGGCTGCCCGAAAACAGCAGATCTTCGCTGAACTCTTGAAGGCTTCGGGGGTGGTGGTCTTTCCCGATGCCCTTGCTCTGCTGCACCGGCTCTCCGCGGCCATGGTGCCCACAGCCTTGGTCACTGCAAGCCGCAACAGCCAAGCGATTCTGGCCGCAGCGGGAATTGCCGGGCTGTTTACCGTTCTGGTGGACGGCACCGACGCCGCCAGGCTGGGACTGGCTGGGAAACCGGATCCGGCCATGTTCCTTGAGGCAGCGCGGCGACTCCAGATCCGGCCTGCTGATGCGGTCGTGTTGGAGGATGCCTCTGCCGGTGTTGAGGCTGGTGTTTCCGGCGGGTTTGCCCTGGTCGTCGGCGTTGACAGGGGTTCCGGAAATGACGCCCTGCTGTCGGCCGGGGCGAATTTGGTGGTGGAGGACCTCACGGCACTGTCGTTGGTTCGGGCGTATGTCAACGCCGCTCCGCAAGCCACAGCGGCTGTTGAGAGCGGTCCATGGTCCAATGGCGATGTTCTTGATCCTTGGCTGCTGGCTTACGACGGCTTCGACCCAGCCCTCGAAGGCCGCCGGGAGGCACTGTGCACCCTTGGCAACGGCTATTGGGCCACGCGTGGATCTGTTCCTGGCTCGTTGGCGGATGAAATCCACTATCCGGGGACGTACTTTGCCGGTGTTTACAACCGCGCCACGACTTCCCTGGCTGGGCGCATCGATGAGAGCGAACACATGGTCAATGCCCCCGATTGGACGTTCCTGTCCATCCAGCCAGTTGGCGGGCCCTGTCTGGCGCCGGGGCGGGCGGAGATGCTCAGCCACCACCAGGAACTTGACCTCCAGCACGGGATTGTGACGCGCACAAACCGCTACCGTGATCAGGCAGGGCGGACCACCTGCATCATTTCCCGGCAATTTCAGTCACTTGCCCACCCTCATCTTGCCGTTCTTGAAACAACAATCGAGGCCGAAGACTGGTCCGGCGAGGTCCACGCGGTTTCCGCCATCAACGGTGCCGTGACGAACCGCAATTGTGGCGCCGACAGCCACCTGGAAGGTGAACATCTCGTGGCCGTTGGCGGCAGGCGGATTGACCACGAAACGCTTCTCTGGGAGTCCCGGACCAAACAGTCAGGCATAAGTATTGCCATCGCCCTTCGGACCAGGGTCCTAAGTGCAATGGGGGAGACGATCCTGGCAAGGCGCCG
>JBDTQM010000034.1:0-26018 GCA_039932175.1 Specibacter sp.
TTTTCGATGCGCTTCTCGCTGCCCGGTGTGCCTGCCGGGACGTGGACCACGCGTTGGACGAAGATCCCGGGGACGTGGACGTGTTCCGGGTCGAGCTCGCCGGCTTCCACAAGTTCCTCAACCTCGGCAATGGTGATGCGCCCAGCCATGGCGCACAGCGGGTTGAAGTTCATGGCGGTTGCGTGGAAGACCAGGTTGCCGTGTCGGTCGCCCTTCCACGCGTGGACCAGCGCGAAGTCCGGGGTCAGGGACTCCTCCAGCACGAACTCGGCGTCCCTGAAGGTGCGCACCTCCTTCGCCGGCGAGGCGATGGCGACTCCCCCGGCGCCGTCGTACTTGCGCGGCAGGCCGCCCTCACTGACCTGGGTGCCCACCCCGGCGGCCGTGTAGAACGCGGGGATCCCGGCCCCTCCTGCCCGCAGCTTTTCGGCGAGCGTGCCTTGCGGGGTGAGTTCAACTTCGAGTTCGCCGGCCAAAAATTGCCGGGCAAACTCCTTGTTCTCCCCCACGTAGGAGGAGACGGTGCGCCGGATGCGGCCGTCGCGAAGCAGGATGCCCAAGCCCCAGTCGTCCACGCCGCAATTGTTGGAGATGGTTTCCAGCCCGGAGGTTCCGGCACTGTGCAGGGCGGCGATGAGTGCCACGGGGATCCCGCATAGCCCAAACCCGCCCACGGCCAAGGATGCACCGTTGTGGATGTCGTGAACGGCCGCGGCCGGGGATGCAACTACTTTGTTGATCATGACGGGTTGCCTTTCTCACTACGTTGACTGGGTCTGGACACGCTCAACCACCGGACAGACACGCTCAACCACCGGTTACAGACCCAGTTCCCTGGCTATGAGCATCAGCTGGACTTCCGTGGTGCCCTCCCCAATCTCCAGAATCTTCGAATCCCTGTAATGGCGGGCCACGGGGAATTCATTGATGAACCCGTAGCCGCCAAAGACCTGGGTGGCGTCCCTGGCGTTGTCCATGGCCGCCTCACTTGCTGTCATCTTAGCGATGGCGGCCTCAGTCTTGAAGGGCTTGCCGGCAAGCATGCGTGCGGCGGCGTCATAATAGGCCAGCCGGGCCAGGTGGGCGCGGGCCTGCATGCGGGCAATCTTGAAGGAGATGCCCTGGTAGTGGCCAATGTTGTGGCCAAAGGCACGTCGTTCCTTGGCGTAGCGGGTGGCCTCGTCAACACATCCCTGGGCGCTGCCCGTGGCAAGGGCGGCAATGGCGATCCTGCCCTCATCCAGAATGGACAGGAAGTTGGCGTAGCCGCGGCCCCGCTCGCCCAGAAGGTTCTCCTCCGGCACCCGGGCATTGGCAAATGTCAGCGGGTGGGTGTCCGAGGCGTTCCAGCCCACCTTGTTGTACGGCTTCTCCACGGTGAACCCCGGCGTCCCATTGGGCACCAGGATGGTGGAAATTTCCTTCTTCACCGAACCATTGGCCCGTTCAGAGGTGCCCGTCACGGCGGTGACGGTGACAAACTTCGTGATGGACGTGCCGGAGTTGGTGATGAACTGCTTGCTGCCGTCAATCACCCATTCGCCATTCTCCAGGCGCGCCTTGGTGGCCGTGCCCCCGGCGTCCGATCCGGCGTCGGGCTCGGTCAGGCCAAAGCCTGCCAGCGCCTGCCCCGTGGTCAGGGATGGCAGCAACTGCTCCTTTTGCGCCTGGGTGCCGAAGCGGTGCACGGGCATGGCGCCGAGCGATACGCCTGCCTCCAGGGTGATCGCCACCGACTGGTCCACCCGCCCCAGCTGTTCCAGGGCCAGGGCAAGGGCAAAGTAGTCCCCGCCCATGCCGCCAAATTCTTCCGGGAAGGGCAGGCCAAAGAGGCCCAGCTCCCCCATCTTGGCCACCACTTCATAGGGGAAGGAATGCTCCTCGTCGTGTTTCGCAGCCACGGGGGCCACTTCATTATCGGCGAAGTCCCTGACCATGTCGCTGAGGTCCTGGTACTCGTCATTGAGCTCAAAATTTGGCACGTTGCTCCCCTTCAGGGCTGTGTGTGGTTGCTTCAGTTTCGTCCGGGACCACTGTGGCCACAATTTGATCCGCCTTCACCAGCGAGCCCACGGCCACACTGATGTGGGCCGTGCCGGCAATTGCCGCCACCAGCTGGTGTTCCATCTTCATGGCCTCCACGCCGAGCAGCACCGTGCCCGCCTCAACCCTGTCCCCCGTGCGGACATTCAGGACAGTGACGGTGCCCGGCATGGGACTGCGCACGTGCGGATCTGCCGCGGCGTCCCGGCGTTCCAGCCCGGCGAGCATGCGCGCCACCGCCTCGTCGCGGTCCAGCAGTTGAATGTGCGTGGTCCACCCGCCGCTGCCCAAAAACACCTCATGGCCGTCCGTGGCCAGCTGGTAGTCTCGTTCACCGCCGTGCACCTCCTGCGGATTCTCCCCCAGACCGCTGACACGCACGACGCCGGGATCTGCCGTCCCGCTGACAGTCACCACCTTGGTGCGTCCCGGCCCGCCCCAGGCGCTGCGCCAGGGTGCCGGATCACCCAGCCGCCACCCGTCGCTGCGCGCCCACGGGCGGCCCGGCGAAGGAGCCGGCGTTTCCGGAGCCGGCGTTTCCGTAGGCGGCCTAAAGGAGAACCCCAAGACCGCCCGCAGCCGACGCGTCGGATAGTCCCCAGTCGCTCCCATTGCTCGCAAGCTCGCAACGGGGCCCTCGCGCCCGGGGGCCCCGCCGAGGGAATGCCGGTCCGCAGCAGGGGTGGCCGGTCCGCGGACAAAGAGCGCTGCGGCGGCATAGTCACCAGCATCGAGGGTGCGGAACACCATGTCCGGGAGTTTGCGCTCAATGAGGTTGGTGTCGAGGTGTCCGGCCTGGACGTCGGGGTCGGCCAGAAGCAGGCGCAGGTACTCCACGTTCGTGGACACCCCCAGCACCACATAATCCTTCAGCGCCGCGTCCAGGCGCTCGAGGGCCTGGGCCCTGTCGGCACCTGCGGCGATGACCTTGGAGAGCATGGGATCGTAGTTGGAGGAAATCTCCAGCCCTTCCACGAGGGAGCTGTCCACCCGAACGCCCTGCCGCAGGGCCACCGATTCGTCCAAGACCGCCACCATCCCGGCCGAGGGCAGGAACGCCTGGGCGGGGTCTTCAGCATAAATCCGCGCCTCCACGGCATGGCCGTCAAGAGTCACCGACTCCTGGGCGAAGTTGAGCTGTTCCCCGGCGGCTATGCGCACCTGCCACTCCACCAAATCGAGGGGCTGCCCCTCCACCCGGGCCACCATTTCCGTGACGGGGTGTTCCACCTGCAGGCGGGTGTTCATCTCCATGAAGAAGAACTCGTCCGGGCGGTCATCGGAGACCAGGAATTCGACGGTGCCGGCGCCCGTGTAGTTCACACTGGCCGCTGCCGCGCACGCGGCGGCGCCAATGCGTGCCCGGGTGGCGCCGCCGTCGTCAAGGGATTCCAGCAGCGGCGACGGCGCTTCCTCAATGACTTTTTGGTGGCGGCGTTGCAGGGAGCACTCACGCTCGCCCAGGTGAACCACGTTGCCAAGGTTGTCGGCCAGAATCTGCACCTCAATGTGGCGGGGATTGGCCACCAGACGCTCCAGGAACAAGGTGTCGTCCCCGAAGGCGCTGGCGGCAACGCGGCGGGCGGTGGCCAGGGCCGCCGGCAAATCGTTGTGGGAGAACACGCTGTGCATGCCCTTGCCGCCACCGCCGGCGGACGGCTTGATGAGCACCGGATAGCCGATCCCCTCCGCTGCGCTGACCAGTTCCGCATCCGTGAGCCCTGGCTTGGAAATCCCCGGAACCACGGGAACCCCCGCCGCCTGCACATGGTTTTTGGAGCGGATTTTATCTCCCATGACGTTCAAGGCCTCAACGTTGGGGCCGATGAACGTGATGCCGGCAGTTGCGAGCGCCTTGGCGAAGTCGAGGTTCTCGGACAGGAACCCGTAACCGGGGTGGACCGCTTGGGCACCGGATGCGCGGGCGGCAGCCACAACGGCGTCAATGTTCAGGTAGCTTTCCGATGCGGCGGCTGGGCCGATGCACAGCGCAGCGTCGGCTTCGCGCACGTGGCGGGCCCCGGCGTCGGGCGCGGAATAAACAGCCACCGAGCGGATGCCCAGGGCCTTGAGGGTGCGGATCACTCGGCAGGCAATCTCGCCGCGGTTGGCCACCAGGACAGTTGTGAACATGGGAGCGTCAAAAAGAGGTTTCATGAGGGGCTCACATTCTAAAGAGGCCGAAGGAGGTCTCCGGCAGCGGGGTCCGGGCGCAGACGTCCAGGGCCAGGCCCAGGACCGTGCGGGTGTCCGCCGGGTCAATCACGCCGTCGTCCCACAGGCGGGCGGTGGAATAGTAAGGGCTGCCCTGGTCCTCGTACTGGGCCAGGATGGGGGCCTTGAACGCTTTTTCCGCCTCGGCCGGCCAATCATCCCCGCGCTGTTCGTGCTGCTCGCGCTTCACCGTGGCCAGCACCGACGCGGCCTGGTTGCCGCCCATGACAGAGATCCGCGCGGCCGGCCACATCCACAGGAACCGTGGACTGTAGGCGCGCCCGCACATGGAGTAGTTGCCCGCACCAAAGGAGCCGCCCACAATGACCGTCAGCTTGGGCACGCGGGCTGTGGCAACGGCCGTGACCATTTTTGCGCCGTGCTTGGCAATCCCGCCGTGCTCGTAGTCCTTGCCCACCATGAAGCCGTTGAGGTTTTGCAGAAAGATCAGCGGGATGCCGCGTTGGTCGCACAATTCAATGAAATGGGCCCCCTTCAGGGCCGATTCGCTGAACAGCACGCCGTTGTTGGCCACTATTCCCACGGGGTGGCCGTGCAGGGTGGCGAATCCGGTGACAAGGGTTGTGCCGTAGTTTCTCTTGAACTCGTGGAATTTGCTGCCGTCCACCAGGCGGGCAATGACCTCGCGAATGTCATAGGGGGTGTTCAGCTCGGTGGGCACGGCCCCATACAGCTCCGCCGGGTCCGCGGCCGGCGCCCGGCTCTCCCCCACCGCCCAGGCAGGGGCAGGGTTGGGTGGGAGCGTTGCCACAATGTCGCGGACAATGGCCAGGGCGTGCTCGTCATTCTCCGCCAAATGGTCAACAACCCCGGAGATGCCCGCGTGGACCTCGCCGCCGCCCAATTCCTCGGCAGTGACAATTTCACCAATGGCAGCCTTCACCAGCGGCGGACCGCCCAGAAAAATGGTGCCCTGGTTGCGCACAATGACAGTTTCATCGCTCATGGCCGGCATGTAAGCTCCGCCGGCTGTGCAGGAGCCCAGGACGGCGGCAATCTGCGGAATCTTTCTGGCGGACAGCTGGGCCTGGTTGAAGAAGATCCGGCCAAAGTGCTCCTTGTCCGGGAACACCTCATCCTGCTTGGGCAGGAAGGCGCCGCCGGAGTCCACCAGGTAAATGCACGGCAGCCGGTTCTCCAAGGCAATTTCCTGCGCTCGCAGGTGTTTCTTCACCGTGAGCGGGTAGTAGGTGCCGCCCTTGACCGTGGCGTCGTTGCACACGACCATGACGTGGCGGCCCTGCACCAGCCCGATGCCGGCGATGACGCCTGCCCCGGGGGACGCGCCGTCGTACATGCCATGGGCTGCCAGCGGTGCGACCTCAAGGAAGGGGCTGCCGTCATCCAACAAATGGTCAACCCGTTCGCGGGGCAGCAATTTGCCGCGGGATACATGGCGTTCGCGTGACTTCTCGGGGCCGCCGAGCGCCGTTTCACGCAGCATTTGGCGCAGTTGTGCCACCAAGCCACGCTGTTGCGCATCGTTGCGGGTGAATGCCTCCCCCGCCGGCTCCACCTGGCTCTGCAAAGTCTCCATTGACCCCTCATCCGCTACACTAAGTTAATAACCACTAACTGAGTTTCAGGTTAGTCCGTCAATTCTGTGATGTCCAGCACAGGGGGAGTTCCATGCAGCCAGCAACCACCACCCGCACCCAGGCTAAAGCCAACCGCCGCTCGGTGCTGCTCAACTCCGCCGCAACATTGTTTGCCCAGCGCGGGTTCAGCGGCGTGTCCATCGAGGACTTGGGCGCTGCGGCGGGAGTGAGCGGGCCGGCGGTGTACAGGCACTTCAGCGGCAAGCAGGCGTTGCTCGGGGCGCTGCTGGTTGGCGTCAGTGCGGACCTGCTGGCGGGCGGGCAGGCCGTGCTTGCCTCCACGCCCGACGTCGATGCCTCCCTGCGCGCCCTGGTCGCCTTCCACGTTGACTTTGCCCTCACCAAGCCGGACATCATTCGGGTCCAGGACAGGGACCTTGATTCGCTCAGCGACGCCGACCGAGCCCAAGTGCGGTCCCTGCAGCGGGCGTATGTGGAGCTGTGGGTCCACACGCTGGAGCAGCTGTTCCCCGGGCGGGAAACCGCCGTGCTTCGCCTCCAGGCTCAGGCCGTCTTTGGCCTGATCAACTCCACCCCGCACAGCCTGCGGATCCACGGGCGCACCGCAGGAACGGCAACAGCACGAGCAGTCCTTGAATCCATGGCTTGGGCAGGACTGACCAGTTCCCAGCGGCGTCTTGGAACTGGTGCAGGGGCCGCGCAGACCAGCAGCGTCTGAGGGAATCAGCCGATGCAACCGCTAGAACGGGGAACGACGACCGTGCCCTACGGGGAAGGAGGACGCGGAGGGAAGAGTGGCACTCAAGAAGAACCCTTTCTCTCTCGGCCCCCATATGATGCTTCCTCCGGCTATTTCCACCCTCTCTTTGAGCCCGATGAGCCCATAACCGGCGCTGCCAGCATGAGGAGTTGCGGACTTTCCCGCTCCGTCATCGAGTATGTTGAGAGTCAGTGAGCGAGGTTCCCACTGGATTTCGATGAGCACATTCGTTCCAGATCCGGCATGCTTGGTAATGTTCGTCAACGACTCCTGCACCACACGGTACGCCGCGTGGCCAACGCTGGGGTCAAGCTTCCAGGGCTGTCCTGTTGCCTTGACATCCACGTGCACCCCCGCCAAGCGGACGGGCTCAAGCAGCCAGTCAAGGTCGCCAAGGGTAGGCAGCGGGCGTTGTTGTTCTTCATGTGCCGTCTGACCGTGGCGCTGCCACAGACTCAATAGCCGGGCAAGTTCCTGGGTAGCCTCAATGCCAACGGATTCGATAACATCGCGCGCCTGGGCAGCACGTTGGGGATCAGAGTCAATGACTTTGCGCCCACCGGCGGCGTGCAGCATCATCACCGTCACGGCATGGGAGACAATGTCATGCAGCTCGGCGGCAACGTGGGCGCGTTCCTCGGCGATCGCGATTTCAGCCTTCCGCCGCTCTTGTTCCAGGGAGTTGATGCGACGGCGGTTTCGAGCCACAAAGCGGCCAAAGGCCCAGGCCCCTCCCAGCCACACAGACGCGGTACCAATGAACCAGAGGTCCTCCTCCAAGGGTCTGCCTCGTGAGGCAATCAGGACGGGAAGGGCGATTGCGGTGGCGCAGGCAGCCAGCGAGTGCCGCAACGAGCGGTCGGACGCCACCGCGGACAGCGCCACCAAAAGTGCCATCATCGGCAAGTAGGGCATGCGAAAAATTTCCGAGAAATTGAAATAGCTCGGGGTGGAGAAGATCTCAAAAATCACTTGATGCACCATTAGCGCGGCGAAAACCATCATCGGGGCCCGGTGCCTCCACAGAAGCGGCACAAATCCGCCCGCCACGTAGAAAACAGCTGCCACGGCCACGGCACCCGAGAGCGAACCGGAGACAGCCGGAAAGAAACTGGCCAGCTCGATCGAAAATGCCAGGACGATGACGGCGATATCAACCCTCGTGAAGCCAAAAGTTCGATGAACCGGCGCTGGAGCATGGTGTGCACGCTTGCTAGTCGGATATTTTTGTTCCACTGCCCACCTCACAACGGGTTACCAAACAAAGCGTTTGTCCATATCCCCAGTCTGCGCGCCGGGCCAGCGGCCTGTCATCCACCCTCCGCATGGCAAGGACATACATCTGCAGGTGCAGCCCGGTCAACCAGATTGGTCAGGGACAACCTCTCCGGCTGGAACGCTCAGCCACGCCCATCCGGTTTGACCAGGCCCAAGCGGTATGCCGCCGCTACAGCCTGCGCACGGTCCGCCACCCCAAGTTTCATGAAGATACGGTGCACATGGGTTTTCACGGTCGCCTCGCTCATAAACAGCTTTCCGGCGACCTCGGCGTTGTTCATGCCAAGAGCAATCGCAGCCAGCACTTGACGTTCACGAGGTGTGAGCCTATTTAGCTCAGCACGGGTGGGGAGGATGGGTTCTGGTCTGCTGGAAAATTCCTCCAGGAGCTTGCGGGTGACGTTCGGGTCAAGCCAGCCGGCCCCCTCGGCAAGGGCCCGAATGGCGGATGCGAGGGTGCGTGGCGCCGAGTTCTTGAGAATGAAACCTGAAGCGCCGGCACGAAGGGCGGCGTGGACAGCCTCATCGTCGTTGAACGTGGTGAGGATCAGCACCGGTATCGCTGCCCTGCCTCCGGCATTGAACTCTTCGGATGTGAGAATACGCGTCGCCGTGACGCCGTCCATGACGGGCATACGAACATCCATCACCACGACATCGGGCCGAAGTCCCGCGACCGTTTCCACACCTGTGCGGCCGTCACCAGCCTCCCCGACCACCACAATGTCGGGCTCAGCATCCAACAGCAGGGCAAGTCCCGCCCTGATCAGGGATTCGTCATCGACAAGGACAACCCGCAAGCGGCCCTCTGGTTCACCGGCCGTCACCGCGGCACCGCCCGCGCCTTCTGATGTCTTCCATGAGTGGAGAATATCCATTCCGAAGCTGAAAAGCCATGGACAGACTTATGGTGCGGGCCGGTCACCAGCTACGTCCTGCGAGGTAGCTGGTGACCGCGCAGCATCCCCCTGATGATGTACATCGCAAGGGCTACCGTGGGTAGACGCGCTACGGAGCTCCTGTGATCAACACTGAAGCTATCAACTCCATGTCAGGAAGGTCATGGACGAGAACAATCAGGGAATCTGCGATTCCCATCATCAAAGGAGGCATCATGTACCAGACCTTCAAACAAGCTCCAAGTGCGGCAGCCTGCGCGGGTCCATCGGCGTCGGCGTTGAAAGCAGCACTTGGAATACCGTGCTCCCACGGGGATGAGTCATGAAAGCCCTGGATCGATGCGGAGCGTTCAGCGGAGTGGTGTACGTGACGCTGGCCAACGTTGGTAGCGCGTTGGTGGGTGAGGGTGCCACCGGTTCGGAATCTCCCGGACAGCGGATGTTGGATGAGCAGCAGAGAATCGCCGAGAACCCGTGGACTCCTCTGGCGTTTGCTGTTCTGATTTTGGCGCAGCTGGCTTTCATCGTGTTCGTTGGTTACCTGTGCTCGCGGTTGCGAGACGCCGGGTGGCTCACCACTACGGCGCTCATAGGAGGGACCGCCGCGATCATGACCAATCTCATTTCCATTTCGATTGTGATTGATGTGTATGTCCTGCGAAACGACATGCCACCGGAGCTCGCCCGAGCCCTCATCGGCGTGGACGGAGCCGGACACTTGGTGCAACTTTTAACACTGGGAGTGTTTGTGCTCTTCGCCTCTGCCGCGTCGCGCCAGACGCGCACGCTGGGACGGGTGCTCAGTTGGGCCGGCATGGCGATCGGTGCCACGAGCATCCTCGTTTTCGCCGCAACCGGCCTACCCGAGAACGAGGACTTCTTCCTCTGGCCATTCCTGCTGGTCATAGTGTGGATGGCTGTGATCAGCCTTCGACTCGGATTCGCCCGAACCCGGGTGCCGGTCCCTGTTGCCGTCGCCTCGAGAACAAGCTGAAGTCCCGGCGGAAAGGTTCGGGCCGTCAGGCGGCCGGCGCCTTGCCGGCCGCCTGATGACCACCTGTCATCTTTGTGCAAACTCTTCCCATTCTCAGTGATCCCAACGTCCGGCCATAAAGGTCCAACAGAGCACACATTTCCCGTCACAATGAGGAAGCCCCGGCGAGGTGCCGAAGCTTCCTGGTGTTGTGCCTTGCTGCCGTTGCGGTGCCCGCAGGGATTTAGTGCGCTGCCACACCTCCGTGATGGCCTTCGGCATGCTCATGCATGCTGGGCTGCAGTGCCAACGCTGCGGCAACCACCGCCACACCTCCGGCGATCCACGACGTCCATGTTGCGCCCATGTGGGCTGTGTAGCCTGCCAGCCAGGGAGAGACAACCAGCAATGCGCCAATGACAATCTGAACCCATTCGGCCACCGGCTGCCCGGGGCTCATGAGGTTCCAAACGCCCGTGGCCATCAGCAGTACGCCGCAACCAATCATCATGACCATGGAACTGTTCTGCTGCGACGTCCACATTGTAGACAATGCCGCGCAAAGACCGGCTGCCACTACAACGTAGTCCTGCCAGCGATTCCACCTCTTCATCGATACCAACCTCCTCTAGAGTTGGCTCCCAACGTGGGGGTCACTTACAAATATACGTCCGCTCCGGCTGCGTAGCCATAGCAATCATGTTTCATTCAGGACGCAGTTCAACCCATCACCAGCCCCATGGCCGGATCGGCCAGCATGGCACCCACATCGGCCAGAAAGCGCGAGCCTTGTGCGCCGTCGACCAGCCTGTGGTCAAAGGACAGGCTCAGTGTCATGACCTGTCGCAGCGCCACTTCGCCTTGGTATTCCCACGGTGTCCGGCGCACGGCGCCGAGGGCCAAAATGCCTGCCTCCCCCGTATTCAGGATGGGCGTGCCGGCGTCAATGCCAAAAACACCAATGTTGGTGATGGAGAAGGTGCCGCCCGCCAAGTCGGCGGGCGGCGTCTTGCCTGCCCTGGCCGTCTCGGACAGCTCTCCCAGTGCCACCGCCAGCCCGCGCAGCCCCAGCTCCTGCGCATCCTTGATGTTGGGCACCAGCAGCCCCCGCGGCGTGGCTGCGGCTATGCCAAGGTTCAGGTAGTTGTACGCCACCACTTCCTGGCGGCCCTCATCCCAATGTGTGTTCAACGCCGGATGCCGCGCCACCGCCAGGCCCACGGCCTTCGCCGCCAGCGTCAACGGCGTCACCTTCAGGCCGGCAAACTCCTTCAAGCCGCGCAACTTCTGCAGAAAGTCCATGCCGGCCGTAACGTCAACGGTCAGGAACTCGGTGACGTGCGGCGCCGTGAAAGCACTCTCCACCATGGCGGCCGCCATGAACTTCCGCACCCCCTTGATGGGCGTGCGCACCTCCCGCGCCCCGGCATGTCCCCCGTTGGGCGTGGACGACGGCGGCGCCTCCACCGCTGCGCCTGAACCGTTGGCGTGGTCCCCGGCAAAGGCGAGAACATCCTCACGAGTGATCAACCCCCGCTCCCCCGAACCCACCAGGGCTGACAGCTCAATACCCTTGTCCCGGGCCAGTTTCCGCACAGGAGGCGTGGACCGCGGCCGCTCCCCCTGCACGCGGGCACCGGCAGCCCCCAAGGCAACGGGCGCTGCGGCAAAAGTCCCGGCCGTAGACATGGCGCTGCTGCCCGTGCCCGCCGTGGACACGGCCGTGGCGCCGAACACCCTCGCCCGCCGGGTGGGCCGCCTGGACGACTCCGGATCAGCCCCGTACCCCACGAGCGTGGGTACCCGCTTCGGCGCGGGCCCGGTGTCAGCATTTAGCGCCGGCGACGGAGCCGCGGCCCCTGGGGTCCCTGGGGTCCCTGGCCGAGCTTGCGAGGGTGGGGAGGGGCTGGGGACGGGCGGGGGGCCCGTCACAACTGCCGGCCGGCTGTTGGCGCCCAATGATGGCTCCGCCACGTCGAAGGCAATGATCACTTCGCCCACTTCAACCACTGTGCCGGGTTCATGGCTGATGGCAGTGACAACGCCGGCGTAGGGCGAGGGCAGCTCAACCACGGCCTTGGCGGTTTCCACTTCGCCGAGGACCTGGTTGAGGGTGACCCTGTCGCCAACGGCCACATGCCAGCTGACGATCTCGGACTCGGTGAGGCCTTCACCCAGGTCGGGGAGCTTGAATTCAGCAATCATTGTCATCCTTCCAACCCCGTGAGGGAATTGGGACGGCCCAAGGCGCGGTCAACACCGTCGAGCATACGGTCGAGATCGGGCAGGTGGTGCTTTTCCAGCTTGGAGGGCGGGTACGGGATGTCGAATCCGGTGATCCGCACGGGCGCCGCCTCAAGGTAGTTGAAGCAGCGTTCGGTCATGGCTGCGGCAATTTCGGCGCCAAGGCCCAGCGTTTCAGAGGCCTCGTGCGTGATGACAAGGCGCCCGGTGCGGCGCACGGATTCCTCCAGCGGCCCGTAGTCAATGGGTGAGAGGGACCGCAGGTCGATCACCTCGATGGAGATGCCGTCGTCGGCCGCGGCACGGGCGGCGTCCAGGGCTGTGGCAACCAGCGGGCCATAGGTCACCAGGGTGACGTCGGTGCCGGGGGAAACCACGCGGGCGGCACCCATGGCAGGTGCCAGCGCCAGGTCCGCGTCCAGGTCCACTTCACCTTTGCTGTGGTAGCGGCGCTTGGGTTCAAAGAACAGCACGGGGTCATCACTGGCGATGGCCTGGCGCAGCAGCGTGTACGCGTCCTGGGGGTTGGAGGCGCTGACAACCCGCAGCCCCGAGGTGTGCACAAAATATGCTTCGGGTGATTCGGAATGGTGCTCCGGGGACCCGATGCCCCCGCCAAAAGGGACCCTGATGGTCAGCGGCATACGCACCTGGCCATGGGTGCGCATGTGCAGCTTGGCCACTTGGGAGACGATTTGGTCAAAGCCGGGGTAGATGAAGCCGTCGAACTGGATCTCGCACACGGGCCGGAAACCCCTGTAGGCCAGTCCCACGGCGGTGCCGATGATGGCCGATTCCGCCAGCGGCGTGTCGATGACGCGGTGGGAACCAAAGTCCTTCATCAGGCCGTCGGTCACCCTAAAAACGCCGCCAAGCGTGCCAATGTCCTCGCCCAGCAGGACCACCTTCGGGTCGTCCTCCATGGCCCTGCGCAGACCGGCATTGATGGCCTGGGTAAGAGTGAGTGTGCTCATGAGAGGTTTCCTTCCGCGCTGGAATTGCCCGCAGCAGCCCCGGCAAAGCCAGCCAGGTACCGTGCGTAATGTTCGCGCTGGCGGTCAAGGATGGCGTGCCTACCGGTGTAAACATTGTCAAAGAGTGTCATCGGCTCGGGATCCGGCATGCCGATGCAGCCGGCCCGCAGCTCGGCAGCCACGGCGTCAGCCTCCGCCGCAACCTGCTCCTCACCATCGGCGTCGAGCGTTCCTGTGCTGGTCAAGAGTGCGCGCACCCGGGCGATCGGGTCCTTGGCGCGCCACTCCTCAAGCTCGGCGGCCTCCCGGTAGCGGGTGGGGTCATCGGCTGTGGTGTGGGGGCCCATGCGGTACGTGACGGCCTCGATGAAGCTGGGTCCGCCGCCGCTGCGGGCACGGGCCGCAGCCCAACGCGTCGCGGCCAGCACGGCCAGGACGTCGTTGCCGTCAACGCGCAGGCTGGGGATGCCGTAGCCGGGCGCACGGCCCGCGATGGGAACGTGTGCCTGCAATCCCACGGGTTCGGAGATGGCCCAATGGTTGTTTTGGCAGAAGAAGATCACCGGCGCCTGGAAGCTGGCGGCAAAAACCATGGACTCGTGGACGTCGCCCTGGCTGGTCGCCCCGTCGCCCAGATAGGCGATGGAGAGCGATTCCTTGTCGTCAATGGCCAGTCCCATGGCGTAGCCGGTGGCGTGCAGCGTTTGGGCGCCAATGATGATTTGCGGGGTGGCCATGTTGATCTGGTGGGGGTCCCAGCCGGTGTTGGCACTGCCGCGCCAGGTGCTCATGATCCCGGTGAGGTCGGCGCCGCGGCAGTAGGCAACGCCGTTTTCGCGGTAGGTGGGGAAGATGAAGTCCTCCGCCTCCAACGCCCGGACGGAGCCAATCTGGGCTGCTTCCTGCCCCAGCATGGGCGGCCACAGGGCCAGTTGGCCCTGGCGCTGCAGGGCCGTAGCCTCAAAGTCGATGCGCCTGATGACCACCATGTCCTGGTACAGCTTGAGCAATTGCCCACTGTCGACGTCGGCCACGAACGGGGCGAGCACCTCATCGTGGACGCGGGTGCCGGCTGCCGTTATGAGTTGGTGAATCACGGATTCTGTTGGTGACCCGGATGTAGCCGAAGTATCCAGCACGGTGGTTCGCCTCCTTGGTATTTTGCAGGCTCACAAACCCCTGCAAAATTGTTCGCGCACGGTGGGGCAGCGCCATTACTGCCCTCACTGTGACCCTACTCACGGCGAGCAGGAGGCGCAATATCCTTTTCCAAAACTGATCATTCTGCCCTGTTTACCTTCGGTCAATAGTGCTAACCTGCGCATTATGCATACTTTAGACGGAACAGACGCCCGCATTCTTCTGGCCATGGTTGCGGACCCGCGTCAGACAGTGGTGGCGATGGCTGCCCATCTTGGCTTGTCCCGCAATACTGTCCAGGCCCGCCTGGCGTCGCTGGAGAAGCGGAATGCCTTCTTGAACTTTGACCACAGGGTCAGCACCGCAGCCCTGGGGTATCCGCTGACGGCTTTCATTTCGGTGCATGTCCAGCAACAAAAGCTGGGTAACCTGGCCACGTCCCTGGCAGCCATTCCCGAGGTGGTGGAGGTTCACGGCCTCAGCGGCCGGGAAGATCTGTTGGTGCGCGTCGTGTCCAAAGGCGCCGAGGATCTGTTCCGGATCAACGGCAAGATCCTGGCCTGCGACGGCGTCGAGCGCACCGAGACGTCCCTGGCCATGAACGAGCTGGTCCCTTTCCGGCTCACTCCCCTGCTGCAAAGGGAGCTGGGAAAATAGTTCCCCCACGGCCAATCCCTCATCCACAGCGCTCCGAACCACCAATATGGGTTCGCGTTGAACCCTCTCGGGACAGGATGAAGAAATGTTCTTCTTCATCCTCAGGAAAAGGACTAATCATCATGCGCACTTCACCGAACAGATTGCTAGCCACCGTTTTCGGCGCCGTTTACCTCTTGGTCGGCATCGTGGGCTTCTTTGTTACCAGCGGGATCGGCTTCTTCGCCACCGAGGGAAGAAACTTGATTATCTTTGAGGTCAATCCCCTGCACAACATCATTCACCTGGCCATTGGTGCGGCACTGCTGATCGCCGGGCTCTCCAATGTGAAAGCCGCCAAGACCATGAATTCCACCGTGGGTTCCGTATACCTGCTGGTGGGAATCGCCGGGTTGTTCCTGCCGGGCACGGCTTTGAACATCATTGCCCTCAACGGCGCTGACAACGTCCTGCACCTGGGCAGCGCCCTGGTTCTGCTGGCCGTTGGCCTCTCCCAGGACCGCACCGCCGCAGCACGAATCGCCTGAGCATGACAACCGCCCAGCAGCTGGGAGCCCCGCCCGTTGCTGGGCGGGGTCCTGGCAGGAGTTTGTTCAGCCGCCGGCAACGGGTTGAGAGCAGCGCCCGGACCGGAACCGAGCTGTCTTCGCTGTACGCAAGTTTGGCGCTGCTGGGCATTGCCGCCTTGGCCAGCGCAGCAGCATCAAGCTTGCTCCCGGGGATCGGTGGCGGATCAGCCGGCACTGAGGCGGGAAGCGCATTGGCGGGTTCGGCTCCATGGCTGTGGGTGGCGGGCATCGCCTCGGGCGGCTACGGCCTGGCAGCCCTGGCATACGGCTTCATGTCCTTCCGCAGCGGAACCATCAAGGGCGCAGCGACGCTCAGGCTGGTGGTTTCGCTGGCCGCCCTGTTCCACCTGACAGGACTGCTGCTGGGGTTGTGGCGGATGCCTGAGGCAAGCCGAACCTTTGACATGACCCTGGCAACGCTGCTGGCTTTGGAGTTGTCGGTCATTGCGGTTCTGGGCTGGCGGCGCAACGCTGCCCTGCGGCGGGAACCCGCCAGGAAGGCCCGGAGGGAGCCGTCGGCAGTTGCTGTGGTTGGCACTCTCTTTGCAGCCTCGATTCTGGTTGCCGCCCTGACAACTGTGGGCATGGCAGCGTCCACAGCCGGTGACCTTGCCATACCCCACTCGGGACACAGCGACACCCCCAACTCTCCTGCGCTGCCCGGCAATATTGAGCAGCTGAAGAACCAGGGCCACCACCACTAAGTGAGCAGTTCGGCACCGCACACCCTGGAATTGCTCACCGGGGAACCACAACCCCGGTGTGGCAGCAAACAAAAGGCCCCGTCCTTTCGTCTAAGCGACGAAGGGCGGGGCCTTTTGTTTGGCGTTAGTGGTCGGAGGCCTTTTCGGCCCCAACGCCTGTCAGGGATCGGACATCCATCTCTGCCTGGATGCGGGGATCCTCGGTGTTCTTGTCCAACACTGTGCCCAACCAGCCCAGGAAAAACGCCAGCGGGATGGAGACGATGCCCGGGTTTGCCAGCGGGAACCAGGCGAAGTCGGCGCCGGGGATCATGGCCTTGGGACTGCCGGACACCACCGGTGAGAACGCAATCAGCAGGATTGCCGAGGCGAGGCCGCCGTACATGCTCCACAGTGCGCCCTGGGTGGTGAATTTCTTCCAGAACAGCGAGTAGACGATGGTGGGCAGGTTCGCCGAGGCAGCCACGGCGAAGGCCAGCGCCACCAGGAAGGCGATGTTCTGGCCGTTGGCCAGGATGCCGCCCCCAATGGCGACCAAGCCAATGACAATGACTGTGCGGCGGGCAACCTTGACTTCCATCTCCGGCTTGGGCTCGCCCTTGACGATGACGTTGGAGTAAATGTCGTGGGCGAAGGATGCCGCTGCCGTGATGGTCAGCCCGGCAACCACCGCCAGGATGGTGGCGAAGGCAACGGCTGAGATGAAGCCAAGCAGCAGCGGCCCGCCGATGACGAACGCCAGAAGCGGGGCGGCCGCATTGACGCCGCCGGGGGCCGCCAGGATGGCCTCCTTGCCGATCAGGGCTCCGGCACCGTAGCCAAGGACCAGGGTGAAGACGTAGAAGCCGCCGATGAGCCAGATGGCCCAGACCACGGATTTGCGGGCTTCCTTCGCGGTGGGAACAGTATAGAAGCGCATCAGCACGTGCGGCAGTGCTGCGGTTCCAAGTACCAAGGCCAGGGCCAGGGAAATGAAGTCCAGCGGGGCCTTGCCATACTGGGCGCCCGGATTCAAAAGCGCTTCACCGGCGCCGCCTTCGGCGATGGAGGTCTGAACGGCTGCTTCCATGAGCGTCGAGAGGTTGAAGCCGTGCATGGCCAGCACAATGATCGTCATGATTCCGGCACCGATGATGAGCAGGAACGCCTTGATGATCTGCACCCACGTGGTGCCCTTCATGCCACCGATCAGTACGTAGACGATCATCAGCACGCCAACGACGGCGATGACAACGTTCTGTCCGGCCTTGTTGCCGCTGTCCAGGCCAAGGAGCAAGGAAACGAGCCCGCCGGCGCCGGCCATCTGGGCCAGCAGGTAGAAGAAGCACACCACCAAGGTGGTGGTGGCTGCCGCAATGCGCACGGGACGCTGCTTTAGGCGGAAGGAAAGAACATCGGCCATGGTGAACTTGCCGGTGTTGCGCAGGAGCTCGGCAACAAGGAGCAGGGCCACCAGCCACGCCACCAGGAAACCGATCGAGTACAAAAATCCGTCGTAGCCATTGACGGCGATGGCGCCGGTAATGCCCAGGAATGAGGCGGCGGAAAGGTAATCACCGGCAATGGCGGTGCCGTTCTGCCCGCCGGAGAAGGAGCGGCCGGCCGCATAGTAGTCAGCGGCCGTGTTGTTGTTGCGGCTGGCCCGAAACACCACAATCATGGTGACGCCCACGAATCCGACGAAGATCAAGATGTTGATCCACGAATTTTCCTTGGTTTGTTCGCTGAGTGAGGTGGCCAGCGGGGCAACGCTGTGAAGTGCAGAAGACAGGCTCACGGCTTAGACCTCTTCCTTTTCCATGGGTTTGTTGGCTGCATCGATTTGAGCTTCCAGCCGATGGCGGATGACGGCCGCCTGGGGATCGAGCCTGCGGTTGGCGTACGTGACATACCAGGTGGTGATGCCGAATGTGGTGACGAACTGCAGCAGGCCAAGAATCAGGCCAATGTTGATGTTGTCCCAGACTTTGATGGACATGAAGTCATGGGCGTAGGCGGCCAACAAAACGTAGGCGAAGTACCAAACCAAAAAGCCGATGGCAACGGGGAAAACAAAGCTCCTGTGGGACTTTTTCAGCGCCTTGAACTCCGCCGAGTTTTGTTCGGCCACAAAGTCCACCGGATGCTCGTTGCTTGCGTGGGCAGCATTACCCATCATTCCTCCTTCAGTGATGTGATCTCTTTCACTATGAAGTGCCGGGGGTCACATTTCCGAGGGCTTTGGCGGCTGCCGCGGTGAACGGCATGGCTGCTGCGCCCAACGGCAGCCCCAGCCGTCATCCCCGCCGCATGGAGGCCCCGACAATCTTTAGAAGCTAGTCTTTAGTCCATGTCCCCTCCAGTGCTGAGCGAGTCAACGCTCCTGCTCATCACAGCCCTTGCGCTGGTGATTGCCGCCATCGCCATTGTGGCTGCCGTGGGTTTTCGTCTCTCGCGCTCCCACAGGGAGCTGGGCACGGAGGCCGAGCATGCAACCTTTGCCGCCCTGCATTCAGCCGCTGCCGCAGGCGCCCAGCTGCGCAACGGCCTGGAACCTGCCGGGGCGTTGAAGGCCAGCAGGCAGCTTCGCGCCCTGCTCAATTGCGCCGCGTTCGCCATGACGGACGACTCCCGCCTGCTGGCGTGGGACGGCGCCGGATCCGCCGCCAAGCAGCCCGATTCCGCCGTGGTCATGGAGCTGGTGGCAAAGGCCCTGAGCAATGGCCGCACCCAGGTGGCCAGGCTGGACCAGCCCCTGCGCGAATCCCTGGGGCTGCCCCCTGAAGATTCGGATTTGAAGGCCGCCGTTATTTGCCCGTTGACAGTGGATTCACGGGCTGTTGGCTGCGTGATTATTTTGTCCAAAACCCCCACGGCAGGCCTGGTTCGTGCCACCAATGAGGTGGCCGCCTGGGTCTCAGCCCAGCTGGAACTGGCCGAACTAAGTTCCTCCCGCACGCTCCTGGCTGAGGCCGAGGTCCGGGCGCTGCGGGCACAAATCAGCCCGCATTTCATTTACAACTCATTGAACGCCATTGCCTCCTTCATCAACACCGATCCTGAGCGGGCCCGTGATTTGGTGGTGGAGTTCGCTGACTTCACCCGGTACTCGTTCCGCCGGCACGGGGACTTCACCACGCTCGCCGAGGAACTGCGCTGCATTGACAGGTACCTGCTCCTGGAGAATGCCCGTTTTGGCGACCGGCTGCAGGTCAGCTTGCGGATTGCCCCGGAGGTCCTGAGCACCGTGATCCCCTTCCTGAGCCTGCAGCCGCTTGTTGAGAACGCTGTCCGCCACGGTCTGGAGGCGAAGGTGGGAAAGGGTCTTGTGCAGATCAGCGCCAGGGATTTGGGCGCCTTCACCGAGGTGACCATCGAGGACGACGGCGTGGGGATGGACCCGGAACAGCTGCGGCTGGTGCTGGCCGGGCAGCACGACGGCACCCATGTGGGCTTGCGCAACGTTGATGCTCGCCTGCGGCAGGTCTACGGCGATGAACATGGCTTGACGGTGGACACTGGAATCGGCCACGGCATGCTGATCACCATGACAGTGCCCAAGAACCAGCCCGGCCATGATGCATGATGCCCCACGGCCTCCCGATTCCCCGCTCGGCTCGGCCTTGATCCACCGAGCGAGTTTGGGTGTGTGTCCGGAGTTTTAGACACGACATGACCGTCTTTTTTTGCGGAAATTGGAGACGAAGCCCCATCCGGGACATCCGGACTGGGCTCCATTTGAACTGGTGACTCACAGCCAGCGGCCGACGGATGGCCAGAGGGCGTCAACGCCCCAAACGTTGTTGCGTGGCCTCAGCGGAGGAATCCAATGGGGCAGTGAGAGGGCCGCCTCCAAGATCACCCTCCCCGGACTTGCCACGGGGATCGTTACGGCGTTTGACTCGTCCAGGCTTCACCCGTCCGGTGACGCCACGAGGATCTACATTGTGTCTCACCGACGCAGGGACACTCGGATCGTTTCACCGGGTTTCAACGAAATTGACGCCACAGAAGATTGGCCGGTCGGGACCTCATCTACCTCAACGAGATGCCGAGCCGGTCTGACGATCGGCGGCAGCTTCATGTTGGCCAGACGTTGGACCGTCGGTGAGGGAATTTGATTGAATTTTTCGTCAATTGCGACCTTCAGTTGTGCCGCATGAATTTCACGGCGCAGGGTATCTAACACCTCGTCTTTGCCGGGTGTTCTGTCATCAACCATCTGCATCCTCCCTGCTTCTTCCATTCTCTCCCGCTGGCGCGGGAACGTCTACACGGTTAAGCGCTGGCGAGGCGGCGCTTGTTCCATTGCGCTCTCGGTCCGGACCGGAGTAAGAACAAAAATCTTCAGAAACCATCGTCCCCCAGATTGGGAGGCGGTTCAGGAGGATCGTCTGGGCTTTCAAAGCTGTTGATCGATGCCTCCTCTTCATCAGTGAGGCCTGCCAGATTCCGGGCGGTCTCGATGAGCCGCTTGATGTCTTCATCCCGCATTCCCGTGGAGCTTGCCTTCCAGACCGCATCAAGCAGTCCCCGGTCTTCAACGTCCGTCAGCTTACTCTTAGTCAGGAGAGCAAGCATTTCGGTACCGTAGCTGTACATAATCGTGTCCTCCGAGCTGGTCGCCTCAAGGGCCCACTGTGCCCGCCGCCACCATTCCGACTTGGCGTCGGCCTCTCTCTTCTGCTTCAGGGTACGCAAGCCAACAATGAACGCTACTGCCGCGACGACCAGACCTGCGTAGGAACCCCACGCGGTCCATGGCACCCACCATCCAGGTTCCCCGGGTGCCAGATTCTGTAGCGTCAGAATGACCCTGTCGGCTATTTGTTGTATCTCTGGATCGGTCATCGTCCCGCACCCCAGCTAGTCGTTTTCGTCCAGAATTTTGGCAATCGCCTTCAATACCTCAGGGTCCGCCGAACCATAATTTCGGTCAGCCAAGTTGGGCACCTCAGCCCGCCGCCAGCCCGCCCATCGCTCCGGGGAAAGTTCAAAATCGTGCACATTATCAACTCCAGGTCGTTGCCGGGAGAAAACAACAAAAAGTCGCCAACACAGGAAACTCGCCAGCCTGGACCTCTGCAAGATACTTTCACGAGACGACTCCTGACTGAACAGCATTCCTGGCGATAGTATCAACAACAGAACCCCGCCAAAGGCTGTACAGATAATATGACTGCGGCTCATAGTCTCCAGGGGTGGCTCACTCCTGTGAACCACTTGAACTCCACCGGCGCTGTGTTGACCAAGCCAGCCTTGATCCCCTACGCTCCACTGGCAGAAAGGCCCGTACTTTTGCTGCCTAAGATCAACAAAATTCGGGACTCAGCCGCTCCTCAAACTGGACCGGCGGATCGAGGCCCAGCTGAATTGTCCTCGGCGGTTGGCGCCTAACCGCCTCCCCTAAACTCGCTCCGCTCGGCCGGGGCCCCTCGGCGGTTAGGCTTAGCCCCATGATTAACGTTCTTGTCGCCGACGACGAACTGCCGGCAGTGGATGAGCTGGCTTTCCTGCTGGGCCGCGACGCCCGCATTGGCAAGATCCACAAGGCCATGAACGGCGCCGCGGCACTGGAGCTGTTGGAACAGCATGACGTTGATGCAGTTTTTCTGGACATCCACATGCCCGGACTGTCAGGTCTGGAGCTGGCCGAGGTCATTGGCCGGCGCAACAATCCTCCCGTGGTGGTCTTTGTGACGGCCGACGACGACAGGGCCCTGGAAGCGTTTGAACTGGCCGCTGTGGACTATCTGCTCAAACCGCTGCGCACGGAGCGCCTCACCCGCACGGTGGACCGGGTGATGGACTTGGTGGCCCACCCCGCAGCGGCGGAGGAAGTGGAAATGATCACGGTCGACCAGGGCGGTGTCAGCCGGTTGATCAGGCTGGACGAGGTCAGGTTTGTGCAGGCCCAGGGCGACTATGCCAGGTTGCACACGGCCGAGGCCAGCTACCTGATCCGGGTCCCCCTGGCCGACTTGGAACTGCGGTGGGCAGATTCGGGCTTCATCCGGATCCACCGGTCCTATCTGGTGTGCATGCAGTTTGTGACTGCCCTGAAGCTGGGGGCGGCCAAGCCCACAGTCTCAGTGGCGAATCATGTTTTGCCTGTCAGCCGGCGCCACGTACCAGTCCTGCGTGAACATTTGCAGGCCACCCGCGTGCGGCCGGGCCAATGAGTGTGGAACCCGGCCGCCCGCCAGCTGACGGACGGGTCAGGGTTGTTGCCCCACGCATGCAGGCCCACCATGTCCCAACCGGCACCAGCGTGTCCCAGGAAGTGGCGGAACAAACGGCCGTGGGCGAGGTCATGGTCCGATCCTTGATCCGCTCCCAATTGCGGCTGGCTCTGGTGGTGGCGGCCGGGTTCATGGCCGCTTTGGTGGTCTGCTGGGCCTTGGTGCTGTGGTTGCCAACGTTCACTGACTGGCACATTGCGGGCATTCCGGCTCCCTGGCTCATCCTGGCCGTAGGCGTGTACCCGGTGATAGGCATCTGCGCGTGGCTGTACATTCGGGCCGCGACCAAGAACGAGACCCGGTACCGCGATCTGGTGGATGAGAAATGAACCCGGCGATTGGCTATTCGGCCCTCATTCTGGTTTCTGTGAGCACGGCCTTGATTGGGTTTTACGGCCTGCGCATATCAAGGACCACCAGCGATTTCTACGTGGCGTCACGCACGGTGCGCCCGTGGTGGAATGCCTCGGCAATTGGCGGGGAGTACCTCTCGGCCGCAAGCTTCCTGGGCATTGCCGGGCTCATTGTCATCTCCGGCCTGGACGCCCTCTGGTTCCCTATTGGCTACACGGCCGGGTATTTGATGCTGCTTTTTTTCGTGGCCGCTCCCCTGCGCCGCTCCGGTGCATACACCATCCCGGACTTCGCCCAAGCACGGTTGGAGTCCACCACCGCCCGCCATGTCACCAGTTTGTTGGTGGTGGCCGTGGGCTGGTTCTACATAGTGCCGCAATTGCATGGTGCGGCATTGACCATCCGCACCACTACCGGCTTGCCGTCCTGGGTGGGCGCCGGCGCAGTGGTGGTGGTGGTGTGCATGACAGTGGTGACGGGCGGGATGCGCTCCATGACTTTCGTGCAAGCCTTCCAATACTGGCTCAAACTCACGGCCCTTGCGGTGCCCGCAATCTTCATCCTATTGGTGGTCTCCGGTGTCACTGGCCAGGATTCCGGCGCCGGCATTCCCGCGGGAACCGAGCTTTTCCCGCCGGCGAATCCGTTGACCGTTGACTCCGGCTACGCAACGCTTTCACTCATGGTTGCCCTGCTTTTTGGCACCCTGGGCCTGCCCCATGTGCTGGTGCGGTTTTATACAAACCCCGACGGCGCGGCCGCCCGCCGCACCACGCTGATCGTTTTGGGGCTGCTCTCCATTTTTTACTTGTTTCCCACCGTTTACGGGGTCCTGGGCAGGGTGTTCCTGCCCGAACTGGCCGCCACGGGTTCCCCCGACGCCACGGTGCTGCTGCTGCCCGGAACGTTGATAGGCGGCCTGGGCGGGGACCTTTTGACGGCGCTGGTGGTCTCCGGGGCGTTTGCTGCGTTCCTGTCCACCACCTCCGGGCTGGTGGTCTCCCTGGCTGGTGTGATCAGCCAAGACTTTTTGGGCGGAAGCGTGCGGGGGTTCCGCATCGCAGCGGTTTTTGCCGCCGTCGTGCCTTTTGCCGTGGCCATGGGGACTAACTCGTTGGCGCTGGCCGGCAGCGTGGGCTTGGTGTTCGCCTTTACGGCATCCACCATTTGTCCCCTGCTGCTGCTTGGCATTTGGTGGCGCGGACTCACCGATGCGGGGGCCGTTGCGGGCATGCTCACGGGCGGGGTGCTGTGCGCGGCCGCAATCATTGTGGGCGCCCAAATATCTGCCGATTCGCCGTGGCGCAACGTCCTGACCCAGCCCGCGGCCTGGACGGTGCCGGCAGCGTTTCTGGTGATGATACTGATTTCTCGGGCAACCAGGCACCGGCGCAGCACAACAGTCGCCCGGTTCATGAGCAAGCTTCATGTGCCGGAGCGGCCGCTGGGTGTGGAGAACCCGCGCACCTCAACCGGCTGATCCCCCAACCAACAACTGGCCGCAGTGGCTGAAAACTGGCGGTAAACACCACTTTTTCAGCCACTGTTAGGCCCACGCGCCCGAGGGTTCCTTGGCCGAGCTTGCGAGGTTGGGGAGGGTGTGGGGAGGGCCAGTTGGAAGAGGGGCTACTTGGAGGGCAGCGGGTCGATGGACGCCATGAGCTCCACTACGCGGTCCAGGAACGCATCAACTTGGCTTTCCTCGTAACCGTCACTGCCCTTTTCAGGGGCAAAGATGGCCCGGCGCACAACGTCAACGCTGAGCTCGCCGTTGTCCTCAATGTAGACAAGCAGTTCGCGGCACAGCACGTCCACGTCGTCGACGTTGTAGCTTTGGGCGTTTTTCCTGGAGGGACGGCGGAACCTCTCACCGTCGGGACGGTGCAGGCGGGCACGCAGCACAGACGCGGTTTTGCCGATCTTCATCATCCACGCTTTTTCGCCCTCGGAGGTGATCAGCAGTTCCTTTTCGCGCAGCACAAACTCGTCTTCAATCCTGTCCATGGCAGCATCCACGGCCTGGGCACTGTAGCCCCCACGTGCCGGGTCAAAGCTGGCCGTTCGCACGTCCAGGCTGGTGATGGCTTTGTCGGGCGTATCGGTGTTCAGGAAATATGCTCGAGCACGCTCCAAAAACACGTCGACCTGCTTGACGTTGTAGCCGATTTCCTTGGGCCCCACCAATTTGAATTTGGATTTGCTCCGGGTTTTCTCATCCACTGTCACAGTCATTCCTTGAACATTTCTCTACGGTCTGCACCCAATGATGCAAACCCTATGAAGCCGGTTTTCTAGAACTGGCCTAAAACACTAAAAGTGGCGTAGGCAACAGGGGCTGCGAACAAGATGGAATCCAATCTGTCCATCACACCACCGTGGCCAGGCAACAAATTACTCATATCCTTGACACCCAATTCACGTTTTACCATGGACTCGGCAAAGTCCCCGCCGGTACCGGCAAAAACCATCCCAATGGCCAAGGCGAAACCCACCCACCAATGCTGGTCAAGCAAGAATACCGTGGCCGGGATTGCCACCAGGGTTGCCCCGCTAAGGGATCCGGCAAAACCCTCCCACGATTTCTTGGGACTGATTTTAGGTGCCATGGGATGCTTGCCAAACAACACTCCCACCAGGTACCCAAAGGTGTCGTTGGCAACCACCAGCAACAGCATGATGATCACCTGCACAACGCCCGGGTTGATGGCGGACAAGTCCGTGGTCAGTCCCAGTACGGGACCATTTTCCCCGCGCATCATCAGAAAAACAAAGCTGAGCAGGAACGGGATCCACATTAAGGCGAACACGCCCGCCAGGATGCTCTTCACAGCGCCAGGTCCGGGGTCCAGTGAGCGCCACAAGACGGTGGCTCCAACGCTGGCCACCAGTGCGAACAACAAGCCCTCGGAACCGGCAAAGTAGGCGCAGGCGGGCATGGCCAAGGCGCCGATCATGACAGGTGTCATGGGTGCCTTGATTCCCTTGCCGGCGACCGCCCGGGTCACTTCCCACACGCCCACGCAGGCAAAGGCCGTGGCAACAACCACAAATGCCAGCGGAAAGAACAGCAGCGAGCCCATGACCACCAGCAGCAAGGTCACGCCTACTGTGATGGCGGCCGGAAGGTCCCTGCCAGCCTTGGGGGTTCTGGGCGCCTTGGCGGTTCTGGGCGCCTTGGCGGTTCTGGGCGCCTTGGCGGTTCTGGGCGCCTGGGCGATGGTCGCCTCCTGCGGCATGGCCACCAGGGGTTCATGCGGCAGCGGGACCACGGGAAGCCCCGTCACCTGCACAGCGGAGACCGGCAGTGGCGCGGGCTCTGACTGCTCCGCATCACCGCCGTCACCGTCGTCGAAAGCTTCGTCATCCACCTCAGACTCAAAACCGGGGTGGGTCCGAACCGTCGCGTCC
>JBDTQM010000035.1:0-25953 GCA_039932175.1 Specibacter sp.
CACTTCTGAAATACCCACAGCTATGCCTCAGTTCGGATGGATATGCTCGTCGACTCATTGCGAATCAGCGCGCGGCACCAGTTGCTTGCGCAACGTCTCTGTGTCAAACAACACGAATCGCTGAAATAGGTTGCCCGCGACTGTGGGCATCTGCGGCCGCGCAGCCATCCGGGACCATCGTCGCACCCAACGTGCATGACCAGGGCACTTCTGATCCGCTCATTCATATACTGCCATCCTGCAGGCCCACCATCCAGTCACCTGTTCGACTCGCCGCACGTGCATCCATCCACTGTTCCTGATTCCCGATGGCGCGGCGTTCTTTGCTCGCCCATGGAGCGGCCGCTGTATCGTCCGTTTCACGTGAAACATTCGAGCGCACCACCCCCACCACTGTCCCTGACGTTCCCATGACATGGTGTTCTTCGGGCATCAAGGACTGGGCGATCCATTCTCGGTTTCACGTGAAACATTCGCGCATTTCGGCCCCACCCGCTGCTGGGATCTCCTGGCTGCGCCAACTCATCCCCTTCAGAGCGCTCCCCTTCAACACGTTGGGGCTCAGGATAGGTTCAGTGCCACCGGTCGCGGATGGTCTGTCCGGACGTCCGGCGGTGCTGTCGATGAATGCCCGAGTTGCTCGCCCCGAAACGAGGGGACAAGGCTGAATCCTTCGCATGTCACCACAGGGACCGTGGCGCCCCATAGGGCCTCATGGGCGCCAAGGCGGCCCTCCTGGGCCCCTTAGTGCCAGGAGCCTCCAGGGTGGCCAGTGAGGGCCATTGGTGCCCACTGGCGAAACAGCTCAGTACCAGCCGGGATCCGCAAGCATGGAGCCAGGATCGCTGCACGACGACTGCCCCATGCCGCCCAACGTCCAGGTCCCACAGGGAAGCAATGGATGGGGACGCTTGGCCTATTCCGCACTGGGCCCTGGGGCATTGGCTGCAAGTGGGCGCAATAATCTGACGTCGCACTGATGGCTCAGCACTGGACGTCCCGACGTTGCTGTTGTGGGCACCAAGCAAGGAGTCTCCGAACAGTTGACTGCACGTCCATTGAGTTTCGAATGGCAACAAGGTACCGGAGGTTGCTCGGACGGTTGCCGCCGAGAGCTAGGCGCACCCTCTCCCGACAGGCTGCGAATCCGACTTAAGGGACTGGACCACGATTGACTCAGTTCAACGGATGGCCCGCGCCTGATGCAGGGTGCCAACCATAGGCCCAAGCGTCTACCATGAAAACGGATGACAATTCGCTATATCAACCTAAAGTGATCTTCATTCAATTGTTGACTATCAAATTCAGCACAAGCACCAACACCCGGATGAATCACTTGTTCCACGTGAAACACTCACGAGGTGCCAGTAATGGCCCACCAGCTGTCCAGTCTTCGTATGGGGCGTTCGAAAAATGAAGGCTTAGAATCAATCCTGGAGAACCGCCATTAACCGGCTAACGGCAGTGTTTCACGTGGAACACTGCCGTTGGTCAGACATGCGAACTAGTTTCCGCCAGGACTCAAGACATCCATGATTCTGTTGAGGTCCTCAACTGAAGCGAACTCGATGCTTACTTTCCCTTTTCGAGCGCCAAGTGAAATTTTGACACTGGTGTCGAGGCGGTCCGCCAGCGAGCTGGCCAGGAAATCCAAACGTTCGTGGCGAGGGCTTGGTGTTTTCGCGGCCGGCTTCTGTCCATTCAACGGCGCCTGGTAAAGCTGTACAGCTTCCTCCGTGGCCCTGACGGACATGCCTTCGGCGACAATCTTCTGAGCCAACTGCTCCATGGCTGCAGCTTCGGGCAGTGCAAGCAAAGCGCGTGCGTGACCAGCTGACAATACGCCGGCCGCCACCCTGCGTTGCACCACCGGAGGAAGCTTCAGGAGCCGAAGCGTGTTGGAAACCTGCGGGCGTGAACGCCCAATCCGGTCAGCCAACTGTTCATGGGTGGTGCCAAAGTCTTCCAGCAACTGCTGGTACGCGGCCGCTTCTTCCAAAGGATTAAGTTGGCTGCGGTGCAGGTTCTCCAACAACGCATCACGGAGGAGGTTGTCGTCGCTGGTGTCCCGAACAATAACAGGGATGGTCTCCAAGCCGGCAGCCTGACTGGCACGCCAACGGCGTTCACCCATGACCAATTCATACGGCTGATCGCCCACTTCGCTGGACTCGCGGACAACAATTGGCTGAAGAACGCCAATTTCGCGCACCGAGTGCACAAGCTCCGCCATGTCGTCTTCATCGAAGACGGTTCTGGGCTGCTTGCGGTTCGGGTGAATCTGGCCAACTGGCAGATCCATAAAGCGTGCACCAGGGACTTCCACGAGTTCCACCGCTTCAACGACTGGCTTCCTGGCGCTACGCACCGGAGCAGCAACAGGCTTGCGCCCCTTGGGCTCAGGGAAGAACAAGTCTACTGGCCGCGTAGGCAGCATGGATCCGCTCTCATCACCAGAAGAGTTTGGTATCAAGGCACCCAAACCACGACCAAGACCCCTGCGCTTGTCAGTCATTGAGACTTCCTCCGTTGAATGAGCCCCAAAAAGTGGGGTCTGTTGAAATTCATTGTAATCTGCACAGTTTGCAGTTGCGGGACACACTATTCTAAGGAACGTTCCGCCAGCTCTGCAGCTGCTTCAAGATACGACAGCGCCCCAGTTGACGACGGATCGTACGTCATAACGGTCTGTTGGTAGCTGGGAGCTTCAGAAATTCTGACAGAACGCGGAATGAGCGCCCGCAAAACCTGTTTCGGGAAGTGTTCGCGAACATCGGCCGCCACATGGGCTGCCAAGTTCGTGCGACCGTCATACATGGTCAGCAAGATGGTTGAAACCACCAGATCTGAATTGAGGTGCTTTTGAATCATCTCAATGTTCTTCAAAAGCTGGCTCAATCCCTCAAGCGCATAGTACTCACACTGGATCGGGATCATGACCTCGTTGGCGGCGCAGAAAGCGTTGACGGTCAGGAGACCCAGGCTCGGCGGGCAGTCAATGAAGATGAAATCGAGGCGCTGCAGGCCCTGGGCCGCACGGAACTTTACATATTCATCAATTGCGCGGCGCAAACGCTGCTCACGCGCAACCAGGGATACCAGTTCAATCTCCGCACCGGCAAGGTGAATGGTGGCCGGGGCGCAATACAGGTTTGCAATGTCGGGACATTCCGCAATGACTTCAGACATGGGCACGTCGTTGATCAACACGTCGTAGATACTGTCAACGTCAGCATGGTGGGGTACACCCAATGCCGTGGAAGCATTGCCTTGAGGGTCAATGTCAATGACCAGGACCTGCAGGCCTGCAGAGGCCAAGGCCGCAGCAACATTCACTGTTGTCGTCGTCTTGCCAACGCCGCCCTTTTGATTGGCGACTGTCAGAATGCGGGTGCGGGATGGGCGCGGCAATTTGCGCCCCAGGAGCCGTTCGCGTCGCCTGGTCTCGCTAACCAACTGGTTCGCGATGGGGCTACTGTCGTCAAAATCATTGCTCAGTTGAATGGCGGCAATGGTGTCCGTTTCACGTGAAACATCCACTTTGGTGCCCACATGTGAATAATCAACTAGTTTCGGTTGATTAGTGGCATTTGAACGTGCCGACCCCAACGTCATGAACGGGGGGATCCGTTGCGAAGCTGCTTCGCTACTGGTCACGCTGACACTCTCACTTTCCTCAGGCAATGGTTGCCAGCCTCTAGCCTATCGGTTCCAACCCACACGAGTGTGGATCAGCGCCGCTTCACCTTGACACGAACCACAGTGGTGGGTTCTTCCAATACATCCTGGCCGGCGACCAACACTTCCGTCTGGTAGCCGCCAAGCTTCTTAAGCGTCTTGGCTGCCTTGGTTATTTCTTCTTCTGCGCTGCGGCCCTTGATGGCCAGGAGTTCACCTTCACCGCCCAGGAGCGGGATGGTCAGCGGAGCCAGAGTGTCCAGTGCTGAGACTGCCCGTGCCGTGACAACTGAACATTCGACTTTTCCAATGGCAGCTTCAGCGCGCGATCGCACAATTTCCACGTTGTCCAGGCCCAAGTCCATGACGACTTCCTCAAGCCAGACCACCCGGCGTTCCAACGGCTCAATGAGCGTCAGGTACAGGTCGGGCCGGGCAATGGCCAAACACAGTCCTGGCAGGCCCGCTCCGCTGCCCACATCGGCAACCTTGGCGCCGTCGGCGATCAGTTCTGCCACGACGGCACAGTTCAACACGTGCCGGCTCCACAAGCGGGGCACTTCACGCGGACCAATCAGCCCGCGCTCAATTCCCGATGTTGCCAGGTGCTCCACGTAGCGCTTGGCCAGATCCAGACGATCGCCAAAGATGCGTTCCGCTGCGACGGCTTCTAGTGCAGTAAGTTCCACCACTATTTGTGTCCTCTTAACTTTGGTCCCGCCCACTGCCTGGGCAGTGGACGGGACCATTTGTAAACTTCAAATCCAGCACGCCTTATTCGGCGGCTGACACCACGATGTGGCGCTTGGCGCCTTCACCCTCTGATTCGGATTCCAGACCCAATTCGGCAATGGCGTCGTGCACGATCTTGCGTTCGTAGGCACCCATGGGCTCCAGCGCAACAGGGGCGCTGCCAGCCTGAATCTGTGCTGCCGCCTCGCTTGCAATCTTGGCCAATTCCACGTTCCTGCGGTCCCGGTAGCCGGAGATGTCCAGAACCAGCCGTGAGCGGTTTTCCGTGGCTGAGAGGACGCTCAAACGCGTCAGTTCCTGCAGGGCATCGAGCACTTCGCCGCCCTCGCCAACAAGGTTGGCAAGTGAATCGGTCTCTTCATCCGTGACGATGGAAATGTAGGTGCGCCCGTTGCGGACCTCAATGTCAATATCGCCATCGATATCGGCAATGTCCAGAAGCTCTTCGAGATAGTCGGCGGCAATGTCGCCTTCTTCTTCCAGGCGGCTTGCACCGGTGCCCTCGGGGGCTGTTGCCTCTTCAGTGACTTCAGTGACTTCAGTGACTTCAGTGGCAAGTTGCGTTTCTTCAGGCATTATTTCTTCTTCCTGTTCTTGCGTTGTGGCTGGCTGCGCTGGCCCTTGGGGTCAGGAATCTCTTCAACAACTTCTTCGACCTTCTTCTTCGAAGCACCCAACAGCGGCAAGCCCTTGGCTTCGCGGCGCTTCTGGTACTCCTTGTAGGCAGGTGAGCCGGGAGTGGGCATGCGTCGGATGACGAAGAACTGCTGACCCATGGTCCAAATGTTGGTGGTGGTCCAGTAGATCAAGACACCAATGGGGAAGTTCACGCCACCAATGCCGAAGACCAGCGGCAGTACGTACAGCATCATCTTCTGCTGTTTCATGAAGGGGCCCTGCATGGCTTCTTCAGACATGTTCTTGGACATGATCTGCTTCTGCGTGATGAACTGCGACGCAATCATGGCCAGAATCATGACGATTGAGAGAACAACAACTGAGACGTTGAGGTCTCCACCTTGGAGCTGCGGCAGGAAGGCCGCGGACAGCGGGGCGCCAAAAATGGTCGCCTGGTCAAACTGAACCACCTGGTCGTGGGTCATGGCGCCGATGCCCTTGCTTTCAGCATTGGCTTTGGCCACACCGGAAAGCACCTGGAACAGGGAGAAGAAGAACGGCATCTGAATCAACATGGGCAGGCACGCGGAGAACGGGTTGGTGCCGTGTTCCTTGTACAAGGCCATCTGCTCCTGGCCCATGGCCTGGCGGGACAGCTGGTCAGTCTTGCCCTTGTACTTGGCCTGAAGCTTCTTCATGTCCGGCTGCAGCGCCTGCATGCCGCGCTGGGCCTTGATCTGCTTGACGAACACAGGAATCAACGCGGCACGGATGACCAATACCAAACCGATGATGGACAGCGTCCACGTGATACCGGAGGCAGCATCCATCCCAAGGAAGGTCAAGCCATCATGGAACTGCACCATGATCCATGACACAAGCCACTTGAAGGGGAACAGAATTGTATCGAAGAAGCCCATTTTTCTTTTCTAATCTCCTCGAGCCGCGTTGCGGCCTTGTGTTTCCTGTTGCTTGGCCAGAAAAACATGCGGGTGGTTCAGCTGGACAATCATGGGCACCGTGGAAGGGTCATCCCAATCAACATTGGCCGGTGAAGGAACAGGGTCAAGGCCGCCAGAGTTCCAAGGGTGGCACCGCACAATCCGGCGCGCAGCAAACCAACCACCCTTGACTGCACCGTGAACAGTCACGGCTTCCAAAGCATAAGCCGAACATGACGGAAAAAACCGGCACACCTGCCCATAAGTGGGTGAGACGACGCGCCGGTACAGTTCTAAAACGATGATAAGAATATTGCGGGGAAGATGCCAAACGAAACGTCCGACGGCGGCCAGAGGCCTGGGCGCGCGATGTTCAGTTGGTGACGGGGTCACAACACATCTTCTCCTTTAGACACGTCAGCCTTTGTCCACTGCCGGTGTTGGTGCCAGCCCGGCTGAATCTTCCGTTTTTTCCCGCAAGCGGGGGAAAACAGTTAAAACTGCCTTGCGGTAGTCCTTGACAAGGTCACTGAAGGAGGCATTGGCGGATACGGGCAGGGCCCTCACCACCACATTGACTCCCTGGGGATGCTGCCTAATTGTCTCGACGACAATTTCCCTCAGTCTCCGTTTAACGAGATTGCGGGTCACAGCGTTCCCAACAGTCTTCGCCACGATGAACCCAACTTGGCTGGGCGCATCCGAAGAAGTGGACACCATATATAACACTAAGTTCCGGCGTCCATTGCGGACGCCGGAACGTACAGTATGTGAGAAGTTGGCGGAAGTCCGCATTCTATTCTTGGTGGCTAGCACCCTGCGATCAACCGCTACTTCACTAAGGCCCGACGAATCGTCAAGCAGTTATTGTTTAGGCCGACAGCTCTACGCGACCCTTGGTGCGGCGGGCTGCCAAAATGGCGCGGCCGGCGCGGGTGCGCATACGAAGGCGGAAGCCGTGCTTCTTGGCACGACGGCGGTTGTTCGGCTGAAAAGTCCGCTTGCTCACGGTAGTTACTCCAAGACAATCAAAGATGCGCCTTGCCCGTAGCTAACAGGTAAGAAAGGGGTCGACGCTAAGTATATGGATGCCTGCTCATTCGCCCCTCAGTTACAAGGGGCACACGCAAGAGCGCAAAGCAGACACATGGGACTTCACAACGTTAGGTCATTTAAGCCCCGGCAGTCAAACCAGCGTTTGCCATAGCCCGGCTGCCGGGAGCACTTTGCCCGGCCGGATCCGTCAATATGCCACCTTAACCCATTCCCACAACCTCCATCCACAGCTGTGCATAACCCCGTGGACAATCACTGTGGACTGTGCCGTTGGAGACGCCCTGCTGTGACATTTATCCACAAGCACTTTGCCCCGCTATCTTCTGGCGTATGCATCCCTTAGGCTAGGCCAGTAGAAAGTTATCCACGGATGTGCATAACTCTGTGGATTACCGCGATTTAACAGCTGCTTACACATCCTGGCCAGAGCTTTGAGATGTGTAATGGAAGTCACGTGCAGTGCGCGCGTAGTCAATAAATATTCCGGTTCACCGACCGGTAGTAAGGGTGGAATTGCCAATGAGCACTGAGGACATCAATGACGTTGGTAGTTCCTGGCGGCGTGTCATACGGATTCTTGAGCAAGACGAACGCGTTTCGCCGCGCCAACGTGGTTTTGTAGTCCTAACCCAGCCCCAGGGTTTGATTGGGAACACCTTGCTGGTGGCGGTTCCCAACGAACTAACCCGCGAGGTTCTGCAAACTCAGCTCAGCACCGCTCTCAGCGATGCCCTGGCTCAGGTCTTTTCCGAAGAAATCAGCTGCGCCTTCAGCGTCAACGCAGATCTGGTGCCCCCGGTCAAGGAAGAAGAGCCAGCTGCGGCCCCGGTTGCCGTTCGCACGGAACGACCCACACACACCGACCGAACCGAACATGTCTCCAAGCCTGCACCGACGCTGCCCAGCACGTCCCAGGAATTCGGGCGGCTCAACCCGAAGTATGTGTTTGATTCCTTCGTTATTGGTTCCTCAAACCGTTTCGCCCACGCTGCGGCTGTTGCGGTTGCTGAGGCTCCGGCCAAGGCATACAACCCGTTGTTCATCTACGGTGATTCCGGGTTGGGCAAAACCCACCTTTTGCACGCCATTGGCCACTATGCACGCCGGCTCTACACGGGTATTCGGGTCCGCTACGTCAACTCTGAAGAGTTCACCAATGACTTCATCAACTCAATTCGCGATGACGAAGGTGCAAGTTTCAAGCAGCTTTACCGCAATGTGGACATCCTGCTGATCGACGACATTCAGTTTTTGGCCAACAAGGATGCCACCCAGGAAGAGTTCTTCCACACCTTTAACGCCCTTCATAACCACAACAAGCAAGTTGTGATCACCTCGGATCTTCCCCCCAAGCGTTTGCAGGGCTTCGAGGAACGGATGCGTTCACGTTTCGAGTGGGGCCTCCTGACCGATGTTCAGCCGCCTGAACTGGAAACCCGCATTGCAATCCTGCGCAAAAAGGCCATCGGTGAAGGCCTTTCCGCCCCCGACGACGCCCTGGAATACATTGCCTCGAAGATCTCCACCAATATTCGTGAGCTTGAAGGCGCCCTGATTCGTGTGACTGCCTTTGCCAGCCTCAACCGCCAGCCGGTGGATGTTGGCTTGGCCGAGCTGGTTCTCAAGGACCTGATTACTGACGACGGAGCACAGGAAGTCACCTCCGCGGCAATCCTGGGACAGACAGCTGCCTACTTCAACATTTCCCTGGAAGAGCTTTGCAGCAAGTCCCGGACCCGCTCCTTGGTGACCGCCCGCCAGATCGCCATGTACCTCTGCAGGGAACTGACTGACATGTCACTTCCCAAAATCGGCCAGGAATTCGGTGGCCGCGACCACACAACAGTGATCCACGCTGACAGGAAGATCCGGGAACTGATGGCCGAACGCCGCGCCATCTACAACCAGGTCACTGAACTCACAAACAAGATCAAACAGCAGCAGCGAGAAGGTTAATCCGCGTAGCGGAGAAAAAAATCTTAAAATTAACAGCTGTGGATAACCCTGTGGATGGTTAAGTGCACAACCGCTCTCTCCCTGCGGATAACTACCGGCAGGGCTGTGGATCATTAAATCGGCCCAAAAAGTTCTCCACCGCCGCCCACAGCTCAAAGCAGCGGGGCCTCACAAGCTGTGCACAGGCAACATCGTCTAGACGGCGTGGTCAGGGGAGGTTATCCACAGTATCCACAGGACTTATTAACACTTCTAACTACAAGAATCATTCGTTTCAAACAACATTTACCTTTGCCCCGGCCAGCACCCTCGTTGAGGGAAAGTCCAATGCCCTCATGGGCCCATCAAGGGGCTAAGCTGTTGGAAAGTATGTAATTCCACCGTTGGTCCCAGCCCGTTTCGCAGTGCTGGGGCCAAGAACGTTTCACCAAAATTTTTCGCACCATGAAAGGCGGCACCCTTCCGTGAAGTTCCGAGTCGAACGGGATGTTCTGACCGAAGCAGTCAGCTGGGCCGCACGCTCCTTGTCACCACGTCCACCAGTTCCAGTGCTGTCAGGGCTTTTGCTCAAAGCCGAAGCCGGAACGCTGAGCCTGGCCAGCTTTGACTACGAAATTTCAGCTCGCTTGCAGATCCCTGCGGACATTTCTGAAGAAGGAACCATCCTGGTTTCTGGACGGTTGCTGGCCGACATTTGCCGCAGCCTGCCGGCTGCACCTGTTGACGTTGAAACAGACGGCAACAAAGTCACCTTGACCTGCCGCAGCAGCCGCTTCCACTTGGCCACCATGCCAGTGAGCGACTACCCGGAATTGCCGGCGCTGCCTGAAGTCAGTGGAACCGTTGACGGCGAAGCATTCGCCCAGGCCGTTTCCCAGGTCATCATTGCCTCAAGCAAGGACGACACCCTGCCCATTCTCACCGGCGTGAAAATGGAGATCGAAGGTGACCTGATCACCTTGCTGGCAACTGACAGGTACCGCCTGGCGTTGCGTGAGATTCGCTGGAACCCCAGCTCCCCCAACATCTCAACAGGCGCCTTGGTTAAAGCCAAGACCCTGAGCGAAGTGGCCAAGACCTTGGGCAGCTCGGGAAACATCAACATTGCCCTGTCGCAGAACAGTGAACTTATAGGTTTCGAGAGTGGCGGACGCCGCACCACGTCATTGCTGGTTGACGGTGACTACCCCAAAATCCGTTCGCTGTTCCCCAGTGACACACCCATCCACGCGACAGTGGAAACCCATGCACTGGCAGAGGCTGTGCGCCGGGTTTCCCTGGTTGCCGAGCGCAACACGCCTGTCAGGTTGATTTTCACCGACGGCCAGCTGACCCTTGATGCCGGCACCGGCGAGGATGCGCAGGCCTCGGAAAACCTTGAAGCCACACTGGTGGGCGAAGACATCACAGTTGCGTTCAACCCCCACTACCTCAGCGAGGGCTTGAGCGCCTTTGACAGCAAGTTCGTCAGGTTTTCCTTCACCTCTGCACCCAAGCCGGCCATGCTCAGTGCCCAGGATGACATTGACGGTGAACGTCGTGATGAATACCGCTACCTGGTCATGCCGGTGAGGTTGCCCAACCAGTAACACCCGCCATCGCTGCTGCACCATGAGTTGCCAAACCACGAAAAGAGGATCACGCTCGTGCACATTGGACTTGTTGGACTAGGAAAAATGGGCTTCAACATGAGGGCCCGCTTGCGTGCAGCGCAGATTGAGGTGACAGGATTTGACAGGAATCCGGCAGTCACTGACACAGCCTCCATGGCTGAGTTGGTGGCTGCTGTTCCTGCGCCCAGGCTCATTTGGGTCATGGTGCCTTCGGGGGACATCACCTCGTCCGTCATCACGGAACTTTCCCAACTGCTGGAAGCCGGGGATTTGCTGGTCGACGGCGGAAACTCACGTTTCACCGAGGACCAAAAGCACGGCGCCATGCTCGCTGAAAAGAACATCGGGTTCATGGATGTTGGTGTGTCCGGCGGCGTATGGGGCCTGGAAAACGGCTACGGCCTCATGGCCGGCGGGTCCAAGGAAAATATTGCCCGGGCACTGCCGGTCCTGGATGTGCTCCGCCCCGAAGGCGAACGGGCCGACAGTTTTGTCCACGTTGGCGACATTGGCGCCGGCCACTACGCCAAGATGGTTCACAACGGCATCGAGTATGGCTTGATGCAGGCTTATGCCGAAGGTTACGAGCTGCTGGCGAAAAAGGAAATCATCGAGGACTTGCCGGGCACGTTCCGGGCATGGCAAAAGGGCACTGTGGTGCGTTCCTGGCTGCTGGATCTCATGGTGAAGGCCCTGGATGAGGATCCGGGCCTGGAATCCATTGATGACTATGTTGAAGATTCCGGGGAAGGACGGTGGACCGTTGAGGAAGCCATTGCCAACGCGGTTCCGGCACCGGCCATCACGGCTGCGCTTTTTGCCCGCTTCTCCTCGCGGGAAGACAACTCTCCTGCCATGAAAATGGTCTCGGCCCTGCGCCACCAATTTGGTGGACACGCCACAAAACCTGCGGGTTCCTAACAGTGGATAAATCTCAGCTCAATGTATCTTGAACATCTTTCCCTCACCGATTTCCGCAGTTATGCCCAGGTAGACCTGACGCTTGAACCCGGCGTGACAGTGCTTGTTGGCTCCAACGGATTGGGCAAAACCAATCTGGTGGAAGCGATTGGCTATCTTTCAACCCTTTCTTCGCACCGAGTGAGCCAGGATGGGCCCCTCCTTCGCTTCGGCACTGAGCGGGCCCTGGTCCGGGCCCAGCTGGTGCGTGCGGAACAAAAGGTCATGGTTGAGGTTGAAATCAACGCCTCACGGGCCAATCGTGCGCGGATCAATCGGGCCAACCCCATCAGGTCCCGGGACATTTTGGGCATCTGCCGAACAGTTTTGTTCGCACCGGAGGACTTGGCCCTTGTCAAGGGTGACCCTGGGAACCGGCGTCGTTTTTTGGATGATTTGTTGGTGGTCCTGATGCCCAGGCATGCTGCCACGCGCAGCGACTATGACAGGGTGCTCAAACAGCGCAATGCCCTGTTGAAATCCGCGCGGGCAGCCCATTTTTCCCGTTCGGGTGTCCCGGAAGTGCAGCTGGCCACCTTGGACGTGTGGGATCAGCATCTGGCCGCTGTTGCCGCAAATTTGTTGGCGGCCAGGCTGGATTTGCTCAACCGGCTGCGCCCCCACCTGTCGGAGGCCTATGCCCAGCTGACGGACGGGTCCAAACTCTTGCGAGCCAACTACATCAGCAGTTTGGCTAATTCTGCCGCGCACGACGGCGCCTCCCCCGACACTTTCGCCGAGCCTGGCAGCCCGGATCCCGCAGACGGCGTGGACCTTTCGCTCTTGGGCGTGAATGAACTGGCGCAGTTGTATGGTGCCGAGCTGCTGAGATCCAGATCTCGTGAGTTGGACCGCGGAATGTCGTTGGTGGGACCCCACCGGGACGAGTTGGACCTGCTGCTGGGACAGGCCCCGGCCCGGGGGTATGCATCGCACGGGGAATCATGGTCCATTGCCCTGGCACTGAGGCTTGCTTCTTTCCATGTACTTGATGAAGACAAACACGTGGCCGGAAACCAGCCCATTCTGATTCTGGATGATGTTTTTGCTGAACTCGACGCCCAAAGGCGCCGGAAGCTGGCCGTGATGGTTGCCTCTGCCGAGCAGGTGCTGGTGACAGCCGCCGTGGCGCAGGACATTCCCAAGGAACTGTCCGGCTCCAAGGTCCAGGTCATTCCGGGTGGAGTGGTTACCCATGAGTGAGACTTCGGACGGCCCTTCAAGCAGCGACCCCACAGGGAAAAAACGCAGCAAACTCGCGGCAGCCACTGACCACGTCACGGAAGTTGATGCGGCCCAGGCAGCGCTGAACCGGATGCGCACCATCGCCAAAAGCCGCGGCGAATTGCGGATTCCCAGAAGCAGGTTGGGCGAGAAGGCCACCCCCAAGACCAAACGGCAGCCATTTCTCGATGCCAAATATGGCGGCGGCAGGGATCCTTTGGGACTGGGCAATGTTGTGAGCCGGCTGGTGTCGGACCGTGGCTGGAGTTCCCCGCTGGCCGTTGGCTCGGTCATGGCACAGTGGGACACCTTGGTGGGGCCGGAAATTGCAGCCCACTGCCAACCGGAGAGTTTTGAGGAAACAACCCTGCACGTCAGATGCGATTCCACCAGTTGGGCCACCCAGCTGCGTTTGCTCTCGTCGTCGCTGCTGGCCAAATTTGATGCCGACCTGGGCCGTGGCGTGGTGACAAAAATTCTGGTGCTCGGCCCTGCCGCACCAAGCTGGCGCAAGGGTTTCCGCAATGTGAAGGGCCGCGGCCCGCGGGACACTTACGGGTAGATCCGGCTGCGGCAGCCCAACAAAAACGGAGCTGGCCAGACCACTGTAGGACGATTCAAACCCCTTAAGGCGTACTTCCCCTTAAAGATGGAATAACAATTGCGTCCTGAGGCGCTTTTCTGCCCAGCTAGGGCACGTTGGGGGCGCATCTACACCAGTCTCAAGGTAGAATTGGACCATAACCGTCTCTCCGCGGCGCTGTGGCTCTTTTGGGTTTCGTTGAGAGCGGTATTTATCTGCCTTCAACGAGGACTCGATGCACGGGCAAGTGAGCGTCGTGCCCCGTCCCAACGTTGGCAATCGAGCTGAACAATAAGAGGGGTCGAACGCGCCTGTGACGACGAACAATTCGGATAGTGCCGTGAATCCAGAGTCGGAAAACACGCAGCCAAGTGAGGTTGCAGTAGCCGAAAATCCGGCAGACACCAGTCACTATGACGCCAGTGACATCACCGTGCTGGAGGGCTTGGAAGCCGTCCGCAAACGTCCTGGCATGTACATCGGTTCCACTGGCCTGCGCGGTTTGCACCACTTGGTCTACGAAGTGGTGGACAACTCTGTTGATGAGGCCCTGGCCGGTTACTGTGACCACATTGAAGTCACCCTGACAGCCAGCGGTGGCGTTAAAGTGGTGGACAACGGCCGTGGCATTCCGGTTGACATCCACCCCACCGAGGGCAAGCCCACGGTTGAAGTGGTCATGACCATCCTGCACGCAGGTGGAAAATTCGGTGGTAGCGGCTACGCCGTTTCGGGTGGTCTCCACGGCGTGGGCATTTCAGTGGTTAATGCTCTTTCCCGGAGGGTTGATACCGAAGTTCGGCGCAAGGGATTTGTCTGGCGGATGAGCTTTGCCGACGGCGGCAAGCCCCAGGGCACGCTCGTCAAGGGTGAAGTCACCACCGAAACCGGAACCACGCAGACGTTTTATCCTGACCCGGAGATCTTTGAATCAATTGAGTTTGATTTTGAGACCCTTCGTGCACGCTTCCAGCAGATGGCGTTCCTTAACAAGGGCCTGAAGATCACGCTCACCGACGAGCGCCCCAGCAAGGACGTCAATGACGAAGACCCCGATCTTGACGCCATTCCCGAGGGTAAGGACATCACCACAGGCAAGCGCGAGGTCGTCTACCAATACAAGGACGGTCTGCTTGACTACGTCAAGCACCTGAACTCCTCCAAAAAGGTCGACGTCATCCACGAGGATGTCATTGCCTTTGAAACCGAGGATGCCTCCCGCAGCATGGCCGTGGAACTTGCCTTGCAATGGACCACCGCCTATTCGGAGAGCGTGCACACGTACGCCAACACGATCAACACCCATGAGGGTGGAACCCACGAAGAGGGTTTCCGTGCCGCCATGACGTCGCTGATCAACCGGTATGCCCGCGAGAAAAAGATCTTCAGGGAAAAGGATGAAAACCTCACAGGGGACGACATCCGTGAAGGCCTTACGGCCGTCATCTCGGTGAAGCTCTCCGAACCCCAGTTTGAGGGCCAGACCAAGACCAAGCTTGGCAATTCCGAGGTCAAGGGCTTTGTTCAGCGCGTTGTCACCGATGGTCTAGGTGACTGGCTTGAGCGCAACCCCGGGCCCGCCAAGGACATCATTCGCAAGTCCATCCAGGCCTCGCAAGCCCGTCTTGCTGCCCGCAAGGCCCGCGAAAACACCCGCCGTAAGGGCTTGTTGGAGTCCGGAGGCATGCCGGGCAAGCTCAAGGACTGCCAGTCCAAGGATCCTGCACTGTCGGAGATTTACATTGTGGAGGGTGACTCCGCCGGTGGTTCGGCGGTGCGCGGGCGGAACCCAACCACGCAGGCCATCCTGCCGTTGCGCGGCAAGATCCTGAACGTTGAGCGTGCACGCCTCGACCGTGCCTTGGGCAATACCGAAGTCCAGGCCATGATCACAGCCTTCGGCGCCGGCATTGGTGAAGACTTTGACGTGGACAAGGCCCGCTATCACAAGATTGTTTTGATGGCTGATGCCGATGTTGACGGCCAGCACATCACCACATTGTTGTTGACTTTGCTGTTCCGCTACATGCGTCCGCTGATTGAAAGCGGCTACGTGTACCTTGCCCAGCCGCCGCTGTACCGGATCAAGTGGTCCAACGCGCCCCACGACTACGTCTTCAGTGACAAGGAACGGGACGCGGCATTGGCTGCCGGAGCTGCTGCGGGGCGCCGCATCCCCAAGGACAACGGCATCCAGCGCTACAAGGGTCTCGGTGAAATGGACTACACGGAACTGTGGGACACCACCATGGACCCGGAACACCGCACCTTGTTGCAGGTCACCATGGAAGACGCAGCCGAAGTGGACACGGTTTTCTCCACCCTTATGGGCGAAGACGTTGAATCAAGACGTAACTTTATTCAGCAAAACGCCAAGGACGTAAGGTTCCTCGACATCTAGCCAGGGCAAGGTATGGCCCCCTAGTTATAGTGCGAATCAGACATATATTGGGAATGGAATATAAAGAATCATGAGTGACGAAACACCTCAGAATCCTGACGAAAACTCCGTGGATGCCACGGGAGATGACGTCCTTGAAGGCAATGTAATGCACGACAAGATTGAGCAGATTGATCTCCAGGAGGAGATGAAGCGCTCGTACCTTGACTACGCCATGGCAGTCATTGTGGGTCGTGCGCTCCCTGACGTCCGTGACGGGCTCAAGCCTGTGCACCGCCGCGTGCTGTACGCCATGTTCGACGGCGGATACCGCCCGGAACGCTCGTTCAACAAGTGTGCACGCGTTGTTGGTGAGGTCATGGGCCAGTACCACCCCCACGGCGACAGCTCCATTTATGATGCCTTGGTGCGCCTGATCCAGGACTGGACCATGCGCTACCCGTTGGCACTGGGACAGGGCAACTTTGGCTCACCGGGCAATGACGGCGCTGCTGCGCCTCGTTACACCGAAACGAAAATGGCACCGATCGCGATGGAAATGGTCAGGGACATCGACGAGGAAACCGTCGATTTCCAAGACAACTATGATGGCAAGAACCAAGAACCCACCATTTTGCCTTCAAGGTTCCCGAACCTTTTGGTCAACGGCTCCTCGGGCATTGCCGTTGGCATGGCCACCAATATTCCCCCGCACAACCTCCGCGAAGTTGCCGAGGGCGTCCAGTGGTACCTGGCCAACCCGAATGTGGGACGCGAAGAACTCCTGGAAGCACTCATTGAGCGCGTCAAGGGTCCCGACTTCCCCACAGGCGCCCAGATTCTGGGCCGCAAGGGCATCGAGGATGCTTACAGGACAGGCCGTGGTTCCATCACCATGCGAGCCGTTGTCAACGTTGAGGAAATCCAGGGCCGCACCTGCCTGGTGGTAACCGAACTGCCGTTCCAGGCCAACCCTGACAATTTGGCCATCAAGATCGCTGATCTGGTCAAGGACGGCAAGATTTCCGGCATCGCCGACCTCCGCGACGAGACTTCAGGACGCACGGGCCAGCGCCTGGTTGTGGTGCTTAAGCGCGACGCCGTGGCAAAGGTTGTGTTGAACAACCTGTACAAGCACACGCAGCTGCAGGAAAACTTCAGCGCCAACATGTTGGCTATTGTTGACGGCGTCCCCCGCACTCTGCCCCTGGACGCCTTTATCCGCCACTGGGTAACCCACCAGATGGACGTCATTGTCCGCCGCACCAGGTTCCGCCTGCGCAAGGCAGAGGAAGAAGCGCACATTCAGCGCGCATTGTTGAAGGCGCTTGACGCCCTTGACGAGGTCATTGCCTTGATCCGGCGCTCCACCACCACGGAGGAAGCCCGCGACGGCTTGATCCAGCTGCTGGACATTGACGAGATCCAGGCCAAGGCCATTTTGGACATGCAGTTGCGCCGTTTGGCTGCCTTGGAACACCAAAAGATCACTGACCGCCACAACGTGCTCGAGGGCATGATCACCGAGTTCAACCGGATCCTGGCCGATCCTGAAATTCAGCGTGGCATCGTCAGCGATGAGCTCGCCGAGATCACTGCCCGTTTTGGTGATGACCGCCGCACCGAAATCATGATGGGTTACGACCCCAACATGAGCATGGAAGACCTTATTCCCGAAGAGGAAATGGTTGTCACCATCACCCGTGGCGGCTACGTCAAGCGCACACGCAGCGACAACTACCGCTCCCAGCACCGTGGCGGCAAGGGAGTCAAGGGCGCAGCGCTGAGGGGTGACGACGTCGTCGAGCACTTCTTCGTCACCACCACCCACCACTGGCTGCTCTTCTTCACCAACCTGGGCCGCGTATACCGGGCCAAGGCGTATGAACTGGCTGAGGCCGGCCGCGATGCCAAGGGCCAGCACGTGGCGAACCTCTTGGCCTTCCAGCCTGACGAGAAAATCGCCCAGGTCATGGAGCTCAAGGACTACCAGCAGTCCCCTTACCTGGTGCTGGCCACCAAGAACGGCCTGGTCAAGAAGACGTCCCTGGCGGACTACGACACCAACCGTTCGGCCGGTGTCATTGCCATCAACCTGCGTGACGGTGACGAACTCGTCTCCGCCCAGCTCGTCTCGGACACCGACGATCTGCTGCTGGTCTCCCGCAAGGGCCAATCCATCAGGTTTACGGCCACCAATGAGGCCCTACGCCCCATGGGCAGGGCAACATCGGGTGTCACGGGCATGAAGTTCCGTGACTTTGATGAGCTTCTCGCCGCTGACGTGGTCACCGAAGACTCTTTTGTGTTTATTGTCACGGAGGGCGGCTATGCCAAGCGCACTGCCGTCAGTGAATACCGCCTGCAGGGCCGGGGCGGCTTGGGCATCAAGGTTGCGAAACTCGCAGATGACCGCGGCGACCTGGTTGGAGCCTTGATTGTCCGGGAGGACGACGAAGTTTTGGTGGTCATGAGCGGCGGCAAGGTAGTGCGCTCCAACGTCTCGGAAGTACCTGCCAAGGGTCGGGACACCATGGGTGTAATCTTTGCCAAGCCGGACAAGAATGACCGCATCATTGAGGTTGCCCGAAACAGCGAGCGTGGTCTGGAAGACGAGGATGAGTCAGTACAAACTGATGCCCTTGAAGGAGCGCCGGACGGCGCTCTCGAAGGAAGCTCGCAGCTTGATGAAGTACCGTTAAGTGACGAAGACGGAACAACTGGAGGTACCGATTGAGCGCCAACAACCCGATTCCGCGGCCTGGCTCCGCCCCGAGGGTAGGCGCTCCGGCGCGCCCTCCTGCGCGTCCCGGCGGCGCTCCGGTGACTACCACCAATGCTGCGCCAAAGCGTCCAGCGCCCAAGCCTGCACCTAAAACTGCGCCGGCGCTGGTGAAGCCGGCACCCAAAGCAAAGGCCCGCCGTGCACGCCTGTTGGTGAGCAAGGTTGAGCCCTGGTCAGTTTTGAAGATGGCGTTCCTGCTGTCAGTGGCCCTGGGAATTGTCACGGTTGTGGCTTCCATTGTGCTGTGGACGGTGCTGGACACGATTGGACTCTTTGACACGGTCAACTCCTTCATCAATGACATCCAGGGCAAAGAGGGTGGCACGCCCATTGACCTCTTGACGATTGTGTCCCTGGGCCAGGTGGCGTCGTTCTCAACGATCGTTGCCGTGGTTAATGTCTTGCTGCTGACAACCCTTTCGGTGCTGTCCGCGTTCCTGTACAACATCTCGGCCACCCTGGTGGGCGGCATCGGCGTCACATTGACCGATGACTAGCAAGCACAAAAACCACTAAAATTCCTTGAATCGGCGGGTCTGAACATGCCAAAGACCCGCCGATTTGGGATTTTGGGAATGTGTGCGGTAAAGTTTTGTCTCGGCCCGAACAGGGCCGGAAGGGCGCATAGCTCAGGCGGTTAGAGCGCTTCGCTGATAACGAAGAGGTCCCAGGTTCAAGTCCTGGTGCGCCCACGGAACCTAATGGTTCTTATGCAAGGATGGTTTGTAGTGAAGAAGTTGTTGATCTTGGTCGCAGCTCTCGGTGCAGCGGGTTTCTTGAATAAGAAGTGGCGGGAATCCAAAGTTGCGAAGGCAACCTGGAGCAAGTCAACTGATTCAGTAAATTGAATCTTTTGAATATGTTTCAGATATACTGAACAAGCCTTATGGGGGCATGGCGCAATTGGTAGCGCACCTGCTTTGCAAGCAGGGGGTTCGGGGTTCGAGTCCCCGTGCCTCCACCATGGGAATCAACCCCGGTCTTCGGACCGGGGTTGTTTTGTCTTAAACGAAGAGCACAACCCTCTACGCTTGAACAGTGATATTTTTACTGGCCATTGTGGGGATCTTGGGCGTCTCGGCCTCCGGCCCCATCATGGCGGCCACGCTGGCCCCGGCACTAACCATTGCCCTGTGGCGCAACGTTTTGGGTGCATTCGCCTTGGGAGTCCCGGCTCTCATTAAAAATCCCGGGTTTTTGAAATCCCTGACCCGCCCGGAAATGAAGTACACGGCCGTTGCTGCAACGGCCCTAGCCCTTCACTTCGCCTGCTTCGTCACCTCGGTGAAGATGACAAGCGTGGCGGCCGCCACAGCCCTGGTGTGCCTCCAGGCGGCGTGGATTGCCCTCTTCCAATGGCTCAGGGGGTCCAAGCCGCCTCGGCCCATTCTGCTGGGCTTGGGCGCCGCACTGCTTGGCGTGGTGGTCATCACCGGCTTCGACATGGGAGTTTCCCGTGAAGCCTTGGTGGGAGACGTTCTGGCGGTGGCTGGGGGTGCGTTGGCAGCCGTTTACACACTGGCGGGCTCCAAGGCCCGCAAGAGCCTTTCCACGGGCGTCTATTCGAGCCTCTGCTACGCCTTGTGCTCGGTGATCCTGCTGCTGATGTGTTTGGCCTTTGGCCAGCCTCTGGTGAACATCCCCGCTGAGGCCTGGTGGGGCATCCTGGCCGTCACTGTGGCGGCACAACTGTTTGGCCACACCATCTTCAACTATTTGCTGGCCACCATTTCCCCGCTGGTGGTGTCCATGATGATTTTGGTGGAGATCCCGGGGGCCGCCCTTTTGGCCGCCATCTTCCTCTCGGAGGCACTGCCCCCAGGGACTTATCTGGGACTTGGACTAATCTTGGCCGGTCTGGCGGTGGTCATTCTGCGCCAGGGACGCAGCGGACTCAAACAGGCATGAGGGGCTGCACCCGCAGATGACTCGTTAAACAACGGCAGATGCCCGGATCAATGATCCGGGCATCTGCCGTTTCGTGCTTTGTTGCGCGCTGGAAGCTAGCTCTTGGGCCCTGTGGGCTTGGGCTTGGGAGTGCCATCGCCCACCGCGTCGGTGACAGCATGCTTGGCCGCAGAAACGGCCCCGGACGCAGCATCCTTGGCCTTGGCAACGGCCTCGGCGGCATTGTCCTTGGCTTTCTCAACTGATTCAGACTCAACTGCGTCAGAGGCGCCCTTGACGATCTCTGCGGCCTTCTCCTTCACGGTCCCGGCGGCGTTCTTGACGCCGTCACTGACTTGGCCAGCAACCTCTTCAACGGCGCTTTCCGCGTCCTTGTCGGCCTTGTCAACGCCCTGATCAGCGGGAACCGGCGCCGGCACTGTTGCGGGAACGGGAGCCGGAACCACGGGGGACGGGGTCTTCCACGGATCAGCCACCGGCTTTGAAGCCTTCCAGGCTGCCACGCCTGCGGCACTGGCGGCAGCAACAATGCCCACCACAATCCAGCCCTTGTGGCTCTTCTTTGCGGGCTTGGAGGCCTTCTTCAACTCCGCTGCAAGCTTCTTGGCTGCCTCGGTGGCGGCCTTCTCAGCCTTCGCCAGGGCTTTCTTGTTGCCCGTGAGCTTGGCAGCAGCAATCTCCACCTGGTGAGTCACCCCTGAATTATCCAATGCCGAACCGACAGCATGTGCTGCTGCGCCCAACTTGTCCGAAACCATGGGGATGAAGTCTTCCACCACTTTGTCCTTGGCCGAGGTGATGGCAGGCGCAGTTCTGCCCAACGCGTCTTGAATGTGCGGGGTGGCACCGTCAACAGCATCGGAAATCCGCGGCGCAAGCTTTTCAAGACCTTCCTGGAGCCTCGGGGTCACAGCCGCAACGCCGTCGGCCGTGTACTGGGCAGCCTTGCGCAGCCCGTCCTGAACCATGGGGGAAGCCTGTTCAATGCCTTTCTCGATGCGCGGAACAGCCCAGTTCAACGCAGCCTCCACGCGCGGAGCTGTCCAGTCCTTGGCATTTTCCATATGCGGGGAAACCCACTCTTTGGCACTGTCCACGCCAGTTGTGAGCGAATCTTCCAAGCCTTGGGTAAAGCGGTCAACCTTCTTCACGTTTCCTCCAGATATTCAGCTGTTTCAAGGCTTAGCCTACGTCCCCCGGTGCCAGCTTGCCATCCCCGGACAGTTCGCCTGACGCGGAATGCGCCAGTTGGGGGTGAAAATCTTCAGCAGGGCATGGCAGACTATCGCCATGACTGCTATCCCAACCGCAAAAGCAACTATCAACACAAGCCTTGGCGATATCGAGGTGAACCTCTTTGGTAACCACGCGCCCAAGACAGTGGCCAACTTTGTTGGTCTGGCGACCGGAACCATTGAATGGACCCACCCGGGCACGGGTGAGAAGACCAATGCGCCGCTCTACAACGGCACCATCTTCCACCGCATCATCAAGGACTTCATGATCCAGGGTGGAGATCCCTTGGGTCGCGGAATTGGCGGCCCCGGCTTCCAGTTCGACGACGAGATCAACCCCGACCTGAACTTCAACGATCCCTACAAGTTCGCCATGGCAAATGCCGGCATCCAGGGCGGCCGTGGCACCAACGGTTCACAGTTCTTCATCACCACGGTGAATACCAGCTGGCTGCAGGGCAAGCACACCATCTTCGGTGACGTCACCGACGAGGCATCACGGGCAGTTGTTGACGCCATTGAAGCCGTGGCAACAGGTGCAGGCGACAAGCCGCGTGAAGATGTTGTCATCAACTCCATCACAGTTGAACAGCTCTAATACAGGCTCGTAATCTCCATGGCTTTGGCTGCCGGACTCCTTCTGGGATCCGGCAGCTGAAGCCTTCCTTGTTTATCTCGTTAGGACCCGATCCATGAGTTCTGCCTTCCCGCTTCCGGGCGCCCCGTCAGAGGCCCCGGTCTGTCCGCGCCACCCGGACCGGGTCTCCTATGTGAGCTGCCAGCGGTGCGGGCGGCCGGCCTGCCCGGATTGCCAGCGCAGCGCGGCTGTGGGGGTTCAATGCGTGGACTGTGTGCGGGAAACCGCCAAGGCGTCCCCGTCCCGGCGAACCATCTTCGGTGGCGTGGTACGCACCGGTCGGCCCGTGGCCACGATCGCCCTGATGGCGATGTGTGTTGCGGCCTACGCCCTTGATTGGGCCATTCCCAACGGATTTGTTTTTCAAAACTTCGCCTACGCGCCGTTCCTGACCGAGTCCGAACCGTGGCGCATGGTGACGTCGGCATTCCTGCACTCGAGCAGCATCATGCACATCGCCTTCAACATGTACGCCCTCTGGATTCTGGGCAACGCCCTGGAACCGGCCTTCGGTCGGGTTCGGTTTCTGGCTGTTTATCTTGTCAGCGCACTGGCAGGGTCCGTGGGCGTCCTGCTGCTGTCCACCATGGACTCCATTGACACTCCCGTTGTTGGTGCCTCGGGTGCCGTATTTGGCCTGTTTGGTGCGCTCTTTGTGGTGCAGAAAAAACGCGGCGGCGATCTGCGGCAAATCGTTGTGCTGTTGCTCATCAACGCGGCCATTGGTTTCATCATCCCGAACATCGCCTGGCAAGCCCACCTGGGCGGGCTGGTCGCAGGTGCGCTTTGTGCCGTTGCCATTGCCTACGCGCCGGCGAAGAACCGCAATCTCATCCAGTGGGGCGGCATCGCGGCCGTCCTGGTGCTGCTCATTGGGCTGACACTGTACAAGGTGTCCACGTTCCCGATTTTTCTCCTGGGCTAACGAATCCCAGTGAACAGCTGGGGCCGGGCATGGATTTCCATGGCCGGCCCCAGCTGGTTAAAGGACCGTTTTGAGTTGTTGACGGCACCGCCGGCTACGGCTTGAGTCCGCGGTAGTCTCCGCCGTAGTGCACCAGGGGCGACAACTCCTTGCTCCAGGGGGCGTCCTCACCCATGGAAACCACATTGCCCACCACCAGCACGTGGGTGGCCGCCTCATGCACGGCAGTGGTCTCGACCTCAAAATAGGCCAGGGCACCGGCTATCACGGCATTCGACGTGAGCGGACCGCGCCTAAAATCAATCTGCTTGAGCAGGCCCTCCGTGGGCGTCCCCGGACTGGCCAGCCAATTTGCATGCCCCTTCTGCCCTGCCGTGAGCAGCGACAGCGCCCAAGACCGAGACTCCAGCACTGCCAGGGCAATCCGGGATTCCGCGTAGAGACTCACCAGCAATGTCGGAGGGTCATAGGAGACTGACAGGAACGAACTCACTGTGGCAGCAAGGTCCCGGTTGCGCACCCGAGTGCTGATCACGGCCACGCCGCTGGCTTGTTCGGCACTGAGCCGGCGGTATTCATCAATCGCATCCTGTTGAGGATGCTGTGGGAAAACTCTGTGGATATCGAGGGGATCGGCTAGTTCCATGGCTCCATGGTTGCACGTATGCACAGTTCTCCACAGAGCTGTCCACAGCTGGGCATAACTTACAGAGCTGTAGTTCGAGTAGCTATGAACTACCCGAACAGCTAGTTATCCCCATGGTTTTACACACTGGGTATAAGTTACACACATGTAATTCCACAGCTGTGGATTACTTTCCTGCGGCAGTTTTCCCACTTCCGACCCAAAAACCCGAAAAGTTATCCACTTCTGTGGATAACTTTGTGAACAACTAGGGATAACCACAGTTTCGAAGACGGGCTGTGGATAGTTCGAATGCGTTGTCAACAGCAGTGGATAAGTCTGTGGGTTGTGGGAAAAAGTTACACACAGTGTGGATAACCTTGGGGATAGTGACTTATGTTTCGTCCAAACCAGAACCACTGTAGGATCCCGAGCTATTTGTCACTTGTCCCAATTTCGTGTCACTACCGTGTCACTTGTCCCAATTTCGTGTCACCCGTCAGAGAATTAGGGCATGGCCGGTGTTCAGGGTCGGGAAATCGGGATTCGGTACCTCTCAATCGACAGAGGCACGGTTCGCGTACGGCTGGATGTTGTAGATGCTGATGCTGTCCTTCACGGACTGCCCGTGCGGAAACCGCCTACTTACAGGGGCCAGAGGAACTATCCTGGCTTGTTTTGGTCTGCGACGACAAGATCCTTCTTGATCTATGAGAGTCTGCTGGAACTTGACTACCTGTGGCTAGCTGATTTCTATCCAGCCGTTGACTGGATTGCCACGCAGCCGTTTGAGTTGTCCGGCCGTTTTGGCGGGAGGGACCATCGCCACGTTCCTGATGTCATGCTCCGCTCACAACACGGACGCATCCTCATCGTCGACGTGAAGCCGAAGTCGCGGCTCGAGAATGCCGAAATTGCTGCAGTCTTTGATTGGACGGGTGATGTTTGCGCTCAACACGGCTGGGACTATGAGGTGTGGTCCGGGGCCTCGGAGATTTTACTGCGCAACATCAAACTTCTGGCCTGTGCAAGACTGCCAATCTATTTCGATCGGCAGATCGCCAATCGTGTCATTGATGCGTGTGTCGAGCCGCGGGCCTTCACCGACATCATCAGGGTTTCGTCCGCATCGGCGGCTGAGGAACGAATCGTGCGGCCGGTGGTCTTTCATCTTCTATGGCGTGGGATTCTCACCGTTGATCTGGAATTTCCTATCACTGAGAGCACATGCCTCACTGCAAGAAGAGGAGAAGTCGGTGAGTTCAACCTTTGAAGTGACCGTGGGAACCTTGGTTTGGCTTGATGGATCGATGTGGACAGTGCATGAGATTTCGATCGGTTCGGTCGTGGTTGCACAGCAACGTCGGTTACGACGAGTTGCCACGGCGGCCCTGGCAGCAGCATTTGCCGAGCTGGGGGTGGAATATTCGCCGGAGGATACTGACTCGGTACCACTTTCCCTCTCTCGCTTGACGTCTGCTAAGACCAACGAGCTCAAGCTGATCGAACGCGACCTCTTGGAGATCATCGATTCTGGAGAGTCATCCACCACCACGCAGCTGGAGCGAATTCGGATCGTGGCTGAGCGTGAAGGGGTTAGCACGCGGACCATTATGCGAAGACTGGCTGACTATCGAGAGTCCGGACTGGTCGGTTTGGTAGACAGCACATCTACAAGAAAGTACGTCTCCAGTATCGATCCGCGGTGGGACCAGGCCTGTTTGAAAGTACTCTCTGAACTTATCTATGAATCCACACCCACAAAGAAGTCTGTGTTCGGCCGCATTCGGAATGTGCTCGATACACAATACGGGCCCGAGACGGTCGAATGTCCCAGTCGGTCTGCCGCGCACCGGCGCCTCGATGAGTTGGCTAAAGGCAGGCAGGCTTTTGGTCAGGGGAAGGCGCGCCGGTCGATTGCCGAGCGGCCGCAGGGGATGTATGGGCGGTTGCGGGCGCAGTATCCGGGTGAGTATGTCCTGTTGGATTCGACTCCGTTGGATGTTTTCGCTTTGGAGGAGGGTACTGGGCGGTGGGTTTCGGGCTGATGTTCGGCACCAGCTGGGGCGGAATGAT
>JBDTQM010000036.1:0-25041 GCA_039932175.1 Specibacter sp.
TCACATCGTCTTTGTTCGGCAGGCCAAGATGCTCCTTGGGCGTCACATAGCACAGCATGGCCGTGCCGTAGCGTGCTATTTCCGTCGCCCCGATGGCCGAGGTGATGTGGTCGTATCCGGGCGCAATGTCGGTAACCAGCGGCCCCAGCGTGTAGAAGGGGGCACCGTTGCACAGCTCCTGCTGGCGCTCAACGTTTTCCCGGACCAGGTGGAACGGGATGTGCCCCGGCCCCTCGACCATGACCTGGACATCAAATTCCCAGGCCCGCTTGGTCAGTTCGGCCAGTGTGTCCAGTTCCGCAAACTGTGCGGCGTCGTTGGCGTCGGCAATGGACCCCGGGCGCAATCCGTCCCCCAGCGAAAACGCCACGTCGTATTGGGCAAAGATCCCGCACAGCTCGTCAAAGTGTGTGTACAGGAAATTCTCCTGGTGGTGGGCAAGGCACCACCCAGCCATGATGGCCCCGCCCCGGGACACAATTCCTGTCACGCGGTTGGCGGTCAGCGGCACGTAGCGCAGCAGGACGCCGGCGTGGATGGTCATGTAGTCAACGCCCTGCTCGCATTGTTCGATCACGGTGTCCCTGAAAATCTCCCAGGTCAAGGCGTTGGCCTCGCCGTTGACCTTTTCCAGTGCCTGGTAGATCGGCACCGTGCCAATCGGAACCGGGGCGTTGCGGATCAGCCACTCCCGGGTGGTGTGGATGTCATCGCCGGTGGACAGGTCCATGACCGTGTCGGCACCCCATTGGGTTGCCCATTGCATTTTGTCCACCTCCTCGGCAATGGAACTGGTGACTGCCGAGTTGCCAATGTTGGCGTTGATTTTCACCAGGAACGCCCGGCCAATGATCATGGGCTCGGACTCGGGGTGGTTGATGTTGTTGGGGATGATGGCCCGGCCGGCCGCCACCTCGCTGCGCACCAGTTCAACGTCGCAATTCTCCCGGATCGCCACAAACTGCATTTCGGGGGTGGTGATGCCGCGCCGCGCATAGTGCATTTGAGTGACGGACCGGCCAGCCAGAGCACGGCGCGGCTCAGGGACCAATCCCTTCCACTCTGCCGATGCGGCACCCCGGCGCACCGCCGACTTGCCATCGTCCAGCAGATTCCGCGTGCGTCCGCGGTAGATTTCCGTGTCGTTGCGGGCACCGATCCATCCGCTTCGAAACGGCTGCAGTCCCACGACCGGGTCGCTGCCCGGCCCGGCGGTGCGATAGACGCGAAACGGCGCGTTGGCCTCACCGTTGGGGGACGGCTCGAGCGCGATTTCCGTCACCGGCACGCGAATCCCGGAATGCGGATCCACCGAGAAAGCCAGTGAATGTGATTTCAGGGACTGCGTTTCCGCTGCTTCGGAAACGTTTGGGGCAGTGCTCATTGTTGCTTCTTTGGCGTTCAAAGATTGCTCACTTCCTTCGCCGGCATTACCCGGACAGGTTCAACGGTCGCGGACTGCCTTAGTCCGATCTCAGCCCCTGCAAGGGCTCCCGTGTGGTCGGTAGAAACGCTACCACGCACTTTGGCTCACCGGTTGCCAGGTAACTTCACCCTTGACGGGCCGGCGCTGAAATCTCCTTATCCCCCGGCGGCCGCCGGTGGCAAGATGGGGACCATGCCACGCACGCGTGTGTGCGGCCTGTGTCGTATGAAGGGCAAGGCCATCAAAGCACAGCTCAGAGGCGCCGCGAATGCGGCCGGAGATGCCTCAAATTCCGGCGCCATGGCCCAACTGGGCGGCCAGCCGGGTGGCGTGTTCCTGCTGTGGCTTGGCTTCACTGCGTGCATTGCACTGGCACTGTGGCAGTTGAGCGAAGCTGTTTTTAGTTACCGCCGCCTGAACTCGAAACGGAAGCTGGGAAAGAAACTGTCCGCCGCCGGTCAGGCCGTCGTCTTCGCGGCCATAGCTGTTGCCTTTGCATCCTTCGCGCTCGGCGCCGGGAAAAACACCGGACAGGCCACCAGCGATTCCACGGCCCGGCTCATGAAGGCCCCACTGGGCGCAGCGCTGCTGATAGCCATCGGAGCGGTCATCGTCGTCGTCGGGATTGTCTTTGTGATTCGGGGACTGCGCACATCCTTCAAGGAGCAGCTGTCGCTGCCGGCGTCCGGCCCTGCCAGCGTCGCCACCGTGCAAGCCGATCCCGAGGAGTCCACCGGGCTCGACGGCGCGCTCAGGGCAGTGCGTGAGCAGCCCTTTGGAACATACCTGCTGACCCTGATGGAGGCGGGCCTGATCTATTGCGGGCTCTACCAAATCGTGAAGGCCAGATTCGCCCCCATGTGATGACGCACAACGCCGGATTGACCGGCAGCAGCGCGCTGCCTCCTGCCACTGCGCTCACGCCCCGTGCCCAAAGGCGGAAGCGACTTCCAGTGCAAGGATCTGTGCGGCACGCCCGCGGGCCCGCTCTGCATCTGCGGGCACAAAGGCCAGGCGGGTGCGCCGTTCCAGCAGGTCCGCCACGCTCGCTGCACCCTCGGCGCGCACAGCGAACACAAGCTCCGCGCCGGTGATCTCAGTCCCCTCGAACAATGGCGCCGCCAGGATCGGATGGCAGCGTTGCAGGACCTGCACGGCGACGGCTTCCGTGCCGTATTTCTCCACCAGCCGGGCGGGCGCGTCAACGGCGCCGAGCACCTTGGCCGATGCGGCACCCACCAGCGGCAAGGTCTTGGTGCGGCACGGCTGGTCCACTCCCAGCCGCGCCGTCACGGCGTCCACCGCGTCCTGGGCCATCCGCCGGTAGGTGGTCATTTTCCCGCCCACCACGGTGATGGGCGAGCCGGGAACGTCCCGGACCAGGTGCCGGCGAGAGATGTCGGCAGTGCTGGCCGGCCCGTCATCGTGCGGGGCCTGGACCAGCGGTCGCAGCCCCGCGTAGGAGCCCACCACGTCCGCACGCGCCAGCGGCACCGCCAGGGTGGTGTTGACAATGTCCAGAAGGAAGTCGACGTCGTGCTCCGGAACCTGCAGATGGTGGCCGTCGGCAGTGTGGTCCTCCTCATCGGTCAGCCCAATGTAGACCAAGGCGCCGGGCTGCGGCAGCACGAAGACGTACCGGCCAAAATGCCCGGGCATGGCCACGGTGTGCGCGGCGTGCGGGTTGCCCAGCCGCTCCGCCCTTACCACCAGATGGGTGCCGCGGCTGGGGGTGACCATCAGCTGCGGCTCGAAGTCGGCGGCCCACACGCCGGCGGCGTTCACCACCACCTTGGCCCGAATCGAGACGCGCTCCCCCGTCCGCGTGTCCACGGCGTCCACAGTTGTTGAGGTCAGGGCAGTTGCCTTCACATCGCGCATGACGTTCGCCCCAAGCCCGGCTGCGGTACGGACGGCGCCGAGCACCAGCCGCGCATCGTCCACCGCCTGACCGTCCCAATAGAGGTACCCGCGCCGCAGCGCCGCCTGGTCGAGGGCGGGCACCAGGGCTCCCACCGCCCGGCTCGAGAGGAGCTGGGGCCGCGGCAGCGTCCTGGCGCCCAGGCCGGACAGCATGCGCAGCACGTCATAAATGACCACTCCCGCCCCTGCCGCCAAGCCCTCCCAAGCCGGGGCGGAACGGGCGTCAGGAATCACGAATCCCAGGGGCCGGACCAGGTGCGGGGCGATCCTGCCCATGAGCCAGCGCCTCTCCACGGCCGATTCCCAAGCCACACCCAAGTCCATCCTGGCCAGGTACCGCAGCCCGCCGTGGATGAGCTTGGAACTGTAGCCGCTGGTGCCCGAGCCAAAATCGTTGCTCTCGACCAGTGCCACGCTCAGGCCGCGGCTCACGGCGTCCAGGGCCACCCCGGCGCCGGTGATTCCGCCGCCCACCACGGCAACGTCCACCGTGTGGGCGGCCACGTGGTCCAGCGCATGCCGGCGGCTTGCCTCGTTGACCCAGCTGGGGTTCTCCATCATGTGGCTTGCCTCCCTTCAACTCCGGCGTTTGACGGCGTGAGGTACCGTTCCAGCATCTTCCTCAGTTCCGTCAGGGAGTCCTCGAAAGTGTCCGTCTTCAACAGGACCCGGGAGGAGAGGGCCACTCCCTGGAGCGCCAGCAGGAGCATGGTGGCCGTGCCGGCCGACGCCTCAATGCTGCCATCGGCAATGCCGCCGTCGAGCAGTGCGCGCAGCTGGTCAAGGATGAGCTGCTGGCTTGCCCCGAACCGGTCCGTCACATAGGGAATCAGGAATTCCGGGTCCCGCTCGGCGATGGAGGCGAGCATCTCCGAGGTGGCGAACACCCGGACGCTTTCCGCGGCGAAGTGGACCAGCTGTTCGCGTCCGGTGCCGGCGGGCGTGCCGGTCCGCACGGTGCCGGCGTACTGGCGGAACTCATGCGTGAGACTGGCCAGCACCGCATTCTCCACGGACCCCATCCGGCGGTAGAACGTCATGCGGGAAATGCCGGCACGTTCGGCAATGTCATTAGCCGTGGTGCGCCGCACGCCGTGGATCACCACGCTGTCCCGAATGGCGGAGAGCAGCTTCTCATCCACCGGCAGGATGGTACGGTGTGACCTCATGTGTCACACTGTATCCCATGGTGACGAATCTCACAGAAGAAATTTCTTCCTCGGTCTGGTACGGCTGGGGCGACCCGGCACATGCACGCCCCCTGGGAGCCGGAGCCCTGAAGTTTTTGCGCAGCACGCTCAAGCTCGCTGCCATTGACGCCGTGCACACTCCCGTTGATCTGGCCGAGGTCCGGGTGGGTCCGGTTGCCCTCGGGGCGGAAGTGCTGGCGGAAATCCGCACCATCATCGGGGCGGAGCACGTGGCCACCGATGCAACAGAGCGCATTCTCCACGCCGGCGGCAAGAGCACCCCGGACTTGTTGCGCCGCCGCAGCGGCGCCGCCCTGGACGCCCCGGACGCCGTCGTCTTCCCCGGAAGCAGCCTGGAGGTGGGTGAACTCCTGACCCTCTGTGCACGGCAAAAGCTGGCGGTGGTGGCCTTTGGCGGCGGAACATCCGTGGTGGGTGGGGTGGAACCGCTGCGCCTGCGGTTCACCGGCGTCGTCACCATCGACATGCGGCGCATGAACCGGCTCCTGCACGTGGATCCCCTGTCGCGCACGGCCACCTTCGAGGCCGGCATCAGGGGTCCCGCCATTGAAGCTGCGCTGGCGCCGCACGGCTTCACGCTGGGGCATTTTCCGCAAAGCCACCAGGAGGCGACGCTTGGCGGGTACGTGGCCACCCGCTCCGCAGGCCAGGCGTCCACGGGTTACGGGCGCTCGGACGATCTGGTCAAGTCCGTCCACCTCGAGACCCCCGCAGGCCCGTTCGACGTCGGATCCCCGGCACCGGGCACGGCTGCCGGGCCAAAGCTGCTCGACGTGGTGGTGGGCAGTGAAGGCACCCTTGGCGTCATCACCCGGGCAACCGTGAAAGTGTCCCCCATGCCGGCGGTGAAAGTGTACGGCTCGTGGTCATTCCCGTCCTTTGCTGCCGGGGCCAGGGCCCTGCGGCGGCTGCGCCACGACGGCCGCCGCGGCGACATGCCGCACGTCTGCCGCCTGAGCGACACTGATGAAACGGCGTCGACCTTCAAGCTGGGCGGCTGGAAGACGGGTGCACTGTCCCGCTACCTCAGCCTGCGCGGCCAACGGACTCCGGCGCTGGGGCTCTTTGTCTGGGAGGGTGACGGGTCCCAGGAGCGGGCGGGCAGGCGCCGCAGCGCCCGAATCCTGCGCCGGGCCGGCGGCATCCCGCTGGGCCCGCTCCCGGGAAAGTCCTGGGAGCACGGCCGGTTCAGCGGCCCGTATCTGCGCGATGAGCTGCTCACCCGCGCCGTGTACGTGGAAACACTTGAAACGGCCGCCACCTGGGGCCAACTGGACCAGACGTACCAGCTGGTTCGCCAGGCCATCCTGGATGCCCTGGAATTACGCGGCGCGCCAGCCCAGGTACAGACGCACATTTCCCATGTGTACTCCGACGGCGCCTCGCTGTACTTCACCTTGCTGGCAGGCCTGGAGGAGGACTGGCTGGCACAAAACGCCCGCGTCAAGGAAGCCGCCTCAAACGCCATCCTCGCGGCCGGCGCCACCATCACCCACCACCACGCCGTCGGCCTGGACCACGCACCCTACATGGGCGCGGAAATCGGGGACCTGGGCCTCAAGGTCCTGGCTGGCATCAAAAACACTCTGGACCCCGGGGGCATCATGAACCCGGGCAAACTCATCCCAAGGCCATTGGAGACCCAGCAATGAGGAACACGATCGGATCCCTTGCCGGCTCCATCGTGCTGATCACCGGCGCCGCCATGGGCATGGGCAAAATGTACGCCCACCTGGCGGTGCGCGACAACGCAGCGCATGTGGTGCTGTGGGACATCAACGGCCAATTGCTGGAAGAGGCTGCCGACGAGCTCAGGGGCAGGGGGTCGTTGATCCACAGCCACGTGGTGGATGTCAGCTCCCTGGAGGACATCGAGGCGGCCGCCGGCAAGGTGCGCAACGACGTCGGCACGCCGGACATCCTGATCAACAACGCCGGCATTGTGCGCGGCAAGTACTTTTGGGACCACGACCAGCGTAGCGACATTGCCGCGACGATGGCCATCAACACCTTGGCGCCGATGCACATCACCCGTGAATTCCTGCCAGCCATGATCGAAGGAGGGCGGACATCCAGGATAGTCAACGTGGCCTCGGCGGCCGGGCTGCTGGCCAACCCGCGCATGAGCATCTACTCCTCCTCCAAGTGGGCCGTAGTCGGCTGGAGCGACTCGCTCCGGCTGGAACTGGTTCAGGCCGGCCACCACCACATCAAGGTGACCACGTTTTGCCCGTCCTACATCAACACGGGCATGTTTGAGGGGGCCCGCGGCCCCTTGTTGACCCCTCTCCTGGAACCGGCGGCTGTGACGGAGCGGGTCTGGGCGGCCATGAAGGCGGGCACGCCGATGCTCATGATGCCGTGGACAGTGAAGCTGAGCACGGCGCTGCGCGGCATCTTGCCCATTGCCGTCTGGGACGTGGTGGCCGGGCGCATGTTCGGCGTCTACAAATCCATGGACAACTTCACCGGGCGGAAATAGCACCCAGCCTCCCCCGTTGAGATATTACACAGTGGGTCATCCGGCAAGCCGCGGTCCTACCCGCTTCTGGTGGACATGTCCCCCACCCCGGGCGTTCCGTCTGCGAGCGCATAGCGCTGCATGACAGTGCCCGTTGGTGAGCTGACTGCCGGCTCCACCAGTTTGAGGTTGCTCGGAACCACACCGTCTGCGAAGACCTTCTTGCCGCTGCCCAGCAGGATGGGGTACACCCAGAGCGTGAGCCGGTCGAAGAGGCGTTCGGCAAACAGGGTCTGGACAAAGTCGAGGCTGCCGATGACGTGGATGTTCTGGTGCCGCTCGCGTACTTCGCGGACGGCTTCGGCAGTGTCCGGGCCCAGCAGTGAGGAATTGGCCCACGACGGAGTCAGTAATTGGCGCGAGGCCACGTATTTCGGGATGTGGTTGAAGACTCGCGCAATGCTCCAGTCCACGCCTTCCTCCTGGTAAGGCCAATACGAGGCGAAGATGTCGTAAGTCCGCCGGCCCAGCAGCAGCGCATCCATCCCCGCCATGCCGGCGTTGATCTGCTCGCCAACCACCTCGTCCAGCAGGGGCGCCTGCCAGCCGCCAAACGCAAATCCGCTGTCGGCGTCCTCGTCCGGCCCGCCGGGCGCCTGCGCCACGCCGTCGAGGGTGGTAAACAGGTCAATGTGAATGAGTCCCATGCCGTGCTCCGTTCAGCTCGCCCGCCGTCGGCCCCGGCAACGGGAATGCTTCAAGGCTGGCACACTGCCCCCTGCAAATCAATGGCCACCAACTCCCCGGGAGTGGTGGCGACGGCGGCTCCGGAGAGGCGAAGGGCCCCGTCACATGTGTACAAAAATGCACAGTCCTACTGGTCATCGAGTTCCCTCGGCAGCGCCTGATGGTGGTCCAGGCCGTGGGAACGCCTGTCTTCTTTCATCTCAGCCTCATACAGGTGGCGTTTGCCCTCCACCAGCTCAAGGCGCGCCTGCTTCTCTGCCTCCTTGAACTCGGCGTAGTAGCCGTCGTCGTAGTCTTCAACGATTTGGAACGTCCAACGGCCGTTGATGACGTTCCTGCCCACTATCCTTTGATTCAGGGACTGCGCCAGTGACTCGTGCCCGGCCGCCCGGAGAAGATCAACCGCCTCCCCCAGCGCCAAATCTGCCATGCCTGTCAGTCGATGAAATCCGTAGAGGTATCCGCGGGCATGCTCAACCACCTCCAAGGCCTCGGAAAGTTTCCCCAGGGCCAGCACGGTTGCATCGCTCACCCCGGCTCCCCGTCGGTGGTTGGCATCCGGACCGTCGTCGCGCATTGAAGTCTCCATGGTGGACAGCCTATGCCTCCTGCACTCGGTGCCGGCAGATGGACAGCTGCGATTGCCCCCTCCCGATTCACTGGTTGCCCCATCGACATCCCGGGGCAATCAATGTCCACGGAGCCGGGCTGCAATGCCCCGAGGGGCTTGGTGAAGGCGCCTGTGGCTGGACCGCAACGAATGCTGCCAGCGATCTTCAACTCGCGGTGCGGAATCCACAATGCCAAAGGAGGCGCGCCATGAGCGCTCCGGCTGGGCCTTGGCGTTTCCTTGCCCCTGCATTATTGGTCGCGGCGTTGTCTGGGTGGGGCCCGAGGGCGAGGGGCCTGTTCAAGCTGGCCAGGCGTTCTACGCAGCTGTGGGGAGCAAGGATTCGGTGCAGGCTGCAGGCTGCTGGCGCCAACGACCGCCAATTCGGTGACCAAGGATGCAGGCGGTTTATGTCCTGACGGCCTCGGCGGGGCGGAACTGGCTGATATGGAGGCCCGCGGCAAGCCCCGGCCCACGAACCAAGCATTTGGCCGCAGTGCCTTGGTCACCCTTGGCACGGAGAATGTTTTTCTGACGAAGTCCTGCACGCGGCGGCTCCTGGCCGCCGCCGGTTGCAGGCCCGTGGCGGATGCCCCGTACAACTGTGAAATTGGGGCGGCCAAGAATGAACGCCTTGTTCGTTGGTTATCTGTTCATCGTCATTTTGGGCTGGCATTCATCCGGGCCCTGGGCTGGCTTCACTCGTAGGGGTGTGAAATGAAGACATGGTTGCGCAACAACGGCCTGGGCTAGTTCTTCGGCATCATCTTTATCGTGGCCCTCGCCGGCCAGGCGCTCACCGGTCACGCACTTTCCAACCAGGAGCAACTCACCGCCGGACTGGACTCGATCAGTTGGGGCCAGTATTTGCCATCCTCGAGTTTTGGGGTTGGCGTCGCAGAGAACCGGCAGTCTCAATACCTGCAGTTTCTGCTCTACATCGGTGCGACCATGTGGTTGGTCCAAAGGGTTCCCCGGATCCAAGGCACCCGACAAGGTGGGGCCGGGTTCGTGCAAGGACCAGTTGGCGGACAAGGACGCGCATCCCGACTCCCCGGTCTGGGCCAGAAGCACAGGATGGCGCCGGCTTCTCATCGCCAATTTGCTGGTGTTGGTCAGGGAATTTTCGTCTCCTCCCGGTTTGCCCAATCCGTGGCAGAATCCAGTGCCTACAACGAACAACAGCTCCAGAACCTGCTAGCCCCGATCACCTGGGCCGGCCATGCGGCCTCACCGGAGTTCAGGAACAGACTGCTGCAGAATTGGCAATCCGCATTCCTGGCTGTCGGCTCCATGGTGGTGCTGTCCATCTACCTGCGCCCCCGTGGATATCCGGAATCCAAACCCGTCGGATCAGCACATGACACCACCGGGGCCACCGGCTAACAACCTACAATCAGTGCCACGGGATCCCTCCCCGAAGCGGGCCGTGGCAGTATTGGCGGCGGCTCATTCCGTCAGGAGCGCCAACACTGCGCTGTCCCGCTGCCTGTTGAGGTTGGCCACCATTCCCTGCTCGAACAGCAGAATCACGCGGGGGTTGATGTAAGACCCCCGGGCAATGGCCGGAGTGTTGTGAAGCCATGTGGCAGCTGCATCAACGGCCGCACCAACCGCTTCAGGTTCGGGTACTTGGGACCCATGCGACCGGGCCAGGGACAGCGCCGCGACGGCTGTGCCCTGCCAGGTGCGGAAATCCTTGGCAGTGAAGCCGTGCCCCGCAATGTCAGCAAGATAGTTGTTGATCTCTGTGTCAGAAACGGGCTCCCAGCGTGTGCGCCTTCCCTCGCGAACCGCACTGCAGATTGCTGGCCCCGTTCTGGGGGTGCGCGGGATCGAGGCAAAGTAGTCCCGCAGCAAATCGTCCTTGATCCGGACGTTCCATTCGCCACCAGATTTTCCCCGAAACACGAGCTCAAGCACGCGACCCTGAACCGCAACGTGGCGGCGTTGCAGGGTCGCTGCGCCAAAGGAACCATTGTCCTCCGCGTACGCAGCACCCCCAACACGCAGCCCTGCCCGATCCATGAGGAGCACCCCGGCGGCCAACGCGCGCCGCCTGCTGTCCACAGTCTGTTTCAGGTCAATTGAGACACGACGCCGGATTGTTGGCAACCTCTGCGCGAACGCCAGGGAGCGCACGAATTTTTCCTGGTCTTGCGCATCCCGCCATCGCGGATGGTAAATGTATTGGGTGCGGCCCGCATCGTCAATCCCTGTGGCCTGAATGTGGGCTTTGTTTTGAGAAGCGATCCACACCTCTGACCAGGCAGGAGGTATGGCGAGATCGCGAATACGCTGCAGCAACCTGTCGGATTTAATGACCCGGCCGTTGGCTGAGGCGTAGCAAAAGCCGAGTCCGGCCCGCCGCCGCGTGATTCCACCCCGGCCGGGTTCAACGCGTATCAACTCTTCGACCATCGAAGCACCCTTCGGAGCCGGGGACTACTTTGTCCAGACAGCAAGTCTGGTTTTTTCCATGCGCCCTGCCGCAACTTTGCCCGCGCTGCACCACGCGGCATCCATGGAGCAGACGTGCCCGTGTCCATCCAGCCATTGTATATGCGGTGTGACCCAGGGTAGGAGGATGTCTGCCGCGGAACACCACGTGGGCCAGCCATTATCAAGCTCCGGCCGAGAGTTCTGACGTGCCGGCAAGGGTTGACGACAAAGCGCCAAAGTGACAGGCTAAAGAAAGGTGCAGTTGAGTATTATCAGGTCCACGATCCTTACGATTCATCGAATTACGGAGGAACAATGAACACGAATTCTTCTCCCGCCTCTTCCGCTTCGCAGCATCCGAAAGGGGGTTATGGTTCGCCGGCACCCGAAGATGAAATGCCGAATTCCTCAGCAGTAAATTCCGGGCCCAACAACCAGCCTGTTGACGACGAATCACATCAGGACGGTGCGGGCGGAAAGCATCACGCTGACGGGTCAACAACCGAATCCCTGCCTGACGGTTCAGGAAATTCCAAGCGGCCCTCAGGCGAACTGCATGGCCAAGATGATTCCGGCGACCGATTTGATGCAGGATAGTTGCACCTGAAAACTATCCTGCACCTGAATTGCAACAAAACATTCGCGAGTGCGTATCCAGCAATTTGAAGCCGGCAGCGTTTCTGACCCCGGCGGAAACACCGGGGTTGTTGAAGATCGACAGTTTTCGAGAGCATTTCCCATGGTTTCCAAAAAGCTTCCAAACCGAAATATTCGGTTTCACGAAATGCTGGGCCCATCACCGGGAGATGCTTATCGGACAATGCGGCAGATCAGTAGCCGACCACCCACTTGTGGGTGAGCAACCAAACCAAGAACACCACTCTCTCAAGGAGGAATCATGGGATTCATCGGATGGATCATTCTGGGCTTGATCGTAGGAGCCATCGTCAAGGCGGTCATGCCGGGGAAGGTCGGCGGCGGGTGGATTACCAGCTTGGTCCTCGGCGTGGTCGGAGCCATTGTGGGTGGATGGATCGGCGACCTGCTGTTCGGCAACGGGAAGATGGAATTCTGGAACTTGGGATCCTGGATTCTGGCCATTGTGGGCGGTCTGGTCGTCGCCGGCGTTTACGGGGCCATCACGGGACGCTCCAAGAGCAACGCTTAGAGCCGCGCTCCACCTCAACGGCCGCTCCACCTCAACGGCAAGGGCACATTGGACTGAGGAACCAAGGCTAGACGCTGTGCCATTCATCAGGGGAAATCCAGCTGGCGGCAAGTACAGGATGTAGTCCGGTACTTGCCGCCAAGCTTTCCGATGGGCACTTGCCGATGGGCACCAGGACAAACAGCAGGCGATGTCATCGATGCCGGGCAACCAGGCCTGTCTCACATCCAGTGACAGCTGCACTTACACACAACAGTCAGGAGCAGGACATGAAGGGGAAACTGGTATTTGCTGCAGGAGTTCTCACCGGCTACATCTTGGGTTCGCGAGCTGGACGAACCAGCTATGAAAAGCTGAAAAAGTCTGTGAAGTCATTGTGGGCAACAGACAGTGTGCAGGAGGTGGTTGCCAGCGTCGAGCATGAGCTCAAGAACGCTGCCGGCGACCTTGGCCACAAGGTCAAGAACACCATGACCGGCACTGCTCCACAGCAAAACAATTCCGACGCCTCGACGCCGCCGTTTCCGGATGTCACCTCGGACCCGGCACTCAACGACAAGGTGGGCCAGGACTGGGCCGATGAAGGCGGCGCTGCCCCTGCAAGCCGCTAATGCCGAGTTCTGAACCATGAGCTGCATGGCCCCGCCGGAACAGCTGCCGACTCCGGCATTGGCACCGCAGTGGCCACCGCCTGCGCCCGCGAGGGGGCCGGCGTCGCACTGCCCCACCCTGCTGATCAGGAACCCGATGCGGAAGAAGTTGTTCGGATTATCCGGACCTGTGCGCAGGCGGAGGCTCACAATCAGCTCCGCGAAACTTCAGCGTCCCTGGAAATTGGAGCGCTTAAACCCGTTCACGTGGCCAGAAAGGACCCAAGCATGGCCGCCACGAAGAATCCAAGCCCGAAGGCAATGCAACTGTATGCGGAATTGCGTGACGACGGCGCTTCCCAACAGAAAGCAGCAGGAATTTCCAACGCTGCGGCCAAGGGAGGAAGGTCGGGGGCCGCAAGGGGGAAAATCCCCCGCATATGAGGAGTGGATGGTGGCCGACCTCCGGGTCAAAGCCAAGGACAGAGGACTCGACAGAGGACTCAAGGGCAACTCCAGGCAGTGCAAGGCACCGCAAGGGCAACTCCAGGCAGTGCAAGGCACCGCAAGACACTGCTGATTGAGTCACTGCGGAATTCCTAGCCCGCCCAAACCGATCCCAGCGAGGAGACCACGCGAGTCATGGACACCGATTCGGCAGCCACCAACCCTGATGGCCAACGCGCCGTCAGCGGGCGGAACGAAACCCGAGACGAACAGCGTGATCGCCAGTGGATCGATCTGCTGCAGGAGCTCAGAGTCATGCAGACGGGCACCCAAATAATCGCCGGCTTCCTGCTGACTCTTCCCTTTCAGTCCCGGTTTACTGAGCTGGATGCCGCGGCCACCGGGCTGTACCTGGGAAACGTGGTCTTGGCCGCCCTGGCAACGTGTTTGATGTTGGTTCCAGTGGCGATGCACCGCGAACTCTTTGCCCGGCGGATGAAGGACCGCCTGATTTCCTCCGGCCACCGTGTGGTGCGCATCGCGTTGTGGCTGATTGGCCTGTTGGTGGTCGGCACCATCGCCTTGGTCTTTGACATGGTTCTGGGAAGATTCCAGGCTGCGGTCGTTTCGGCGCTGTTGAGCTGCATCTTGCTGGGGATGCTGGTCATCTATCCATTGTGGATCCGGTCCCGAAGCACCAACTCAACCGGCCAGCGGCGGCGGGGTGCCTAGGCTGTGGTGCCCAGCCGGTGGCTGATGGACCGATGACTCATTTTTGATGGCGTTGGCCAGAAATGCGGCCAGTCCTTCCGTGCCGGCCAGGGCAAATGCCTGGCGCTGGCGGTCCGCCCCCGTGCCAAGCAAAAGCAACTGCTCGGCCAAGGCTGTGACAAGGGCAAGGTCGCCGGACTGCTCCAGTGCGTGGCGGGTTTCATGCAGCAAGCAGTGAACCATCTCCGTAGCGGGCACCAGTGTGTGCTCAAGGGGGTGGACCAATTGGGCACAGAGTCCGTGGCGAGCCGCATGCCATAGCGCCGCATCCAACATTTCAGGCCCGCCAGCCAGGTGCCGGGTCACCGGCTGGGCCACTGATGTAGCCACCAAAGCGCGACCCAACAAGGCCAACAACAGAGTCGTGGCGGGTTCCAGCTGGGCATCGGCGACTCGTATCTCCAACGTGGGTTGTCTATCCGACAGCCTGGCGGACCACGAAACAGAACCCATGTCCGGGGTAACGCCAATGCCGATCAGCGCTTTGGTTCTCTCGTTGTAGTCGGCAGCGTCGATGAACGTCGGCGGACATCCAGCCGTCGTCCACCGCCGATACTCTATGGCACGCCAGCTGGAGAAGCTGGTGTCCTTCCCACACCAAAAGGGAGAGTTTGCAGACATCGCCAACAATGTCGGAAGCCAGTGGCGAAGGTAGTTCAGGGCAACTATGGCGATCTCACGATCCGGGATCCCCACATGGATGTGGAGGCCGTTGATGTGGTGCTCCAGAGCCAGTGTGCCCATGCTGGTGGCGATCTCCTGGTACCGCCTGTCCTCTGTCACCATGAGCCTCGTGGGATTGTTAAACGGCGTACCAACACCCGCCACCAGCACACCATGGTCCTCGGCGGAGTCGACGAGCGCCGTCCGGAAGCTCCACAGCGTCCGGGCTGCCTCTTCAAACGTTGTGAAGACCGGGGATACAAACTCCACCTGCGAGCACAGAAACTCGCCGTGAACAACATCGCTGCCAAAATTGCGCTCAGCCAGGGACCTTTGAACATCCGCCGAGAGGGGGACTGGTGTGAGGGATGGTCGGTCAAGCAAAACAAACTCTTCCTCAATCCCAAAAGTTAACATCTTCCGCGCCTCTTTCCCATCGGCCCTGCTGACTTGCCTGAACGTGACAGCTTCAATTGTTCGGGCGCTGGCCATGGTCTGCACGGCGCGATCCCATAAGCCGGGAAACCGGCCAGCTGATGATGAGCAGAATGGTAGTCCCGTTTCCAGGGGCTGTCCATGGATTCATGCTCAGGGACTTGACTCCCCGGCAGGGCTTTGATTTGGGGACCAAAAGCAGTTGACAACCCGGCCTGTTGCTCCAGCGTGGATGGAAGGGCCACATCTATCGGTAGGTTGTCATGGCGGGGAGCAACGGCGAACCAGTGGAAATCTCAGCGCGCATCCGGCCAGAGGACGGTTCAGCCAGTGTCCGGGTGAGCTGGGACCGCCGCGGCGTGCGGACGTTTGCTGATCTGGGACAGGGCGTTCCGCCGGATGCTGCGAACTCGCGCGGGCATGGCGAGTCCATCCCCGATAAAGGAGAAACCGATGACTCACAAGCTCCATGGAACAGGGAAACCACCCCCAGCGAGAGGATGGCCGCCTACAGCGACAGGGAGCCTGTTGCGCCCTGCTGTTGCACCCGATCGATGTCGTCAGCAACCCACTCCTGGCCATCCCAGCGCACATTGGCAGCAAGTGGCAATTGGTGGGAGGCGCTCTCCACAATGTGCATGAGATACCCGGCCGTGTTGGGAAACGCCACAAGATCTCCAGCGGCCACTCCCGCGGGAAATTCGAAGCGGCGGCGCAGCAAAAGCTCCTCTTCGATGCAATAGGCGCCCACGAGGAACGCGCCGTCGAAAGTTCTTGTCCGTCGCGGCTGCGAGGCATGGACGAGTACCGGGTCAACCAGGAAGTCAGCTGACGTGGACCGGCATTGTGTCCGGTTCATGTGCAACCCCACCAACGCCACCCCGTCGCTGCGGCTCTTGGTGAATGCAACCTCGGCAATGGTCATGCCACAACCATCCAGCAGTGACCTGCCAGGTTCGCAGCGAAGCTGGATCTGCGCAGTACGCAGCGAGGCGGCGATGGACACCGATCCAAGTGCCGGCACATAGTCGAGTATCTGGCTCAACCAACCACCCCGTATGAGTTCTTGGTGGTATGGATACACCCCGGCAACGGGTGCTCCCCCGGATGCGCCGAGCCTGTCAGATTTCCAGGTTAACGACTCGTCACCAGCGGGCAGGTGTTCCAAAGCGGACCAGAAATCGTCCCATTGTGCGGAACAGTCCAGATACGACATGGGAATTCCGCCGCCCATGTCCACGAATGTTGGCTCGTGACCCATGTCCCGCAATCGGTGGATGAGGCTGAGCGCCTCGCTGATGCCAAGGGCACGTGCGGACGGGTCGTATCCGTTGAGGTGGAAGTGGATACCGGCCACTGTGACACGGGAGGCAAGTTCAGGGTCCCGCAGGGCCTCCAGCCAGTGGGAAGCCCGGAGTCCAAAGCGGGTTGGCGGGACTGCCGGGTGGTCGACTGCCAGCCGAAGAGCGACTGAGGGAGCCCCACCGCGCCCATCCGCCAGGTCAATGACGTCCAGCAGTTCGTCGTGGTTGTCCACGCTGATAGTCACCCGGGACGCGATGGCGAGCTGCAACAAAGCCTTGGATTTCACCGCGGCAGTGAGGATGATCCGTTCGGCGGGGACACCGCGGCCAAGGCACTGGCGCAGCTCATGGAGACTTGCCACGTCGACGCCGCATTCCTCACGGACTGCCTGGTCGATCGCGCCCATGGTTTTGTTTGCCTTGCGGGCAAAATAGATGTCAAAATCGATGCCGTGTGCCGCTGCCGCCATACGCAACTCTTCGGCATTGCGCCCGAGCGCTGTGAAGTGATGAAGATTGACGGGGGAACCGTGGGCGTCGATCAACTCACGGCAGAGGGAGGGATTGTTCAGCAGCTCCTCCATCCAGGGTTCAAGGCGGGCAGTCAATGGGGCTGTTCCATACATTTTTTGGTTCATCAGTACTTCCTATGAGTCGAGTTGATCCAGGACAAGATCCGCGACGCGCTGAGCCCACAGGCGATATTCCCCATGCAAGGCCCGATTCAGGGTGTCGTGGCCCAACGTGGGATCCTCGGTTGGTCGGCCCAACGCCGCCAGCGACTCAGTCCGGGAGCCGTCGCGGGCCAGGGCTGTGCCGTCCAAGTCGGTGAGCAAGCCACGGTCGCCGTCCCTGATCGAGACGTGCCCGTCTCGCAAGAGAGCAGCCACCACGTCACTGGTGGGGCGGCCGACAGGTGCCGCAGTGTGGAGCGAACCTGGTCCCGGCGTCACGGCGTCCACCAATATTGCCTTCCGTGGCGGGCTCTCCCCCGGTGTCGCTAGGTGGAGAATTCCAGCGTCGAACAGCGCCACCAGCTTGCGTGCCGTGAGCTCCGGCGGGCCGAAGGCGAATCGTTCCAGGTTGAGGGCAATCCGGGCAAACTGAGCCGACGCCCTGAAGCTCCGGGGCAGCCGGTCCGTCACCAACACCACGTCCGCATAGAGTCCCGACCAGACCCGGGCCCAAAGCCAGCCCGTCGAGACCGGTGCCGCAAGCTGATTCACGGCGAGGCTGTCTCGCAGGCGTGCGGCAGCCGTCACTGCTTGCGGCCATGTCCCGGCATCGAATCCGGGGCCCGCGGAGTTTCCCGTCATGGCTGTTCGCCACAGTGACAGCGCACTCGCCTGTGACCCCATGAGGTGGGCACACTCCTGGGCACACTGCAGGAGAACCACCCACATCCCGGCCAGGCCAACACCGCCGTCGGGCACTACTTCACGGACTTTCCTGCCCCACTCGCGCAGCAGCTGTTTGTGTTGCTCCAGGCAAGCGGCAATCCGGACAGGGACGGCCTCACTCTTGGGGTCCATGAGTGATCCGCTGCGAGACGAGAAGACTATTTGCCGCGGCTCACCCCCGCTGGCAATGTAGCGCAATCCCTCACCGCCTCCGCCGTCCCCGGGCCGCTGCCATGAGCCTCCGCGGCCTTCGGTCAGCACAAGTGCCACATCGTACGCGGTCAAGGCAGCACCACGAATCCACACGGTGGACTCCGCGGCAATGTGCTCCGTGGTGAGGACTGAGTAGTCTCCGATGAGCGCGTGCGGGTTTACCGCCCCGTGAAGCGGCGCGGACGGGGCGGCGCCGGCCAGTCCGTGCCCTGTAGCGAGCAGGACCTCGTCATAGTGATGTGCCCCGGATGGGCCGCCCACACGCCAGTGCGAGCCCTCCTTGTCCACACTCGTCACAACAGAGGGGATGTGGACAACTGTCATGTTCCCGTGCCGGGACAACAGCTGGAACTGTTCCCGCAGGTACCGGCCCACCAAGACGCGGGGCGGGTACCTTTCCCCGGACGCTTCCGGCGCCACCCGCGCCACCCAGCAGGCGAAATTCTCACTGCTGAGCGAGGAGGATGCATCCACAATGCCCATGTTCACGTTGAGTCGCAGCACGTCAGGTTGTTTGCGTCGCCACACGCTGCCGGATCCGGGAGGCAAAGGGTCGAACACATCAACGGTGATGTGGCTGGCGGCATCGTCAGCCAGCCGGTCGTGAAGCGCCAGCAGTGCGAAGAGGCTCTTGGGTCCGCCGCCAATCACGGCAAGGCGGATCATGGGTTCCCAGGGCCGTCTGGTTCGGCATTCAAGGTGGCGCGAACCCACTCATCGTTGTACACGGTCTGTAGGTACGGCACCCCTGTGTCATGGACCATGAATGCAATGCGCGCACCTGCTTCCAGGGTGGGCACCAACCTTCCCATGGCGGCAACTATGGCCCCTGTGGATGCACCAGCCAGAATGCCCTCCCGGCGTGCAAGCAGCCTGCAGCCGCGCACCATGTCGATTTCTTCGATCTGGAAGACCATGTCCGGGTCTGCGCCGGAGGCCAGCTCCGGCACGATGCCGGCACCCAATCCCGGCAGCCGGCGAGTGCCGGGCTTCCCGCCGAAGAGAACTGAACCCACGGAGTCAACGGCAACAATTCTTGTGTCAAGATTGTGCGCACGCACATATTGCTGGCAGCCAAGGAGCGTGCCTGTGGTGCTGGTGGCAACGAACACGTAGTCCAGGTTCCCGCCGGAATCGGCGATGATTTCCGGCATGGTGGTGCTGAAATGCGCGCGCGGGTTGGCCACGGACCCATACTGGTTGGTGGTCACCGAGCCGGGGTTCGCGTCCAGCAATTCCTTTACCCGGCGTCGGCGCGCGGCGAGTTTGTTGCCACCTGCCGGGGTCTGAACACGATCCACCGCTGCCCCGTACGCCTCCATGAGCTCCAGGGCCAGAGGGTTGGCATTCTCATCGACCACAGCCGTGAACTTCAGGCCGCGCACCACACACTGCCGCGCCAAGGCTATGCCCAGATTCCCGGACGTTGACTCGATAATCATGCCTCCGGCACGGAGTTGGCCTGAGCCCAGAAGTTCCTCGACCAGCCCATTGGCAGTCCGCTCCTTGGTGCTGCCGGCAAGTTGAAGCAGGTCAAGCTTGGCATAAATATCAACATGATGTGATTCGAAGAGCCGGCTGATCTGCACCGTCGGAGTCACAAATGGCTGTAGCGTTCCCAGACTATTCAAAACAGCGTGTCCCATTTCTACTATGCGCACATTCACACCGGCGGTCTCCGGCGCCAGTGCAGCGAGGTCGAGATTGTGTGTTGGAACTTCGAACTGGTCAAACCACCATCTTGTTGGCGTCAGGCCAGTCTAGGGGCCAGCCGGGCCAATCCGGTGAGTTATCCAGGGCGTGTTTCACGGCCCTGGCACCTCCGCGAGCCGGCTGACTCGAGCACCGGCGTCCCGGGCGCCACCTACGCGCTGTCTGTTGCACAAGTCCCGGGCTTGGGATTTTGTGGCACAGTGGAGTCATGACCCCGTCTTCGCGCAAAGTCCGGCTGGAGCCTTCCGATCGGAAGGACAGCGCTCCCGTGGGCGGCCCCCCTGCTCCGGCTCTCCTGTCCACGCTCATGCACGTGGCAGACGCCATCCATGTCATTCGCACACGGGTGGCCGACGCCGCAGGCTCAGTACCCACCATCGTCGCCTATCCCGGCTATGGCAGCACCAGTTGGGTGCGCATCCTTGCCCGGGTGGTGCTGCTGCGCAAGCCCGGCACCACCAATGGCACCTTGCGCGGCTGGCGCGCCTTCACGAGCGTGCCGATCCGCAACAGCGAAGTGGAGGTGGAAGTCGGCGGCGTCATCCACACGGTCCGCGCCGACCCGGGCGGTCTGGTGGACGTGGTTGTGGACGCCGCGTTGTCCCCCGGCTGGCACCCGTTCACCGTCCGGAGCCCGGTTGCGGCCCCGGCCGAAGGGCGGATCCTGGTCGTGGCACCGGAAACCACCTTCGGCATCGTCTCCGACATTGACGACACGGTCATGGTGACAGCGCTGCCCCGGCCGCTGTTGGCGCTCTGGAATACGCTTGTGGTCAGCGAGCGGGCCCGCACACCAACCCCGGGCATGGCAGTTCTGTACGATCGGATCGTGGACGCGCACCCCAACGCACCCATGGTTTATCTTTCCACCGGGCCATGGAACGTGGCCCCTGCCCTGGCGCGATTCCTGGCCCGGAATCTATACCCCGACGGCGTCCTGCTGCTCACCGACTGGGGCCCAACGCGTCAGCGCTGGTTCCGCAGCGGGCCGGACCACAAGCACCGGAACTTGGAGCGGCTCGCACACGAGTTTCCGGGCATACGGTGGCTCTTGGTGGGCGACGACGGCCAGCACGATCCACAAATATATGCCGAGTTTTCCCGGACCCACGCGGCCCAGACGGCAGCAATTGCCATCCGCCAGCTGTCCGCAGGTGAAGCCCTGCTCGCCGGCGGCCGCACCTCCGAGGCCACCCCGCAGACGGAGCACGGCGCAGTGAGGTGGGTTTCCGCCCCGGATGGGGCCGGACTGGAAAAGCAACTTAAGGCCCACGGCTTTCTTTAGCTCCGGTTTCATGCACCGTTCTTTATTCACTCAGACGCCAAGGTCGTCATGACAGAGAAGCACCTCCGGGCGGACAGGCGAGCCGCTGTGGTCATCAATCCGATGAAGTCCCCCGGCGAGGACTTCAAGGCGAACTTCTTCCAGTTGTGCGCGGATGCCGGTTGGGCCGAACCGTTGTAGCCGGAGACCTCGAAGGAAGATCCTGGTCGGGGCCAGGCAGGGGAAGCGCTTGAGGCGGGGGTCGACGTCGTGATTGCCGCAGGCGGCGACGGCACGGTCCGCTGTGTTGCGGACATCCTCGCCGGCACGGACACCCCGGTGGGGTTGGTGCCGTTGGGGACAGGCAATTTGCTGGCCCGAAACCTTGGCATTGACGTTGCGGACCCCCTGAACGCCGGCCAGGGCGTTTTGTCCGGATCCGGGATTGCAATGGATGTCATCAGGGCGGTCGTTGACCATGGGAAGGACGAGCTGTTCCTGGTTGCAGCCGGCCTGGGCTACGACGCATCCATCATGGGCGACACCATCGACGGGCTCAAGGACAGGGTGGGCCGGCTGGCCTACGTTGAAGCCGGCATCCGGCACCTGCCGGGGAAACCTGTCACAGCCACGGTGACTGTCGACGGGCAATCCCCCATCCTCCGCAGGGTCCGCAGCGTGATGGTGGGCAATTGCGGAAAGTTGATGGGCGGGGTGAAAATTTTCCCCGACGCGTCGGTCACCGACGGCATCCTGGATCTGTTGATATTGGCGCCACGGGGCCGGTTTGGCTGGCTTCAGGTGTTTGCCGGAGTCTTTGGCAGGGGCAGCAACAAATCAGCCCGGAGCGACTCAGGCAAGACAGTGGAAATAGCACTGGACAGTCCACAGGAATTCCAGGTCGACGGCGACCACCTTGGCATGGCAACACACCTGTTGGTCACCGTCGATCCATTGGCACTGACCATCAAAATGACGGCCTCAGCGGCGCAGGGGCAGTAACAACGGCCGGAGCAGCAGAACAAGACCATACTGGGTTCAGGATCCCAACACGACAGATTTCGCACCCCAGCCGGGCCGGAAGCAGGACCAGATGAGTCACCCGGAGACATCCAAGCGGCGTGCCCCGTCCCACGACGGCCGGAAATCGGCACCTTGGAATGGGAAATTCATGGTGGAGAAACGGTTTGTTCCAGCGTCCACCCGACGGAACCTCTACCTCACTGCACTGGCACTGGCTGATGTGGGGCTGACACTCTTCCTGGTGCTTCTTGTCGGAGTTCTGACCCAATCTGGTTTTCAACGTTTTGACCAACCGGTCTCAACGTGGTTCATCGCCCAACGCTCCGACACGCTGACTCCCCTAATGATCACGTTGGCTGTTGCCTTCGGCCCGGTTGCGCTTCCCATCATCGTCCTGCTCGTCATCGTCTGTTGGACGCTGCTGGCAAAGCATGCCTGGCGGCCGGACCTGCTGGTTGCCAACATGACGACCGGATTGCTCGTAACCCAAATCCTCGCCCCTCTGGTCAAGCCTCCGCGACCGTGATCCTGGCCCAGGCGGCAAGCCGGATTTACCTCGGCTACCACTGGCTCAGTGATACGACGGCGTCCATCGCACTCTCGCTTGTCATTCTGGGAGCCCTCATGGCCGTCGACACTTTCAGGACCGTGCGCGTCCCCGGAGAACACGTACACGGGGACCACTCACAACCCCAGGTGGATGGCACCTGAATGCCGGCCAGGAAGCCCGCCGGGTGGCCAGGCAAGTTGGACACAGCCGCCCCCTGACCACCATCGCCAGAATTGGCTTCGCGGCCAGCGGACTCATGCACCTGCTGCTTGCTGGGCCACCTCGCCATCCGAATTGCTCTCCACCACGGCGGCGAGTCGGACCAGTCCGGCGCATTTGCCCAGATGAGCAAGTTGCCCGGTGGCATGCTCATTTTGTGGATCACCGTCGCGGGCCTCACGGCCCTGGCGTTGTGGCTCCTCCTGCAGGCCGCCCTCGGCATCGGTTCTTCATCAAAAAAGCGTTGGGTTCGCTGCCTCATTTCACTTGGCAAGTCTGTCGCCTACATCGCTCTGGCCTTGACCGCGCTGTCCTTGGCGTTCCGGCATCCCACGAACTCCGCGACCAGCACGCGCCAAGTCAACGGGACCATCCTCGCCCTGCCCGGCGGGCAGGTCCTGCTCATTGTTCTTGGAATCGTCACGGCCGGCATTGGCGGCTACTTTGTCTACAAGGGTGCCCGAAGGAAGTTTCACGACGACATCGCCGTGCCTGCCGGCGGTTCAGGAAAGGCCGTTGACCTGCTGGGGATGACAGGTTACCTAGCCAAGGGCATCGCCATCATTACTCGCGGCGTCCTGTTCGTCACCGCCGCCATCCAACTGGATCCACATGATGCCTCCGGCTTTGGGGGCCCTGAAAACCCTCGCTGCCTTGCCCGGCTTTGACAGGCCTCGTACATCCGATCACGTCCCGGCACGACCGCTTCGCGCGGTGGCACCCTGCCTTGCCAGCCTATGATCTGCCCCACATGTCACTGTGTAGGGTCCGCCGCACCAGCTATGGTGGATGGCGGTGCCCGCCGATGCGTGCCTCATGGCTGCGGCCCGGGGAACGGACAGCGAGCATGCACGCATCCCCCCACTACCCGGCTCCACTTCACCGGTTCGCAGGAAGAATTTCATGACTCTCGCCCGCCCTTTGGCCAACATACTCTTTCCGGCTGCGACAGCCTTGGCCGCGGCATTGGTTCTCGCCGGCTGCACACCCGGCACGACGACGTCGAACTCCAGCACCGACGCAGGCACGCCGCTCACCGGCGGAACCTTGGTCTACGCCTCCGGCGACGCCGAACCCAGCTGCCTGGATCCGCACGTTGGCGGCAACTACCCGCAGGCCCTGATCGCCTCGCAATACTTGGAGACGCTCTACACCAAGGACGCGGACGGCAAACTGGTCCCCTGGCTTGCCGAGGAATCCACCGTCTCCGATGACGGGCTGACCCGCACCGTGAAGATCCGCAGCGGGATCAGCTTCACCGATGGCACCGCCCTGGATGCTGCGGCGGTCAAAGCCAATTTTGAGCACCTGCTGGACCCCGACACCGCCTCATCCACGGGCTACCTGGCCTTGGGCAAGATCGATTCCATGAAGGCCGTCGATGCCAGCACCCTCGAGCTGAAGCTCAAGACGCCTGACAACTCCCTGCTTGAGTCCTTCTCCATGCCCTGGGTGGCCATCGAATCCCCCACCGCATTGAAGCGCAGCCAAGGCGAAAACTGTGCATCCCCCGTGGGCACCGGACCTTTCAAGGTGGAGTCCTGGAAGAAGCAGGACGCCGTGAAGCTGGTCCGCAACGACGGCTACGTACTCCCGGACCCCAAGGCCGGACATGCCGGAGCAGCGTATCTGGATGCCATCACGTGGCGCTTCATCCCCGAGGCGGCAACCCGTTACGCGGCACTGCAGGCCGGCGAAGTCCAGGTCATTGACAACGCCCAGCCGGACGCGATTGCGGCCGCCGACAAGAACCCCGCCATCAAGCACCTGGACGCACCGCGCCCCGGCGCATCCAACCGCATTGAGCTGAACTCCTCCAAGGCCCCGTTCAATAACGCCTTGGTCCGCGAGGCGTTCATCCACGCGGTAAACGTCAACGCCAGCATCGATTCGCTCTTCTTCGGCACCGCCACGCGTTCCTACTCCCCGCTATCCAGTGTGGAGCCGCTGGCCTACAGCGAAGAAGCACTCTTCGGCTACGACCCAGCCAAGGCCGGCAAGCTGCTGGATGCCTCCGGCTGGAGCCAGCGCGATTCCGCAGGTTACCGGGTCAAGGACGGCACCCGGCTCTCCCTCACCTTCCCGGTGAGCACCAGCCAGTCGATTCCTGCCGAGCAGTCCCTCTTTGAGCAGATGCAGGCCACCGCCAAGGAATCGGGCATCGAGATCAAGATCAGCCTGCTGGATCTCTCCAGCTGGTACGGAGAATTGTTCACGAACAACTACAACCTGGTCTCTGCCCCGTACACCAAGGTTGGCCCGGGTGTCTTGTCCATCCTCTTCCACTCCGATTCGACCATTCCTGCTCCCTCGGGCTACTTCGCCAACCTGTCCCAGGTCAAGGACCCAAGCCTGGATGCGCTGCTTGACACCGCCGGATCCACCAGGGACCAGGCACAGCGCAAGGACCTTTACACCCAGGCACAGAAAAAGGTTCTCGAGGGCTATTACCTGCTGCCCC
>JBDTQM010000037.1:0-25017 GCA_039932175.1 Specibacter sp.
CGCGATCGCCGCCACGGTCACGGTCGCCGTCGCGCCCGTCGCTCGATCGGTTGCGCTCGTCGAAGCGGCGGTTCACGGCATCCATGGCAACCTCAACGGCCTCCGCATACCGTCCCAGCCGGATCAGTTGAATGCACAAGGCTTCCAAACCATGCAGCAGGCGCTGGCGCAGCCGTTCCCGCTCAAAGATGACCCAATCGTCATACCAGCCCGGGAGAATGTCCAGTGCTTCCAGGTTCCATGTGGGAAGACTCAGATCCGAGATTTGAGCTGTGCCACCAATGACACGACCAGCCCAGTCACGCAGGGAATAGATGTCAATGACAGTTTCCGCCCGCAACGCAATAAAGATCTTGTCCGCTTCAAGGACATCAATTCCTGCCCCCTTCAGCCGCCACAACGCCGATCTCAAATTTCCTGACGCCCGTTCATCCGAGACGTAAGGCCACAGTGTTCCGGCTGCATGGCGCCTGTCAACGCGACCGTCGTGAAGGGCGACGAAGACGAGTAATTTCTTGCTGCCCTCGGGCACAGCAATCTTCCTGCCGGCTTGAATCACATAAGGACCACCAAGCAGGCAAATCGCAAGCTGGTCAACGTGCACTGAACCCCGTAGTTGGGTGGTGGCCATCGCATCTATCCCCTCAATGTGAGATGAGCCGGTGGGAGCAGCATAGGCGGCCAAGCGTCACCGAAGCGTCACATCGGAAGCGCTGACGACCACTCGGACCGACCGCCGGCCAGGTTCCCTGCATCCACCTGTGCACCCGAACAAGCTACCTCTCCCGGCCGCCGTGGCGCTCATACCAACTCCCTCCCCCGCCAGGCCCCCGATCCTCACGCCGCACCCCACGGTCCTGCCGCTGGCCGTCCCGTTCGTCATCGCGGTCTTCCCGCCGGCCGTCGGCAGCGTCATGGTCTCCGTCGCCATGCCCGTCGGTGTCCTCGGCACATGGCCGTTCGTCGGCACAGAGCTTGTCATAGATGGCGATGATCTCATCAACCGTGCTGCCCTGCAGCCTGGTGCAGTGGTCTTCCTCGGCTTTCCGATGGCAGTCCCGCACAGCCTTGGCACCTAGCAGTTTGGAGACTGCACCTCCGCCGTTCGTCCAACACTTCAGTGCACAGCACAGGCACTCGACAAACTCGTTGACGTCATCAAAGCCGTTCCAGACGCGGCAAATGTCACGCTCGGCCACCAACGCTTGGACATAAACCACTTTCAGATCAGTTTTCGCCTGGTCCTCGAGCAACGCCGCGTTGATCGCATCGACCTGGCCCTTGCACGCCGCAACCCGCGCCGCCAAGGCAGCGGGCTCCCCCACCAAGTCCGTAAAGCACTTTTGGGCAGCTGCTGTGCGCCGCTCATACCACTCGATCCGCTTCACCAGCTCATGGTAGGAGAGCTCGCGGCAATCCAGGTCAAAGTCACAGTCGTCCTCGGTGCAGCAGCACCCGGGCTCCGGCTGGCACTTCTTGAGTTGCTCAACCACTTGGTCAAAGGCAGCATCAAGGTGCCGGACAACCCGCTCCTGCTCGATCCTGCAGCGAATTCCCTCTGTCAGCGCCTTGATGTCGTGCTCCAGGTTCTGGACCTTGACGTGGGCATCGTGGCGTGTTTGCCGGTAGAGCTTGCGCGTCAACTCGTAGTCTGCCTTGGCCTGGTCCAACAAGGCCGTGAACGGGCCGTTGTACTCGGCTTGTTTCGCTATGCCCATCATCTTGCACTGCAGCTTGTCAATGTCTTTCGGGTCGCAGCAGGCGTCCTTGTCGCCGGAGTCATGGGCATTCTTTCCGGCTGGCTCCGCCGCGTCACTTTCGGTGTTCATCAGGGTTTCCCTTCATCCCGGCCGGCCAGTGGAATTCCAGCCACGCTTACAAGTTTGAGGCTCCGGTGTCACTGACCGGTCACGGCGGCGTTCAGCTGGTGCGACGGTCCCGTGACGCCGGTGCGGCCATGCTGGGCCCATGGCTGGATATCAGGCCCTCGCCGCCGCAGGTTTGAGCATTGTGGCATTGCTCAACAGGCGTTTCCACGCCGTGCCCGAAGCTGCGTCCTTGGATGCATTCCTGGCCAGCACGAATGAACTTAAAACCATGAAGACCAATTCGGGGCAGCTGGTGCACCAGCCGGCAATTTCCGTCTACTGCTACCGGGTGAGTGTGGACCGCGAAACCCGTGCCGGGTGGTCCGCGATGGGCAGCATCGACGGGATACCGCGCCTTCCCTTGCGCATGCACTTCCTCATTGCAGCGTGGGCGCCGAATGTGGAGGACGAGCTGCGATATCTCGGCCTGGCCGCACAGGTTTTGGAGGGCGAGAGCATCCTCACTGGCCCGTTGCTGGATGCCAGCGGGCAATGGGAAGCCGGGGACTCGATCCAGGTTGTCGCCGACGACCTTGCCCTGGACTCCATGAGCGAGGCATTTCAGGCGCTCAGCACCGATTACAGGCTGTCCCTGCCCTACCTTGCCCGGGTGATTTGCATCGACGGACGGTTGGAGTCCGACGGCGAACGGGTCGCCACTGTTGCCGCCCGGACCAGGACGGGCACAACATGACCGTCCAGACCGGCATTGGGCCGGCAACAGTGCTGCATCAACTCGCGTTGGGGCTTGAATGCTTCGACGCCACAACCGGCGCACCCCTCTCCAGCCCGGTGCGTGCAGGCCGGGAAGTGCCAGCCCCGGCGCGCAGGCCCGCCGCGCAGGGGTGGCCGTGCTCGGATCTTGAGGCGTCGGCCATGGGGAGGTTCAAGCTGCGCTACGGACCATCAGTTCCCTCAGCCATGACGCTGCGCCTTGACGACCCGCAGCGCCGTCATGTGCCCCGCCGGTTCTCGGTCCACCTCTGGCCACTCGCCGCTGTCTCCCCCACAGCCGCCGGCCCCTACATTCCCGTAACCTCGCGGCTGCTCCGAGTGTGGCTGTGGCCGGGCTCGGCCTACACCTTCCCGCGCGGCACCACACTGGTCCGCGGGCGGGTGGCACGCAATGGCGTCCCCGTTCGCTGGGCCCGCGTCACGGCTGTGGGACCCACCGGAACAGTGGCCGGACGCGCCCACGCCGATGACCGCGGCGAATTCCTGCTGGTGGTTGTCAATCCCGGCCAGAATCCGCTGGAGGATTCGGTGGTTCTTGACCTGGTGGCCATGGCACCGGCGGTGGCCCGGACACCGGAAGCAGGGGACAACGCTTCGGATCTGGCTGTGGAGGATGTGCCCAGATCCTCTGCGCCGCCACGGCCACAGGACTTGGACAATGCCATGTTGCGCGGGGTCAGCCCGCCAGCGGGCTATGTGCCATCCCTGGCTCATGCGCAGCACAGTGTTCCGATCGGAGCCGAACTCGTCCTGCACCAGGACGTTCCATTCAACCCATAAGCGCGACCTGGGAGGTCGACATGCCCGAATATCTAACTCCTGGCGTATACCTCGAGGAGACCAGTTTCCGGTCCAAATCCATTGAGGGGGTGGCCACCTCAACCTTTGGCATGGCCGGGCTGACCCGCTATGGCCCCACCCCGTATGAGATCACCTTGCCGGCTGCCACCAACCCCTTGGCAATGATCCCGCCGCCCACGCTGGTCACAAGCTTCACGGAGTTTGAGCGCACCTTTGGCGGCCTGGGCGATGTTGGGCTGGGCACTGATCCACGCAACTACCTGGCATTTGCTGCCCGGGCGTTCTTCGGCAATGGCGGCCGCCGCCTCTATGTGTCCCGTGTTTTTCCGTTCGCCCTGGACGCCGCGGCGGCCATCGACCTGGCGGCAAATTTTGCCACCCTGCCCATTCCCGTGGCGCCGCCGCAGGTGCCGCCAATACCTGGCGTGGCTACGTGGCGGGCACGGTGGCCGGGGGCTGCCGGCAACGAGTTCAGTGTCAAGGTCAGCCTGCAGCGCAGCAAGAACATCCTGATAGCACCGCCCCCCGGGGGCGCCCCGAAACCAGGCACGCTCCAGGGCCTGCGCCAGGACTCCGTAGTTGAACTCTTTTCAGGCGCCGCGCCGATTCCCCCCGGAACCGACCCCAAAACCGGTGCCCCGAATGCTCCGGCCGCCGGCCAGCTGCGAATAGTCGGCATCGACGGCCAAGGCAGGCAGACGCTGCTTGACCCGGCGACAGGCACCTCTGCCCCCGTCCCCTCCGACGGCACCCGGGCCAGCCACCTCAGCGTCACAGTGACAGTCAGTTGGGGGCGGCGTGTTGACGTGTACCCCGGGTTGGAAGTGAACCCTGACCACACACGGTCAGTTGCCAACATCCTCCAGGCGTCCGATCCCAATGACGAGGCCGCCTTGGTGTGGTTGGATGTGCCAGGCAGTGGCGGCCCGCCGCCTGCGCCTGTCTCAGATCAGCTCACGCCCCTGCTCACAGCCCTCTTGACGCTGAGCCAGCCCGCCTATTTGGCCGGCGGCACGGAGGGAGCGGCCCTGACCCCGGACGCCATCAAGGGCGAAAAGGCCGATCCCGACAATGTGAACAAGGCGGCCACGGGTCTTGAGGCCCTCTTGGAGGTGGAGGACATTGCCATCGTTGCCTCACCCAATGCCGTCTCCTTCTCCTCCGAGGGCGAACGCAAGACGGCCGTGGATGACTTGATTGCCCACTGTGAGGCGCCGCGCGCCTACCGGATCGGCATCATCGATCCGCCGGAAAACCAGTCACTGTCCGAGGTGCGCACCTTCCGGTCCCAGTTCGATTCCACCTATGCGGCCCTGTACTACCCGTGGCTGGAGATCGTGGACCCGAGCGTCAAAACTGACCCCAGCGCCGCCCCCGCACGGCTGGCCCTGCCGCCGAGCGGCTTCACGGCCGGCATCTATGCCCGCAGCGACGTTCAGCGCGGCGTGCACAAGGCCCCCGCCAACGAAGCGATCTTGGGCATCACCAAGTTCGTCCGCAACGTCACCTATGACCACCAGGCCGTGCTCAACCCTGAAGGCATCAACGCCCTGCGGTTCTTCGAGGGGCGGGCCAACCGGGTTTGGGGGGCGCGGACGGTGAGCTCGGATCCGGAGTGGAAGTATGTCAACGTGCGCCGGTTGTTCATCTACTTGGAGCACTCCATTGACAAGTCCACCCAGTGGGCCGTTTTTGAGCCGAACAACGAACGGCTGTGGGCCTCGATCCGCCAATCCATTGAGGACTTCCTGCTGGTGGTCTGGCGCACCGGGGCATTGATGGGCACCAAGCCGGAGGAAGCGTTCTTTGTGCGCTGCGACCGGACCACCATGGCGCAGAACGACCTGGACAATGGCCGGCTGATCTGCCTCATTGGGGTGGCCCCAACCTATCCCGCGGAATTTGTGATCTTCCGCATCGGTCAGTGGACCGCCGACGCCCAGCAAGCATGAGGTGAATAAATATCATGGCAACCAGAAACAATCCCTACGGGGCGTTTAACTTCATGGTCAAGCTCGGTGACGCGGGCGGGGAGGAACTCATTGCCGGCGGATTCTCCGATGTCAGCGGGCTGGGCAATGAAATCAAGTACTCCGAGTACCGCAACGGCAACGATGCCGAAAACCATGTCCGCAAGGTGCCCAACGTCAACAGTGTGGACGATGTAACGCTCAAGCGCGGGGTCATTGGCGATCTGCGCCTGTTCAGCTGGCTCCAAGCCACCAGCAGGGGTGAAATCGAGCACCGGACTGTGACCATCACGCTGCTGGATGAGCGGCGCACCCCTGTGTGCAGCTGGATCCTGCACGATGCGCAACCCAAGAAGTGGGTGGGCCCCAGCCTGACCGGCAAGGGAGGCGGTGAGGTAGCCATGGAGGAGTTGCACCTGGTCGCGGAAAGCATCGATTACCAGTCGGCATGACCGCAGGGCTGCATCTTGGCCGCCCGGGAATCTATCCCGTGGACAGCAGGAATACGCGCCGGCGCCCTGGTGTGGAGGCCGTGCGCCTGGATGAGTCGGGGTTTGTGGGGGTCGCACTCCGGGGGCCCGTGGACATGCCCGTGCTGGTGGCCAGTTGGTCCGACCATGTCCGGACCTTCGGGGCCTTCGAACGGGCGCCGCAGGCCCCGGACCGGTTGTTGCCGTATGCGGTGCAGGCGTTCTTCGCCCAGGGCGGGGAACGTGCTTGGGTGCTGCGCGTCGCCCCCGCGCCGGATTGGGACGGCCCGGACGCCGAAGCAGCCACAGCCCGTTTCCGGATTGACGGCGGCCCGGAGACGGCTGAGGAGAGCCCCGCCGGGCCGGGTTTGGCGGCTGCCAACGAAGGAACGTGGGGAACTGAATTGCGCATCCGGCTCGGCTTCGAGGTGCTGGCCACTTTTGACTCGACCCTTGACAACGACGGCGGGGTCAAGCTTCCAGCCGGAGCCGCGCTGGTCCCGTGGTCACTGCTGCGCCTGCGCGCCCTGGACCCGCCCGCGGACCCGCTGCTGGCCTGGGTGGCCGGTGACCGCAGGACCGATATGCGCGCGGGCGGGCGGTCAGCCGTTCTTGAGACGCCCCCGGCCGCTCCGCCCGGAACTGCTGTCCGGGTGGACGTTGTGACAGCGGTCTTGGAGGTCTCCGAACCAGCTGTTGCCTCCGCAGCAGCCAAGCACGAACGGCTTGGCGGGCTGGGTCTGCGGCCGGGGCACCCGCGTTTTCTTCCGGACGTCGTGGCCACGGAGTCCGCACTCCTGGGCAGTATTGGCGACTGGGAAAATACCACTATCGCCCCGAATGTACAGCTCAACGATCTTGTGGTCCTGCCGGTCCATCCGGGCAGGGACCGCAGCCCGGGCATTGACTTCAACAGCTTTTACGACGACGGCCCGGCGGACCAAGACCCCCTCGATGAGGCCTCCCACAGGGGTGTGGATGCGATGGGCAGGGAATCCCGCATTGGGCTGTTGTGCGCGCCTGACCTGTTCTGGCGTGCAGCAGCGCCCGCCCCCGAGCCTGCCCCCTCCACGTCCGGTCCCGGCGCCAGCAATGATCCCTGCTGCTGTCCCGATCCCTGCGGACCCCTGGGCACCAGCCCCGACAGTGGCGCGGCGCAACAAGAACCCGACTATGCCCCGGCGCAGGACGTGCCGGCGGGACTTGATGGCCGCGATGCCGGTGACTTGGTGGAAATGGTGCGCCGGCAATCGCGCCTGGTGGAGGTGGCGGAACTGCGGCACCGCTTCGTGGCCTTGCTGGATGTCCCGGCCGGGCTGTCACAACGCCAGATCCATGACTGGCGTGCCGGCTTTGCCAGCAGCTACGCCGCCGCATACTTTCCGTGGCTGGGTGTGCCCCGCACCGGGACCGGGCGTCCGGCCATCATCCAAGTCCCGCCGTCGAGCTTTGCCGCGGGAATCATTGCCGCCCGCGAACGCCGGCGCGGACTGTCCTGGGGACCGGCAAACACGCTCGCTGCCGGGGCTGTGCGAAGCGCCGAGGTGGTCACTGACGCCACCCATGACGCACTCCATGGTGAGGGCATCAACGTTTACCGGCAGGAACGCGACGGGCTGCGGCTCAGTGCCGCACGCACCCTGTCCACAGATCCGGAGTATGTCCAGCTCAGCGTCCGCCGGCTCATGACCATGCTGGCGCTGGCCCTGGCCCGGCAGGGGCAGTGGCTGGTGTTTGAACCGAACACGCCCCAGTTGCGGGATTCCCTGCAACGAACCGTGACCGAGTTCCTCCGCGGGCAGCACCGCGGGGGCGCCTTCGCGGGCAATACCGAGGAGGAGTCCTTTTTTGTCCGCTGCGACGACGGCCTGAATCCGCCGCAGTCCCAAGGCATGGGGCGCCTGGTCGCGGAGATCGGCGTGGCCCCTGCCTCGCCCCTGGAGTATTTGGTGCTGCGGATCTTTCGGGATGTGGACGGCACACTCCAGGTGCAGTCCCCGGGGCAAGGGGCAGGCAATGGATGAGCTGTTGCAAACCTTTCGTTTTCACGTGACGCTGACACCCAGTTCCGGGACCACCGCCGTCGAACCGATCTGTGTGGACGGTGCATTTTCTGAATGCAGCGGGCTGGTGCTGGAGGCCGATGTTCGTGAATATTTGGAGGGCGGCCGGAACGACGGCGTCACCCGCCGGGTGGGGCGGGTCAAGTTGTCCCCCATCGTGCTTAAACGTGGCATGTTCATCACCGGACAGGGCGCAGTGGACATGCAGCTGTGGCACTGGCTCACCTCCATGGTCAGCGGCGCCCTGCCGGTGGCCCGCTATGACGGGGAAATCCGGGTTGACGATCCCTCCGGGCACACGCCCCACGCCCGGTGGACGTTCACCAGGGGCTTGCCCATCAAGGTCTCAGGGCCCACCCTGAACGCCAAGTCAGGTGAAATTGCCGTCGAAGAAATCTCGATCGCCCACGAAGGACTGCTGCTGGAGGTGCCGCAGTGAGCGCAACACTGCTCAAGGCCACCCTGACCCGGCTGACGAAGACCCCGGGAAAAGGGAAGAACCCCCGCGACACCGTGGAACCTGAAAAGGGTTTCACGCCCATCGATGTGCAGTTCAACCCCACCTCCCTGAAAATTACGCGGCAAAACAACGTGGACAAGGGCGGGTCCACCACCCGAACCCAGGCACGGCAGAATCCGTCAACCCAGTCCGCGGTCCTGAGCTTCGATCTGGAATACGACACAGCCGAGGGCGATGCCAACGGTGCGGCAGCAGATGTGCGTTCACTAACGCAAACCATCCGCCAATTCGTGGAACCCAACACCCAGGACCCAACCAAGCCTCCCCCGCCCGTCCGTTTCATCTGGGGCACCTTCCACTTCAGCGGGATTGTCAATTCACTCACCGAGGATCTGGACTACTTTTCCCCCGAAGGGTTGCCGCTGCGAGCCAAGGTTTCGGTCTCCATCACCGAACAGGACCCCCGGTGGGAAGCCAACTTCACCGGCCCCGGCGCCTTGAGCGCCACTGCCGCCACCCTGCCCGGGGAGGCCGGCGCCAAGACCGGACTCGGTGCGGCACCGGCGTCCAAGCCGGACCAGACTGCGGTGGCCCAAGACGGGGAAAGCCTGCAACAACTGCTCACCCGGGTCGGTGCGGACCCTGAAGGCTGGCGGGCGGCCATGACAGGCCTGGACAGTCCGTTGGCACTGACTGCCGGGGCCGAGGTGCAGTTCAGCGCTGGATTCTCGGCCGGTGCAGGCATCGGCATGTCCGCCGGATTCGCCGCCGACGTACAAGTCGGCGGCAACGCATCATTGGGTGCGGCCCTGGGCCTGGGCGCCGGCTTCAGTGCCGGGGCGGGATTCAGTGCGGGCGCCGGTTTAAGTGCCGGGGCGGGATTCAGTGCGGGCGCCGGTTTCAGTGCCGGTGCCGAGTTTGACGCCGGCTCAGCCGGGGGCTTCTCCGCCTCGGGCCAAGCTGCTGCAGGTTTTGCCCTGGCCGCAGGCGGCGGCGTGTCCGCGTCCATGAACACTGTGCTATCCGCCCGGGCCGGCGCCCAGCTGGGCGCAGCCAGGGCGGCCTTTGACGTCCCCGGCGCTGCGGGCCAATTCTCCCTGGGCGCGGGGTTTGCCACCGCGGCGGCTGTCGGCGGCTCCGCGGGCACCTCCGCACAGGCCAGCTCCGCACAGCAGGCCCCAGCGCCGCCGGGCCCGCCTCCGCTTGATCCCAGAACGCAGGGCTACGGCATGGCTGTTCCGCTGCGCGCACGCCCCGGCGTCGTCGCCGGCCCGGGGCCGATGGCGGCCGCCGGCACGGCCGTCGTGGGCTCGCGGGCCGGCCAACCGGGACCAAGCACCAGTGCCGCCGGCACGGCACCATGGGCGCAACCGGGTGCCGGCTGAATCCGTCAGGGTCCAAACCCAAGCAGATCGGCCAGCGAGGCCGGCACCACCGGCCACGGGGTCTGCCCCACCACGGCCAGCATGTGACGCGCGGCCCCCAGGCGCCCGGCCGGATCAGCACCTTGCGGCTCCCACCAGGGCCGGGCTCCGCCGGATGCCTCGTGGTCACCGGGTCCGGGGGCTGATTCCACCACAGCCCCGAGCGCCGGGTGGGTGGCCAGCAGGGCGGCTCCGGTGCCCAGACCGGCATGGAGGCAACGCCGCAGCAGCACCGGGACCGGCAGCTGCCAATGGGCCGCCCATCCCACGGCCTCATCCACGGCCCCAATCTGCAGCAGGGCTTCGATCAGTGGCAGCCCTGCCACCAGTTCCCGTCCCGGGTCCAGTTCGTCCTCGATCCGCGGGGCCAGCGTGGCCGCGAGCTGGACCACCCCGTCCGGATTCAACGCACCCGCGGTTGCCGCGGCCGCGGCCCAGGTGCATTGTTCGGCCACGAAACCCTCGGTGTGCGCCTGTGCGGCCACCTGGCCGGCAAACCCGGCGCGTGTTGCTATCCGCGCCACCAGCCGCAGGCTCTCATCAAGGTGGTGCACGGGGAAGTGGCGGAGCAGGTGCACTGCCACCTCGACGGCGCGTCCCGGTTCGGCGGCGGCACCGGCCACCACCAAGACGCGGGCCTGCGCGGGAGTCATGGCCGTCTCGACGGGATCCGCCAAAAGCCCCGACAGCCGGGGGTCGTCCAGACCGTGCAATGTTCCGGCCACTGCGGCCCGCGCCGTGGCGTCTGCCAGGAGTTGCCGCTCAATGACCGGAGGCAGTTCCACCCCTGGCTGCCAGGGTTCCGCGGCGCCAAGGTGGGCCGCCACATCAAGTCCCAGTGCATGCGCAACGGCTGTCTTTGCTCCCACCACGCTGCAGATCAGCTCCCACGCCTGGCGCGGATGGGATTGTGCCAGCAACCCCTCGGCGAAGGACAACACCGTAAGCCGGCTGTCGACGGGCACAGCCCTGGCGAGCATCTCCAGGCGTCCCAGCTCCAGGGAGACCCGCGGCCGCACCGTTGCCGCACCGGCTGCCAGCATCAAGGTTGTGCCGGGGGCGGTGGCGCCAAGGTCTGCTGCGTCAAGGCTGGCTGTACCGCGTGCACGTTCAGCCGTCGCACCCACGGCGGCGAGCAGCACGGCGTCGTCCGGGGTGAAGGGTGCCCGGCGCGCCAACATGGCCACATGGTCAATGGAGTCCACCGGATGCACCGCCTCTCGAGTCATGGCACAGCCACCAAATCAGACTTCCTGGCCAACAGCACCTGCTCGGTATTCGGCAACAGGTTGCCCACCCGCCAGCCGCCGTAGCCGTCAACATTGCTGATCTTGAAGTCATTGCGCGTCCCCACAATGGCGCTGAACGTATTGTAGTCCGCGCCACCGACCACCACGAAGTCATCGGGGACATCCTGGTGGGGCCGTGCCGGGAAGCTGTAGAACACCGCGGCGGCCGCATAGCCGGTCCGTGGCCGCTTCATGAAGGTGGTGTAGAGAACCGGCTCAACTCCCTGCGCAAACCGCCAGCGTCCGGTGGCCTGGGGCATGGTGTCAAAGAGCGGGGATGAATGATCGTCCATGGACTTGATTGAGCCGTGCAGCCCGGCACCCTCCGCCTGCCCTGCCCGGGCGATCTCGGTGTTGCTGCGGGCCACCACTGCGAGCGCAGCGGCGTTCAGGATCAAATCAAGGCGGTCCGAGTGCTGCCACGTCTCGGTGAGGGTGAATCCAATGGTGTCCCCGTGCACCACCGAGGTGTAGTACTCGAACTTGTGCTCGCCCATGAAGTCGCCCGAGGCGATTCTGATGGCAGGGTTGCCCGAGAAGTACTGCGCCCAGTCCAGCTGGTTCTTCAGCCGGGCCGAGGCCCAGATGGTGAACCGGTCCCAGTTCACCTCGGGGATGGAAGTCAAGGTGAGGTAGGAGATCTCATTGTCGTTGAGCAGTTCCTGGATCCGGTCCGGCTTGGTGGTCCATTCGTTGGAGAACGGCCACAGGTTGTCATCCACGGCCTCCATTTCCGGGAACACTCCCGCCCGCTGCCACCACATCAGCGCCTCCAGCGCCGGTTTGACGTGGTCGTTGAACCGGCTCGCCCGGATAGAGGCGGCGATGGGCGCTGCCAACTCCGCCACCTGAATTGCGAGCAGGGCCCCGGCGACCAGCCTGACCGGAACTGGGGAGGGAGCGCCGGGCAGCGACGCGGCAACCCTGCGCTGCTCACTTCTGGCAAGGCCGCTGCTGCTGAGCAGCTTGCGGGCCGCTGCGGGGTCAAGGTTCCACAACGCGTCAATGCCGCGGTCTGACATGCGCCCGCTGCTCCGTGCGGACTCGACCTCCTGGCGGAAGATCTCCGCAAAGTTGCCCACCCGGCTCAACTCGGCGATGCCGGCCATGTATCCGGGGGTCACCAGCGTCTCGACAGGGGCGACTGCCCCCTGAACCCGGGCCAGCGCCGTTGCCTGCAGGGCCGGATCGCGAACGGAGCCTTGTGCCCTGCCCCGGGCGCCGGTGCGCACATTCGAGGCGGTGGTGTCGAAGAAGGCGTTGAGTTCAGCCTCAAGCCGTTCGCGGGCCTGCTTGAACTCTGCACTGCGGCGGTGGGCCGGCTCCGCATACTGTTCGTACTGGGTGAGTATTTTTTCTATGGCCCGCAGGTTGTCCAGCCGCCGGATTTCTGCGTTGATCGGCGAGTTTGAGAGGAACGACTGCGCCCGGCCAGCGCCCGAGTACGTGACTTGGCCTTCGCTGTTGACGCTGAAGACCCCCACGGCGGCCCCGCGAGGTTCAAGTGCCACGTGGACGTCGATGCCTGCCTCGTTGATGGCGGCGATGGCGCTGCGGTTCAGGAACTGCCGGCCGCTGCGGGTCTCCTGCGACTGGGCCATGATGGCCACCCGGCCGCCGCCGCCCATCTGGATATCCTTGAGGAAGGTGCCGAACGCCGTCTGCTCCGCAGTGGTCTCAATGGCCCCCATGTGGTGGCCGACCCCCTCAACCACCCGCACGCCTTGGAATATCTCGGCATAGGCGGGGCGGCCCATGGCCGTCTTGAGCAACTCCAGGTCGGTGTAGCGTTCGTCGCTGACAAAAACGGAACGGAATCCGGTTGGCTTGTGGGTGTAGCGCAGCAGCAGTGAGGCCGTGTCGGACAGTTGCTGGGTGCGGACGCCTCCGGGGAGGGTGGCCGCTTTCTGCTCTTCGCCCCTGGCGCGCCGGGCCTCCAACTCGCGGAAGGCAGCCGTGAGCCCGTAGGCCTCAATGACCATGTCACCGGCCACGATCTCCGTACGCCACCAATTGCCCTGGGTGGGGGTGGGTATGCTGCCGAAGCGGGCATTGGGCCCGTACCCCAGCTGTTGCCCGCGGGGATCGTTGCCGAGGTCGCGGACCAGGCGGGCAAACAGGCTCGACGGCGCGGCAATGTTGGTCAGGAAGGCCTCCGGGAAGCGGAGGTTCTCGGGCTTGACCCCGTTGGCGATAACAATGTCGAAGAGGCTGCGCACGTGGTCCTCGTGCAGGTGCGTGACAACAATGCCGGCCAGGCTTCGGGCGCCCAGCGTCTGGCTCATGGCGGCCATGGCGGCGGGGGTTACCACCAGAGGCTCCCCGCCGGCGTCGATCAGGAATGCTGCCGTGCCGCCGGCACTGACCATCTTCACGCTCTCCTTGGCCACTGTGGGGACCACCAGAACAGTGGTTGGCGCGGCCGGAGCCGGAGTGGGAATCGTGGGCGGCTGCAGCATGGTGAAGGCACCCTGGGCCGGCAGGGCCACCATCTGCCCGCCCAGGCGGGCCAGCAGCAGATCGTTGCGGCCCGGCTGGCGCAGCCATTCCGGTGGAATCAGCGGGATCTCAAGCACCTGGGTTGGTGGGGCCGGAGTCTTCGGGTCAGGGGACGGCGGGTCGGGGGCCGGCTGGCGCTGGATGGCGGGGGCCGCTGCCGTGCCGCCCCTGGCCAGCAACGCCGGGGCGTGGAGGCCGCCGGCTGACATGACAGCGTGGGCTGCTGCATCCGCCGCCTGCTCCCACGCATCGTGAGCGGCACCAATGTCCGCCGGCTGGCGCTGGGGTCCACGTGTCGCCGACGCCCGCTGCTGAACCACATGGGCCAGTTCGTGCGCCAAGGTGTGGGCGCCGCCCTCCGTTCCCGGCGTGTAGGCGCCGGCACCAAACACTATGTGGTGGCCGGTGGTGTAGGCAGCGGCGGCGATGGAGTTGGCTGATTCAGCAGCCAGCGGGCCGGTGTGGATCCTGACGTTGGAGAAGTCCTGCCCAAAGCCGGCCTCCATCCTGTGGCGGGCACTGGTTTCCAGCGGCTGTCCCGGCTGCCGCGCAACGTCAGCGACCGCCTCCCTTGCCCCGGGGGCAGGGGCGCCGGGGGCAGTGGCGCCGGGGGCAGTGTGCCGCGATCGTGCAGACCGGCCCTCCGATGTCATGAGTGTCCCTCCCAGCAGGCCACCGGAGCGCACCACGAAGAACCCACGACGAACCTTCAGCGCCCACGCTAGGGCAGAGCCGTCACTTGGCCGTCACACCACCCCTGCATGCAGGGACGTTCAGGCACGGGAGCCGCTGGCAACGCAACAGTGACGCTGGCGCGGGCACCATGAGGGAAGACCTAAGGAGGTGAGTCTCGTGGGTGTACACATTGGTGAAGTGCATACGGATCTCACAACGGCGCCCGATCCGGGCACACCGGCCACGGGTGGCGCGCAGGAGGCTCCCGCTGCGGCGCAGGAGCGCTGGGGCGAACTGCGGCGCAGCACTGAAGTGCTCACGTGGCGCACCTCGGCCGAGGGTTTCGATGACTGATCCGCTGCTGGCAATCGTCTCCCCCGTGTTTACCATCAACGGCGAGCTGGTGGGCAACCTTGCCCGGGATTGCGTCAGGCTGGAGGTCACCGAGGGCAGCGAGGGACTGCGCACCCTGCAGGCGCACTTTCTTGGCGTCGGGCCCGGGACGACCGGACCGCCGTCGGCCATGCTGTACCTGGACGGGTCGACGGTGGACTTTGGCAAGAGCATCCACGTCAGCCTTGGCCCCCCGGCGGCCCAGCGGATTGTGTTTGAGGGCACCATTTCCGGCATCGAGGCCGTTTTTGGCGACAGCGAGCCGCCGCGGGTGGTGGTGTATGCCGAGGATGCGCTGATGCGCCTGCGCATGACCCGGCGGATGCGCAGCTATAAAGACGTCACCGATGCCGAGGTCGCCGCACAGATCGCCGGAGAACACGGGCTGCAAACCGAGGTTGCCGCCGACGGTCCGCGCTACAAGATCCTCCAACAGGTCAACCAGAGCGATCTGGCGTTCCTGCGCGAACGGGCCCGCCTGCTGCAGGCCGAAGTGTGGTGCACGGGGCGGAAACTGCATTTCACCTCCCGCTCACGGAGGCAGGGCACGGCGTTGACCCTGGTTCAGGGCAACGAGCTCCTCTCGGTGCGGCTGCGGGCGGATCTTGCCCACCAGCGCAGCTCCGTGGTGGTCACCGGATTTGACGCCGCCACCCGGGCCGTCATCAATGAGCGGGCCGGGGCCGAGGTCATGGAGGCTGAGGCGGCCCGCGGGCGCACAGGTCCGCGGGTTGTGGAGAAGGCGCTGGGTGCCAGCGTGTCGTTCCGTGTCCGGGAGACGGCGCTGAACGCGGCTGAAGCCAAGGCCTGGGCTGACGCGGAGATGCTGCGCAGGGGCCGGAGCTTCGTCACGGCCGTCGGCACCACCCGCGGTTCCCCGGACATGGTGGTTGGCAGCAATCTCTCCCTGCAGTCGGTGGGTGCCCCCTTCGACGGGCCGGGCTACTACGTGACATGGGTTCGCCATGTTTTCGAGCATGTGCACGGCCTGCGGACAGGGTTTGAGGCCGAACGCGCCACAGTAAACGAGGCCGGCAGATGACACTTCCCAACCCCGCGGACGGATCGGCGCCGAGCTACTTTGGCGTCTATCCGGCCCTGGTTACGGACATTGTGGACACGGAGAAGCTGGGCCGCATCGAGGTCCGTTTTCCCTCCCTGGGCACCGACGGCGACCGTGATGTGCGGGCGTGGGCCACGCTGTGCACCCCGTACGCGGACAAGGACCAGGGCCTGGCCATGCTGCCCGAAGCCGGCAGCGAAGTGGTGGTCGCCTTTGAGGCAGGGAACTGGCGCCGGCCCTACATTGTGGGCTGCGCATGGAATGGCCAGGCCGCCCTGCCGCACGCCCCGGAGAAGGCCAACAACATCAGAATGCTGCGCTCCCGCGGTGACAGCCGGCTCGAGTTCGACGACACAGCGGGGGCGCTCAAACTCAGCATCACCATGAAAGCCGGGCACCGGGTGGTGCTCAATGAAGCCACCCAGGAGGTCACCATCCAGCACGCCAACGGCTGCGTGCTGCGCATGACGGCGGCCGGGTCGATTGAGATCAAGGCCAACAGTTCGGTGGAAATCACGGCACCGGCGGTTGACGTCACAACACCGACGGCGACGTTCAGCCAAAACATCCTCTGCCAGAACCTGATCGCCCAGGTGTCGGTGGTTTCGCCAATGTACACAGTGGGGGTGGGGAATTTATTATGAGCGGCCACGACGGATTTGTGCTGCGTTCGCCCTGGTATGTCCGCGAACGCGAACCGGCCTTTGGCCTGCGGGACAGGAGGGCACTGCGTCCGCAAATCCAGATGTATGACAACCCCGCGTTTGTGAAAAACCAGCTCATGGCCGACCCGCGTGACTCCCTCAAGGCCACAGTTGACGATTTTTGGAGCTATCCTGTCCCCAACACTCCGTCGCTGAACGCCAAGGGGCGCGAACGGCTGGCCACCAGCAAGTTGGTGCACACCAAGCTGCGCAAACTTTACCAGCCAACCCATGAGCGTTTCTATGCCGTGGTTGTCGAGGTGTTCTGTGACGCGCCCGGCCTTCCGCGCGCAGGCTCCCACGACGACATTGAGGTGCGGATGGTGATGCGCCGCCAACACACGGCCATGACCGGACAGCGCAAACCCATCCGGCGCCTGGCCCGGAACCTGCTGGTGGAGACGGCCAAATCACAAGACATCACCATCGACGATGATGTGAAGTCCGACGCCGACATCCGTGACGTGTGGTGGGCCGATGCCGCGTGGCGCCGGCGCTTCGAGGAGGACAATGCGGAGCTGCTGGCCGAGGTGGGCGCCCACACGGACGCCCAGGGCTGGATGGTGGACGCCGCGGGCAGCGGCCGGTGGCGGACCTTGGGCACACAGCCAGGTGCGGGCGGCTCCCCCGGGACGGAAGAGGACTTTCCCCTGTGGCGCCTGCCCCCGCGCGAAGAGGACTGCGAAGCCGCACGCACCCGCTCCCTGTGGTTCGGCGTCGTCCCCACCTTCTCCGCGAGTCATTGGGTGGATGCCGCGGGTGCAATTCAGGCCAAGTTGGACGACCACGAAATCTACGAGCTGCAGTGCTTTGTCCGGCAGCCGGCGCCACGCGGCAAGGAACACTGCCCGCCGAAGGTCTGGTGGGGTGAGCCCAGCGAACCGTTCCGTTTGGCAGCGCCCTTCGACCCCGACGGAACCAAAAACCACGTGGTTTCCATTACTTTGCCCGATTTGCGCCGGCTTGCCGCCCGCGCCGGCCAGCCACAGGGGCCCGGGGGCGCCCGGATGATCACCCCGCCACAGTCGCAGTTTGTGTTCAACCCGTTGAAGGGCATCCCTGAATCAGGTGCCGGAAAGATCGGCAGCGGCGGCGGAATCTGCACGTTCGCCTTTGAGCTGTTCTTTATGGTTGCCTTCTTCCTGTTCCTGATGTTCATGCCAATAGTGGTCTTCGCCTTCCAACTGTGGTGGATGTTGGCACTGAGGTTCTGCATCCCGCCGGCCATCTCCTTTTCCGCCATGGCAGATTTTTTTGCCGAAGGGAAGCTGATTGCCGACATAAAACTGGATGCGGAGCTGTCACTGGACTTCGATGCGGCCTTCGGCACCAGCAAGGAGATGCCTGACGCTCAACGATCGCCCACCTGGGCGGACGAGCTCGACGCCGTCGAGGACCCGGTCACCCATGCCAAGGTCTTCAGCACCGATTCGAAGCTGACGGCCGCCATGGTTGCCGCCAACGATCCTGCCGGCGCCGTGCAGCCCACACCGCCGCCGGTGGAATCCAAGCCGGATGATCCGCTCTGCGCCAAGGTCTGAGAAACTGACCACGATCCGCTGGGGCCACATTTGCAGGGCACCACTGTGCGGGCATCCCGGGGTTGGGGCCGCAGCTGTCTCAACACTGTCTCGGCTCATTGCCGGGCGTACCCGCCTGCGTGCTGGGCGGCCTCATGGATCGACCGCGGAACCAGCAGCATGATGTTGTCGAATTCGACATGGTGCCATGTGAGCAAGTTGGCCGGATCCGCCCGCAGCGCCGCGACCCGAGCCGCATCCGGGGCTCCGGCAGGCGTGAGCCAGCCTCGTTGCTGGGCGAACGAACGGTCGGCGTACTGATTGTGCAAATCGCGGTTTCTCGTGGCAATGGTGGCCCGAGGCAGCAAGGCCACCCCGATGGCGAAGGGTGTCAGGTCGGGGTAGCCGTCGATATAGATAATGGGAGCTCCGCCTGTGCGACGCAGGGCATCGACATTGTTCGGCGTGAACTCCGAGTTCCCTGGTGTTCCGCTCCAGAAACCCTGGCGGGCCTTGCGCTCGGCAGGAAACACCTCAATATGGTGTCCGCCCCCTTCACCAAAGATGAAGCAGAGCGCATCGTTTGAGAACCGGCACCACCGTGGGGTGCCGCGTTGCCGACGCCACACATGGCCGTTGCCAAGGATCACCTCAAGATCGTAGGTTTCATCGTTGAGGTTTCGCCGGGTCATGGTTTGACCCAAATGAAATTCCTCCTCGAGCGTCCGGGGCCGTTGGCGCAGCCGTGCGCTGGAGAGTCCTGCCGTTTCCTCGAGCACGCTTCTGGTCCTCACGGTGGACAGAGTGGCAATGAATCGGCCCGGACGAAGGGCATCGGGTGTCAGGTGCAGCATGGGCCGCCCTGAGAGCAAGTCCTTATCGCCGCGGAACGCTACAAAACTCAACACCCCTGTGATCACTGCCTGCTGAGCGAGCTGGCCATAGGCGGCATTCTTTTGATCCTGCGTCATCGTGCGGGAATCCCGAATCTCGATGAACTGACCGACCATGGCAACACTGGTGATGCCAAGATTCACGACCCGGACCCCGGCCTCGAGGCGACGCAACGCAAACCACACCCTGGCTGCTGAGGCTGCCCGCACCAAATTGCCGGCTTCAGCGGCGACAATGGCAAACCTGCCCACGCCCAACGTCACAGCTGCCAGGAAGTCCTGCGCGATTTCCCAATAGAAGCGGTTACTGTCCGACTGCGTCCATACCCCGTGTTCCTTCTTTTCCTCCAGACGCATATAGCGTGCACCCATGGTCAGACCAGTCCCGGCAGCAAAGGCGATCAGGGCAGGGGTGCTGAACGGCGCGAAGACCATGCTGCCGATCACGGCGATGGCGATGCCAATCAACGACACCCATTCCCAGAAGGGCCGCGAGGCCGTGGTCTCAATGGAATCCGGCTGCCGCGAGATGGGCCAGCGCCAGTACAGGTGTCCTTCCGGGAAAAAGTCCCTCTGATTCAGCTCTTTGAAAATACTGCGCGGCGGATCAACATTGAGGATGTTCGCATCCCCCAGTCTTTCCTGCCCCAATGCTTCGATGGCGGTCAGTTGGTGGCGCGTGCGGAGCGTGCGGTCGCCACCCTTGGTGGCTGTGAGATCGTGAAGCGACCACTCGAAACCGGTGGGGACGTGGCTCGAGTCAACGACAGGGGTACGGACAAGGTAGAAGTTCCACGGGATGGCCTTGGCAACCGGCTTCGCCTCGGGGCCGTACCCCTCCTGGACATTGTCTTTGGGAAAGAACACCGCCTGCACCTTCAACGCCTGGGGGTTCTCCAGCAGAAATTGCCGCTGCCGGTGCTCAATCTCCTGGGCGTAGCTGAAGTTCTGCAGCAGCTCCTCTTGACCGCCGGCCACCTGCAGCCGTTGTTTCAGCATCTCGTCAACCTGATCGGTGGCCCAGCGAAAGTGAACCGCCGCCGTCACCCAACTGCCCCGGGAATTCGCTTCCTGGGCCGCGGTTGCAGCCTGCTGCTACCGCGTTTCACGGGGCCCGGGCGCCGTATCCAGCAGCACGAACGGCACCACCGGATGGCCGAACGGTGGAGAGGCCGCTGACGCAAACAGATCCGGCAATGCACGGAGTCCGGGCGACGATGGTGCATGACACCCGCCGGGGCAGGCCTGGGCAGAAGCGGACACCGCGGGCCGCGCAGGGAATTGAGCCCGGCCCATGTCATAGGCCAGCCGCTTGTCATTGGTGTCAAGCTGGCGGAAGATGCGGCTGACGGAAGCATAGAAGGCAATGAACCACGGACGCAACGGGTCTATGACCGCGGCGGGCACTGGGGCCGTTCCAGCAGCACGGTAGACGGCCTCGATCATCACTGCTGCCTGTTCCGCCGCCATCCATGAGTCCCGGACGCGCTCGTCCAGGCGGGTTGCGTTCATGCCGCTGCTGCGCTGTCCTGATCCCATTGCGGCGTCAACATCTGCACCCGAAACTGGCCTTCGGCCGTCCTCGAGGAGTCGACATCGTCCTGGATGGACCTTCCCTGCTTGTCCAATTCGGGCGTGCTCTGGGTTCGGTGCAACCCGGGCCACGCCCGACGCAGCGCTGCTTGGTGCGCTTCCTTGGCCCTTCTGGCCGCCGCCTCCCGCTGTTCGGCCGGAGACTGGTGACAGTTCGTGTTGCAGACCGTCACCTGGGAAGGGTTGAAGCCCTCCCGGGTCAACGGTGTCCGGCCCGGCAGCGGAAATGTGAGCGTCAGGCCTCGCATCGGCGGAAAATCGTTGGCCAGCGGGGCGCCAAATCTGTTCTCCTGCGGATGTTCCGGTCCGGTCCCAGCGGTTCCCGGGACTACCAGCCAGTCCCGGATCAGTTGCGCGTCCTGGTCCGTCAGCCCGCCGTCCCCTTGCACCAGCAGGCCCGACTTGCCAGAAAGGTCAGTGAGGCCGCGGCCACCCCCGCCGCGCTGCACGACATGCCCTATTTCGTGTGCCAGTGCCCGCTGTGGCCCGGGTAGAGGCGGCGGCGACCCCAGCACGATGTCCCGACCCACGCTCAAGGCGCGGTCATTGCCCCGGCGGGCGGCCAAATCTGTCGGCTGGGAATGCACCCGGACCGAGGACAGGTCAACGCCACTGCGCTGTTCGAGGCCGGACCGGACATGCCCGGGCAAGGGTGCACCAACCGACGGAACCAACGACGGCATGCTCAAAAGACGGGCCAGCGGACCGGCCACGGCTTGCATCGGTTCGCGCGTGAAAGGACTCGCGAACCGTTCAGCCTGCGCCTCGGCCGCGGCGCTGCCCGACTCAGTTCGCAGACCCGCCGACGGGCAGCTGAGCCCTGGCCGGCAGCTCATCGCTGGCACCTCCCGCTGGTCATGTCCTCATTTTTCCGGGCGGCCCGTCACGGACACGTTGCAACCAAGGGGCCGGGCGTTTCCCATCAGCGGACTGAGACGCGGCAGTGACGCTTCCGGACGAAGAATTGACCCATGACGGACATCGCCGACCAGTGGACGGGAGTGGGGTTGCGGTTCCCCCTGCGCCCGGGCCCGGAAACCCACGGCTTGGAGTATTTGGGGGCCATGGAGCTCATCCGCCAGTCAATTGCCACCATCTTGGACACGCAGCCCGGCGAGCGCATCATGCTGCCTTCCTTTGGCTGCGGGCTGCTGCGGTACCTGATGGAACCGAACACGCTGAGCACCCGCACTTCCATGGAGCAGGACATCAGCTCCTCCCTCTCCCAATGGGAGCCCCGCATCCGGTTGGTGAACGTTGCGGTGACGCCCGGGGAGGATGCTTCCTTGGTGTGGATAGAAATCGCGTATGTGCGCCTGGCTGACTTGCGGCCGGACAACCTTGTTTATCCGTTCTACCTAAAGTAGCGAACCGATGGCACTGATCAGCCCGATCCTGGACAACCGCTCCTACGAGCAACTGCGTGATGAGCTGCTCCGGCGCATCCCGGTCTACGCCCCGGAGTGGACCAACCACAACGAGAGCGACCCGGGCATTGCGCTGGTGGAACTCTTCGCCTATCTGGGCGAGTCGCTGCTGTTCCGTTTCAACCAGATCCCCGACGCCACCCGCATTGAATTCCTGCGTCTGCTGGGCGTGCGGCCGCGACCGCCGCAATCGGCGCAAACTCTGCTGGCCGTCTCCACCGAACGGGCCGAGGGTGTCCAGATCCTGCGCGGCTCCGAGGCTGCCGCCGGGGCCGTGACCTTCCAGACGCAGGATGAGGTCTACGTGTGGCCGCTGGATGTTGTGGCCGCCGGGAAAACCCCGCAGGATCCTGCCAACACCAAAGCCGGCCAGGACAGCAGCGCCGACGCCCTGTCACGGGCCAAGGCCACGAAGAAAAGCGCCCAGTTCTACCGCACCACACTGGTTTCGGCGGACCCGCTGGCGGCCGACGCCGTCTCGGTCGATGTCAGCGCCCAGGTGGATGGAGCCCTGTGGATTGCCCTGCTGCGCAAGGAGACCACGGAGGTGGAACAGCTGGCCGGCCGGACACTGTTCATCGGGATTGCCTTCGATGAAAGCCTTGCCGCCCCCGTGCTGCTGGAGGCCCTGCCCGACGGCGGCGCCCAAGTGTTCCGCTCGGACGGGCTCACCCCCAGCCCGCCCCCCATGCTGTGGCGTCTCTGGAACGGCACGCCCCAGACCCCGGCCGGCAAGGGCGGCCAGCCAGCGCCGGCCTTCCAGGAGCTGAAGATTCTCGGCGACACCACCAAGGGACTCGTGGTGACCGGCGTCGTCAAGCTGGAACTACCGGCCACTCTGCCCACCATCACTATCCCATCGCTGGGCGGGGAAGACAGCCCGCCGCCGCTGGACGACGACAAAATGGCCCAGAACGTGATCGCCTGGATTCAACTCGCCCGTCCGCACAATGCTGATGCGAATGATTCCATCCACCGCGTCCGCTGGGTGGGCATCAACGCTGTCCAAGCAATCCAGTCCCGCACGGCCGCGGCCGAGCTGTTGGGCAACGGCACGGGCGACGGCGACCAGCAGCTTCCGCTGAACCATCACCCGGTGGTGCCGGGCACCACGGTATTGGAGGTGGAGGAACCCGCCGGCTGGACTGCCTGGGTGGAGGTGGAGAACTTCGCCGCCAGCGGCCCGGCGGAGCGTCACTATGTTCTCGACTACGACCACGGCTCGGTGTCCTTTGGGCGTTTGCGGGTCCCGCAGATCGGCGAGCGCATTCGGGTGCTGTCATACCAGTACGGTGGCGGTTCCCTGGGCAATGTCGCTGCCGGCGCCGTGACGTCGCTTCCCGGGGCCGCCGACGTCACGGCCGCCAATCCGCTGCCGGCAGTCGGCGGCGCCGACGGGGTCACCATTGCCGAGGCGATGGACGCCATTCCCGCCGAGGTGCACCGCCACGACCGCGCCGTCATCGCTGCGGATTTCAAGGACCTGACCCTGGCGGTGCCGGGCGTGCAGCGGGCCGAGACGCTGCCCTTGTTCCACCCGGACAACCCCACCGTTCCGGCGGCCGGGGTGGTGACCATGATGGTCTTCCCTCCGGGTGACCTGCGGAACCCTGCTGCGCCCATGCCGGATCTGGGTCTCCTTCGCCGCGTGGCAGGGTATCTGGATGCCCGGCGGCTGGTGACCTGCGAACTGTATGTGATTCCGCCGGAGTACGTGAAAATCAGCGTCTCGGTGGGCGTCCAGGTCAGGGCCGGGTACCAGGTGGATGCCGTGCGGCGCTGGGTGGAGTTGATCCTGCGTCAATACCTGGCACCCCTGCCCCCTTTCGGGCCCGACGGCGGCGGCTGGCCCTTGGGGCGGACCATCCGCCGGGCCGAACTTGAGGCCGTCGCGGTTCAGGTGGAGGGCGTGGACTACCTTCAGGACCTGCTGCTGGCCTCCCCCACGGCACCGGGCACGTCGCAATCACGCATCGACTTGTTGCCGTGGCAGGTCCCTGAACTGGCGGCCATCACGGTGGTGTCCGGCACTCCGCTGCCCGTGGGCACCGAATACGCGCCCGCGCCGGGACCGAAAATTCCGGTGCCCCTGCCACCGGATGTGTGCTGATGTACGGCGACCGCTCCCTGAGCTTGCTGGTTCAGCCGGACCAGTGGGCCCGTTGCGCGCACACCAACACGGCGCTGCTGCCCGGAGGCGGTGTTCTCCTGGACTGGAGCGAGGACGAACCCCCGGAGCCGACACGGGCCTGCCCATCCGTCGGGCGGGAACGGCCGGAACCACGACCGGCGAAACCCGCCGGGCTGGCCTTTGACAAGTGGTGCCGAACCTACCGTTCATGGCCGGACGCCGGAAGGGTTGACGTTTTCGAGGGCGAATCTTTCCCGTCCAGCGGCGCAGGGGCCCTGGGACATCCCGCGGGCCTGGCCGTGGACACGAAGCAGCAGCTCTACGTGGCCGATCCTTCCACCCGGTCGGTGCTGGTGGTGGATATCTGGGCGCAGCGGCTGCTGCGGCGCGTGCCCCTTGGCCCCGGCAGGCCCGTGGACCTTGCCCCGGACTGCGGCCGCGTTGCCGTGCTGGTGCGGCACCCTGATGCGTTGTTCTACCTGCAGGGGCGCCGCAATCCCCAACCGGGCCCGCCCATGGTCAACCCGCACCGCCACCCCGGCATGGCCCCGGCCCGGCTGGCCGAAGGCCTGCTGGTGTTGTGGCGCGGCGGCGGCTACGGAGTCATCGCCTCCCCCGACGGGACAGTGCAGCTGGAAGTGGACGGCGCCGTCGACATTGCCGTGGCCCCGGACGGGCTGCTGGTGGTGGCCCGGCGCCCAGGCCAGCCATTCCGGCGCTTCCAGGCAACGGACGACGGCGGCTGGCTGGAAGTGGAGCCCGCCACGGCCCCCGACTTTGATGGCGGCGCCGTGGCCGTGTCACCTGCCGGGCGCATGGTTTTTACCACGGCAGCAGGTTTCTCCAGCACGGCAGGGTCCGCCGCGCGCCACCAGCAAAAGGGTTCAGTGGTGACGTACCGCCTGGACAGCGGCAGCTACAGGACCCGTTGGGGCCGGGTGTTCCTGGACGCATGCCTGCCTGCCGGGACGGCCGTGACGCTGAAATGCCTGTGCAGCGACGGCGACCAGCGCCATGCCGGGCCGGCCGGGGGATCCGG
>JBDTQM010000038.1:0-24278 GCA_039932175.1 Specibacter sp.
GGCTTCTGGCGTTGCTGCTTTTGGAAAAGATCTGATGGGCGTTTCCCTTCGAACCGTTGAGGGTCACCTCTATCAAGTGTTTTCCAAACGTGGCCTCAGCTCGCGCACCGAACTGTTCCAACTCGGTGATCCGTCCCGCCAGCCACGCTGAGTCTGCGACAGCCGGATGCCGGCACATAGCGGGGCGCCCGGCTGCGCGGCGAGCCGCTCACCGCCCCTGCGAGCGAGTACCTAGTCCGAGTATCACAGGGATTTTCAACGCCTTTACGAGTACTGTGCGGTAAAAATTTTGGCCAGCGGCGCTTGAAACGAGTAGTCACCACTGGTGTCCTTGTGAAGCGTTTCTAATTTACTTAGAACTAACAGCGGACAGCATTATAAGAAGGTCTCACATGTTTCGTTCCAATCGCGCAACTCCCCGGTGCCCATGGCCGCAGCCACCACTGTCCACGAGTGCCAGGTGGACTCCCTGTTCGGAGCCAGCGGCGGATAAGCCTTCTGAGACCAAGGCTTTCCCCCAGCCGCCGTTGGCTCCCTGGTTGCACCATCGCGCCGATGAATGGTGCGCCGCTGAAGGGGGACATTGATGACTTCACCAAGGATCCATGTCCCGTACCGCAGGCGCTTTGCCACCGGCGCCGAATCCGGGCCCCTGGCCGCGCGAAGCAACAGCCCCAAACATGCCGTCTGGAAAGCCACGCCCACCGAGCGCACAGCTTCAGCGGCTGCTGCACCGGCAGCGTGGCCCGCATCGTACAGGTGGAAGTTGCGGGTCACGGATTCGCTCGCCATTGCCGGTGTCATAGCTGGTTCATACGCACTGTGGTTTGGTGGGGGACAGGAGGGCTTTGGCGGTGCCGACCGGCAGGCCACGTTCTTCCTGACAGGACTTTTCCTGCTCGTCTTTTGGACCCTGGACCTGGAATTTTGCCGGACGCGCGAAATGGGTGTGGTGGGCTCCGGTGCCGCCGAGTACAAACGTGTCCTGCAGTCCACGCTGCGGGTTTTCGGTGCCATGGCCATCCTGATGATCGCCATTCACCTGGAAACAGTGCGCGGCATCTTCGCCCTGGCTTTTCCGCTGGGGGCTCTGCTGCTGCTCACCACCAGGTGGGGGTGGCGCCGCTGGTTGGCGCGTGAACGTGAGGCTGGGCGGTGCCTGACCGACGTCGTCATTCTGGGGCACGCCGACGACGTGGGATATGTGATCGGGCAGCTGAAGAACAATCTGTCGGCCGGCTACAAGGTGGTGGGCGTTGCCTTGACCGCGCCGGAGGAAACCCCGGAGTCGCGCCCGGCCTGGGCGAAGATCCCCGTGCTCTCCACCATGGCCGACATTGGCCGGGTGATTGGCCAGACAGGTGCCCAGACGGTGATAGTGGCCGGCCCGCTCCCCGGCGGACCCGGCGCCATTCGCGAACTCGGCTGGCGGCTGGAGGACATGTCCACCGAACTGGTGCTGGCCTCGAACCTGACAAATGTTGCCGGGCCGCGCATCCACTTTCGCCCCGTGGAGGGGCTGCCATTGATGCACGTGGAACTGCCACAGTATTCCGGTGGCAGGCACATCATCAAGCGCGCCATGGATGTGGTGGTGGGTGCAGCGGCCCTGATCATACTGCTTCCGCTCCTGCTCGCCGTTGCGCTGATTGTCAGCCTTGACAGCCCCGGGCCGGTGTTGTTCCGCCAGGATCGTGTGGGGCGCAATGGCGAAGCATTCAAGATGGTCAAATTCCGCTCCATGGTTACTGATGCGGAGGCGCAACTGTCCACGCTCGCGGGCCGGAGCGAAGGAAACGGCGTGCTGTTCAAGATGGTCAACGACCCCCGCGTCACCCGTAGCGGGCGGTGGATGAGGAGGTACTCCATCGATGAGCTTCCCCAGTTCTGGAACGTTTTGATCGGCGACATGAGCCTGGTGGGTCCACGTCCGCCGCTGAAGTCCGAGGTGGCAGGCTACGAAAAGCCGGCCCACCGCAGGTTGCTCATCAAGCCCGGCATTACAGGCCTGTGGCAGGTGAGCGGCCGGTCCAATCTGGCATGGGATGAGGCAGTCCGGCTGGATTTGTACTACGTGGAGAACTGGTCGCTGACAGGCGATGTCATCATCTTGTGGCGGACGCTCAATGCTGTCCTCAAACCAAACGGCGCATATTAAAAGGAGTTCGCATGAGCTTGAAAATAGGTTACGCCGCCGGCGGCTTCGACCTCTTTCACGTCGGCCACCTCAACCTGCTCAGGCAGGCCCGCGCGCACTGCGACTATCTCATCGCCGGTGTGGTCTCGGATGAGCTCCTGCTCCAAAACAAGGGACGGCCGCCGGTCATACCCTTGGCTGAACGGCTGGAAATTGTTTCCAACATAATGTTTGTGGACCAGGCCATTGCCGAAACCCTCCCAGACCGGCTCCAAACGTGGCGCCAGACACCCTTTGACATTTTTTTCAAGGGCGACGACTGGAAAGACACCCCGCGGGGGATGGCCCTTGAAACGGACTTTGCCGCCGTGGGGGTCGATGTCGTCTATTTCCCCTACACGGTCCACACCTCAAGCACCGTGTTGCGAAGGGCACTGGAAGTCATCGACCGCGAACAGGTCGACCACCTCCGGCTCCGCCGAAGGGCGAGATAAAGCTATGCAGATGAACGCCGGGATTTTCCACAGCAGGCAGGCGGCCGCAATGCAGGCAGCGAATGGAGGGGGGATTTAGCATGGGCAGATCGAGCGGCAAGGCACCCGCCTTGCGCATCGCGCTGGTGGGAACCCGTGGCATTCCGGCGTGCTACGGCGGATTCGAAACCTGTGTGGAGGAAGTCGGCCAGCGCCTGGCCTCACGCGGCCACCACGTGGTGGTCTATTGCCGTGGAGGGAAGCCGGAGGGGCAGGCATCCGAAGACTATCTGGGCATGAAACTGGTACATCTGCCGGCCCCCAGAAAACGCTCCCTGGAGACGTTTGTGCATACGGGCCTTTCCGTCGCGCACCTTGTTGCACACCGCGTGGACGCGGCCATCGTCTTTAACGCCGCCAATGCCCCATGGCTGCCTATTTTGCGCGCCGCCCGGATTCCGGTGGCCACCCATGTGGACGGTTTGGAATGGCAGCGGGCAAAGTGGGGCAGGTCGGGAAAAAAGTATTACCACTGGGCGGAAGGCTTGTCCGTTCGGCTGTCGGATGCACTGATCGCTGATGCTGTGGGGATCCAGGAATACTATGCCTCCACGCACCAGGCTGAAAGTCACCTCATGGCCTATGGGGCGCCGATCCTGGGCACCATGGCCACGGACAAGATCGAGGAACTTGGGCTGACATCCGGAGAATTCCATCTTGTCGTCTCACGGTTCGAACCGGAAAACAACGTCGACCTCATGGTCAAGGGCTACGTGGCAAGCAACGCCAGACACCCGTTGGTGGTGGTCGGTTCGGCGCCTTACTCCGCCGCCTACACCCGGCAGGTTCGCGACAGTGCAGACTCGAGGGTGCGTTTTCTGGGGGGCATTTGGGACCAGGAACTCCTCAACCAGCTCTACGCCCACTCCCTGGTCTACTGGCACGGACATTCTGTGGGGGGAACCAACCCGTCGCTGCTGCGGGCCATGGGGGCAGCGGCTGCCACCAACGCTTTTGATGTTGTTTTCAACAGGGAAGTTCTGGGGGGCGCCGGTGCATACTTCGCCACGGCGGCAGAGATTCCCGCCTTGATCGACACGGCCGAAAACTTCCCCGACAGAATTTCACGACGCAGCCAGGCGTCCGTGGAACGGGCGCGCGAATACAGCTGGGATGACGTCGCCGAAAGTTATGAAACGCTGTGCCTGAAGTTGGCCAGCGGGGAATTGCGCGGCTCCGACCGGGGCTGGCACCATGAGCGCCTCGAGCCCACCCCCTCCCGCATGGGATCAAGCGAAGCGGGTGCATAGTGGCTGGCTCATTCGATGCATCCGCTGGCGGCGGCACGAATCGCCTGCGCGTATTGGAATCGTTCGGGGAACCCCGCCCCACAACGAATCCCTACATTGTCCAGCTGGCGCGCGTGCTGGAGGCGGAACCCGCCTGCGAGCTGCTGCCGTTCTCGTTCAGAGCGGCCATCATCGGATCCTACGATGTGTTCCATGTGCACTGGCCCGAGGTCATCTACACCGGAAGAAGCCGCACCAAGGGCATTGTTCGTGAACTTCTCACGGCCCTTGTCCTTCTGCGGGTCCAAATCGGCGGCAAAGCCCTGGTCCGGACCCGGCACAACCTTAAACCCCACACCGCCCTGACCCGGCCGCAACAATTCCTTGACAGCTGGTTTGACCGGTTGACCACAGTCAACATCTGCCTCAACGACGCCACCCCGGCTTCTGTGCAGCAGCCGACAGTCACGATTCCACATGGGCACTACCGGGATTGGTTCGCCCCGCACCCGGTGGAAGCGCAAATCCCCGGCAGAATTGCCTATTTTGGTCTTATTCGCCACTACAAGGGCGTGGAGGACCTGATCTCTGCTTTCCAACACGTGCGTGTGCCGGGGCTGACACTGTCAGTTTCAGGAATTCCAGAAAATCCCGCCCTGGCTGACACGCTGATCCGCCTGGCCCATGGAAGTGAGCAGATTGTGTTCACCTTTAAATACCTGCCGGATGAAGAACTGGTTCAGGCTGTCACAGCGGCGGAGATGATCGTGCTGCCGTACCATTCGATGCACAATTCAGGGGCGGCTTTGGCGGCCCTGTCGTTGAACCGGCCCGTGTTGGTGCCCGAAACGGAAGTCAACCGGCGCCTTGCCCATGAAGTAGGCCCCGGGTGGGTGCATTGCTTCACGGAGCCATTGACCACCACCACCATCGAATCGGCCATCAAGGGGCACCGCGCATGCCCGCCGCTGAATGCACCCAATCTGTCTGCCAGGACATGGCGGGAAACGGGGGCCGGGCACATGGGCGCCTTCGAAGGGGCCGTTGCGCAAAAGAAGCAGGAAAGCGCCGGCAGGAACCGCTTTCACGTTGCAGAATCCGCTTCGGGATAGGACGAGGCGATGAATGAGCATCCCGGGCCTGTTCCGCAGAAATTTGCGCTGATAGTGGTGAACTATGGTTCTGCCCATTTGTTGGCGAAAAATCTTGCCGGCCTGGAACTTGCCGGCTTGGGCGGGCGAATAGTTGTTGTGGACAACTACAGCTCCGGCCCCGAACGCGAAGCAGTGCAAAGACTCGCCGCCTCCGGAGACTGGACGTTCCTTGCCTTGGAAGGCAATCAGGGATTCGGGGCCGGGGTCAACGCGGGGGCGAGGGCCGCCTTTGCAGATGGTGCCGTGGCCATGGCCGTGCTGAACCCCGATGCACACATTGAAACGACGGACTTAATGAACCTGGTATCGGCTGTTCTCGCGGATTCAATGCTGATGGTTTCCCCTGTCATGAAAACCAGTGGGGGCAGCATCTGGTTTGACGGCATGGAGCTTTACACCGACACCGGCAGGGTGGGAAGCAGGCGCCGCCGGGTGCCACCGGCCGGCCCCCACGAACCTTGGCTGTCAGGGGCCTGCTTCGCCGTTTCCCGTGCCTTGTGGGAACACGTGGGAGGTTTTGATGAGGACTACTTCCTGTATTGGGAGGATGTGGACCTCTCCCGCCGTGTCGCTGACAGCGGGGCCCGGCTGGCGGTGCTGGACCATGTTGCGGCTGTCCACGACGCAGGCGGAACACAAGTCCGCATCGGCGGAGCCGGCACCAAATCTGAAACGTTTTACTACTACAACATTCGCAACCGGCTCGTCTATGCGGCCAAGCATGTGCACGGAAAACAGCTTCGGCGCTGGATTCTTGCCACCCCGCGGGTGTCCTGTGAAATTCTGTTGGGGGGCGGGCGCCGGGTGCTGCTGTCCTCAACTGTCCCGTTGCGGGCATATGTCCGGGGCATCGTGGATGGGTGCAGGATGCTGGCGGACATCCGCTACAGACCACGGATCAGCGCCAGCGTGAACAAAGCGGTGGCAGGCACAATCGAAACAACCCACACCCACACAGAACGGGCAAGACCATGAAGCACTTGGGGAAATCGGGCCGCGGCTCAACTGCCGCGGTAATTCTGGCGATCCTGTCACTGGCCGTCACCGGATGCACGCAAGGCGCCGCACCCGGGACGACGCCCCCGGCGTCACAGGGCAGCCAGGCGTCCCAGATCCAAACGCCGCCGAGCCAACCGCCGGTGGGTCCGGGCGCAACGGCAACGGCACCGGCCCAAGCCGGGGGAACGCCGTCGTCCGCGCCCGGCCTGAGGGCGCCGGTCCCGGCACCATCGGGGGGAACCATCAAGGAGTTGATCCCCCCGGCCACGGCGGGCCCGGTGACAAAGGTTGACATGGACAAGGCTGCGGTTCTTCCCGGCAAGGTGTCCATCACCATTGCCAAGGTTGAAGCGATCGAAACCAAGGCAACAACACCTGGGGAGATAGCGGGCCCCGCTGTTGCCATGACTGTTTCAATATTCAACGGTTCGGCCAAGCCGATCAGTGTTGATTCGGTCATCGTGACACTCACCGACTCGAAAAACGGCCTCGGCCAGCCGACCACGTCAGCACCCTACCAACCCTTTGCCGGTCAACTGGCAACGGGGGCATCGGTGGAGGGTGTGTATGTATTCCTGGTGCCCATGAAGAACAGGACCGGGCTCACGCTTTCAGTGGAATATGCAGCTGGCCAAGCCAGTGCGCATTTCACGGGCGACGTTTCCTGACGCAGCAACACGATTGAGGTGGAATGACTATGAAACCAGCTATTGGCATCATGCGGCGCTCATGGGTACTTGCGGCGGCACTAGTGGGTGTGTTCAGCATGGTTGTTGCCGGTTTGGTGGCACCCACCTGGGCGAATGCGGCACTGCTGCCAGGGCCGGCGCCCATTGAGCAGCGCAGCAGCACCACCGTGACAAGTGATCAATTGCCCACGGTGCAGATCGACGCCGGTGTGGTGTGGGCCCAGGAGGTGGTCGGCAACATTGTGTACGCCGGCGGCTCCTTCAGCAATGCCCGGCCGGCCGGAGCCGCGCCCGGGACCAGCCTCATGCCGCGCAGCAACATTCTGGCCTTTGACATCAGAACCGGTGTCATCACCTCCTTTGCGCCGGTGATCAATGGCACTGTGAAGTCCATCAAGGCATCCCCGGACGGGAAGCGGCTCTACGTTGGCGGCTCGTTCAATTCGGTCAGCGGCCAGACACGATGGAATCTGGCAGCCTTTGACGTGGCCACCGGGGCACTGGAGTCCACCTTCAAAGCTGCCGTGGGCGGTTCCTACGTCAACGCGATCGCCGTGACGGGCACCGCCGTGTACGTTGGCGGACTGATTGGAGCCGGCAACGGGGTTGTCCGCAAGGGGCTCGCCGCGTTCAACACCAGTGGTGTCCTCTTGGGGTGGGCGCCAACTTCGGATCTGCAAGTTGACGCCATGGTGCTGTCTCCGCAAGACCCCAAGTTAATTGTTGCCGGCAGGTTTTCAACCATCAACGGGGTGTCCCAGCGCGGCATGGGTGCCCTTGACCTGACCACCGGCAGCCTGCTTCCGTGGCAGGCGCCAAACGTCATAAAAAACGGTTGGAACACTGGAAGCAGCGCCGGCAAGGCCGGAATTTGGGGGCTGGCGGTGGACCAAAATGCCATCTACGGCACTGGTTGGGTCTATGCAAACACCACAGTGGGAAACCTCGAAGGGTCATTCGCTGCCGAACCGAATTCTGGCAACATTCGATGGATTGCCGACTGCCACGGGGACCACTACGGCATCTACTCCGACGGCACCACTGTCTACACAACCAGCCATGAACATGCCTGCGAATCTGCCGGCGGCATGGTGCAGGTGCAGCCGACCAACATGCGAAACGCGTCGGCAACCACCGCCGCACCGAAAGGAACCCTTGGCCGCACCCCCTTCGTCGGCAGCATCTACCTGGACTGGAGCGGCCAACCGGCGCCTGCCGTGGTGGACTGGTATCCCGACTGGATCACGGGCACCGCGACGGGCATGGGACAGGCAGGGTTCTCCATCGTGGGCACCGGCAGTTTCATCTCCGTCGGTGGCGAGTTCGTCGGTGTCAACAACCAGCGACAGCAGGGCTTGGTCAGATTCTCCTCAACCCCCACCGGCGGGCCCAAGCAGGGCCCCCGGCTGTCCGGATCCGGGTGGACACCGGCAGCCAGGTCTGTTGCCGCCGGTTCCGCCAGGGTGAGCATCCCGGCGAATTGGGATCGCGACGACCTGAATCTTACGTACAACTTGATGCGCGTGGGCACGCCCCAGCCGGTCGCCACCCGGTCCATGCAGTCCACCTATTGGGACCTGCAGCCCGTCGCCCTGACGGATTCGTCCCTGCCGCCCGGCTCAACCCAGACGTACTACGTCGTGGCTATGGACCCCAACGGCAATACGGCAACGAGCGCCCAGGTTTCCGTCCAGATTGCCAGCGCCTCAGCATCGCCCTATGTTTTGGGCGTGCTCAACGACAACCCGTCACTCTACTGGCCGCTGGGTGGCCCGGCGGCAGCGGCTGCTGCGGATTGGGGCGGGTTCAACAACGGTGTGGTGGGCACCGGTGTGGGGACCACGCCCACAGGCGGCGGGGCGATCAGCGGTGACACCTCGCCGGCGTCGACGTTCAACGGCACGGGAAACGGTGTTATCGGCTCCAACCAAAAGACAGCCGTCAGCCCCGCATTCTCAACCGAGGTGTGGTTCAAGACCACCACAACCACCGGTGGGAAGCTGCTGGGCTATGGAACAAACAGAAGCGGCTCGTCCGTCAGCAATGACAGGCATGTCTACATGCTCAACAATGGCCGGCTGAGCTTCGGAGTCTATACCGGGGCGGTCAAGACTGTTACGAGTGGATCGGCCTACAACAACGGGGCCTGGCACCATCTGGTGGCAACCCAGGGACCGGGCGGGATGGCCCTTTACGTTGATGGGAACGTTGTTGCAACAGATTCTTCCATCACGACGGCGCAGTCCTATTACGGTTACTGGCGGGTGGGCGGTGACAACCTGACCAACTGGCCCAGCCGGCCCTCCAGCGATTACTTCAATGGATCGCTGGACAATTTCGCCGTGTACAACACTGCCCTGACTGCCTCGCAGGTTTCCTCGCACCATGCGCTGGGTACCGGGCAAGGAGCCCCCACCGCATCATTCACGGCCACACCCACCGGCTTGGCCGTTGCCTTTAATGCGAGCGCCTCCACGGCGCCGGCAGGGCAATCCATCACCGCCTACAGCTGGAACTTTGGCGACGGTTCACCCGTGGCAGCGGGCGTCACTGTGAACCACAGCTACAGCACTGCAGGGAACTTCACGGCGGTGCTTACAGTCACCAGCACATCCGGTGTGCAGGCCACCACGTCAAAGGTGGTGACCACCGTGGCGCCAAACCAGGCACCCGTTGCTGCCTTTGATGCGGCGGTGGCGGGCTTGAATGTGTCGGTGGACGGTTCGGATTCCTCGGATGCTGATGGTTCGGTTGCTTCGTACGCGTGGCAGTTCGGCGATGGTTCCGTGGGAACCGGAGTGATTGCCGAGCATGAGTATGCCTCCGCTGGCAGCTATGCGGTGAGGCTGGTGGTCACCGACGGCATGGGCCTTGCCTCGGCGCCCGTGACGAAGCAGGTCAGCGTGACGGCGCCGCCGCCGGCGGACCTGCTGGCCCAGGATGCTTTTGGGCGGACAGTGAGCAATGGCTGGGGAAGCGCCGACGTGGGAGGCTCGTGGACCCTGACCGGCACCGCGGCCAAGTTCCAGGTCACGGGAGGGTTGGGACAGGTGGTCCTGCCGCCCGGATCCACCCGGATTGCCGCCCTGAAGTCCGTTTCCTCCTCAGCCACGGACTCGCAGGCCACCATGGCGTTGGATTCGGTCCCCACAGGTGGCGGCAACTACGCCAGCATGATTGGGCGCGAAGTTGGCACCTCGACGTACTCGCTCAAGGCCTGGGTCAAATCCAACGGGAGTGTGTCCCTGGTGCTCCTTCGGGACTCGACAACCCTGAACTTGACCACCGTTTCCGGGCTGAACTACACCGCCAACGCCGTGCTCAACATGCGCCTGCAGGTGACGGGCACATCACCAACAACTGTGCGGGCGAAGATTTGGGCGAATGGCCAGGCCGAGCCGGCCACGTGGCAGGCGTCGGTCACCGACGCAACGGCAGGGCTGCAACAAGCCGGCGGTGTTGGCCTGGGTGCCTACCTCGCCGGATCAGCCACGACGGCTGTCACAACGAGTTTTGACAACTACGCGGTGACGGCGCTCCCATGACAGGCACCAGTTCCCGGGGAGTCCGCGCTCGCAGGCGGCCAGCCTTCCGGCGCGGGCTCCAGCGGGACCTGCCCCAGGGAGGACACCAGGGCACCGTGCCGGACGTGCCGGAGCGTGCCGGCGTGGTCCTGCTGGCCAATCCAAGCGCCGAGCTCTACGGCTCGGACCGGGTTTTTCTGGAAAGTGTCTCCGCGCTGGTGTTGGCCGGGAAATCCGTTGTGGTGTCGCTGCCGGGGGCCGGCCCGCTGGAGCGCGAACTCCGCACACGCGGGGCGCGGGTTGAAATTTGCCCCAGCCCGGTATTGCGCAAGAGCAGTCTCACTCCACGCGGGTTGCTCCACATGATTGGCGGTACTGTGAGGGGGCTTCTTGCGGGGTCCTTGCTGATTCGGCGGGAGCGGCCGGAGGCCATCTATGTCAACACGCTTACCGTTCCCCTGTGGAATGTGCTTGGCCGTGTCCACCGCATCCCGCTCATCGTCCACGTGCACGAAGGGGAAGCGTCCGCGGGCCCGCTGCTGCGCATGGCGCTGGCCCTGCCGTTGTTCCTCGCCACGGCCACCATCGCGAACAGCCGCTTTAGCGCGGGCGTCATAGAAGGTTCCTTTGGGCGGCTGGGCAGGCGCATTCGGGTTGTTTACAACGCCGTCCCCGGACCCGCGGCGCCCAGGCCACTGCGCACGCAGCTGCGAAATCCTGTGCGCCTGGCCTACATTGGCCGGCTCTCCCCGCGGAAGGGGGTGGACGTGGCCATCGATTCCCTTGCCCAGCTGATTGCCGGCGGTGTCAGCGCCGAACTGGACATTGTGGGTGCCGTCTTTCCCGGCTACGAATGGTATGAGCAGCAACTCAATGATCAGGTCAAGGCCCTGAAACTCGGTGGAAAGGTAACGTTTCATGGCTTCCAGCCCCTGATCTGGGATTACGTGGCCGACTGCGACATTGTTGTGGTGCCTTCCCGCGCCGACGAGCCCTTCGGCAACACGGCGGTGGAAGCCATCCTGGGCGGGCGGCCGGTCATTGCCAGTGAAACCACCGGTTTGATCGAGGCAACTGCCGGCTACGGCGCTGCCAGCAGGGTGAAAGCCAACGATCCGGACGCACTTGCCGCGGCTGTTCAGGACGTGATTGCAGCGTGGGACGGTATTGGCCGTGCCCTGCTTCAGGACGGCCACGTTGCCCGCCAACGGCACAGCCTGGCGGAATACCAACGGAACATAGCGTCAATAGTGCAGGAGTGCATTGGGTGCACGGTTGATGCCGTCAATACTTGACATGCGTGCGTTGCGCCGCGGAAACGGCTAGTCTCGGAAGTGAGCCACGCCACCTGTGGCGGAGTACTTCATTCTGGGGGAAGTTGTCCATGAATTCTGAATCGAAAGTGCCATGAGCCGGTCCGTGGCGGACGCATCCGGCCGGGGGCGGTACCGGGACGCCGTGGCGTTGTTGGGCGGGGCACAAAAGAAGCGCGCCCGCGGGGCGCCAGCCTATTCGATCTATGTCAATCGCCCCTTTGGCAGGCGCCTGGCGGCAGGGGCGCATCTGCTGGGGCTGACCCCCAACGCGGTGAGCCTGATCAGCGCTGCCTTCACGTTCAGTGCCATTGTCCTCGTGGCTGTTCGTCCACCCACCGTCTGGTTGGGCCTGTTCATCACGGCGTTCCTGGTGCTGGGGTATGCCTTCGACTCAGCAGACGGGCAGCTGGCCCGGTTGCGCGGCGGCGGCACAGCTGCAGGGGAGTGGCTGGACCACGTCCTCGACTGCCTCAAGTGCTCAACATTGCACCTGGCCGTCCTGATCACAATGTTCGTGAATTTCGGGCTTAATTCACTGCTTTGGCTCCTTGTCCCGATCGGCTTTTCCGTGGTCGCCGCCGTCTCGTTTTTTGCCAGCATCCTCAACGACCAGCTCAAGGCCAGGTACGCCGGGTCCACGGCGGCGGCGGGTCCAAAAAGCGGCACGCCGCTGCGGGCGGTGCTGGGCATTCCCACGGACTACGGGGTGCTTTGCCTGTCATTTCTGCTCCTGGGGTGGCCGGCGCTGTTTCTTGTTGTCTACACAATTCTTTTTGTGGCCAACTTCGGATACCTGGCTGCCGCTTCCATCAAGTGGTTTGGCGACATGAAACGACTGAACTAAGGGAAGACGGGGGCTGCTGTGAAGGAATCCGCCTCGATGCCAAGGGACTCCGGCGCCATGGCGGCCCTGATCCTGTGGGCCGATGACTCCTCACCAAACCTGGGCGTGCGGGCCCTGGGTCGGGGAACTGAAGCGCTGCTGCGCCGGGTATGGCCCGACGCCAGCGTCACCTTCCAAAACTATGGGCACCATTCGCCGCACATGCCGTTCGGCCGGCTCCGTTCCCTGGCCCGCGAACAGGCCACCGGGAAACTCGGGATGCAAAAGTGGCTTGCCGGGTTCGACCTTGCCATCGACACACGCTCCGGTGACAGCTTTGCCGACATCTACGGGATGCAGCGCCATGCCATCATGACGGCCGTTGCGGCGTGTGCGCTCCGGGCCCGCGTTCCCCTGGTGCTGGGTCCGCAAACCATTGGGCCCTTCACCACCGTGCGGGGCAGGCTTCTGGCCAGGGGAACCCTCAAGGCCACGAAGCTCGTCATGGCACGGGATGCGGAGAGTGCCGCCCAGGCCGCCCGCCTGGGCCGGGCCGTGGACGTGGTGACCACTGACGTGGTGTTCGCCATCGATGTCCCCTCGGTGGGCAAGACCCGGGACGTCATCCTGAACATCTCCGGCCTGCTGTGGAACCCCAACCCGCACATCGACTTCCGGCTCTACCGGCACACTGTTGGCAGGCTGCATGCGGAGCTGCTGGCCCGCGGCAGGCACATCACCTTGTTGGCCCACGTGCTGGACTCCGGGCATCCGGACAATGACGTTCCGGCGATTCGTGAATTCAGCGATTCCCTGCCCCATGGCGCACAGACCGTGATTCCCCGGGGGCTCGACGACGTCCGGGAGGTTGTGGCCTCCGGCACCCTTGTCATCGGCTCACGCATGCATGCCTGTCTCAATGCACTCTCCGTTGGCACTCCGGCGATTCCGCTGGCCTACTCACGCAAATTTGACCCGCTCTTTCGAGGCTTGGGGTGGCAGCACACCGTGGACCTGCGCGATGCTGCCGTTGATCCGGTGGCCGCCGTGCTGCACGCCCTGGCAAGCAAGGGGCTGGAAGCAGCCGCCGCCGATGTGGTGGCCAGGGCGCACGAGTCGCTGCTCCTGGCCGAACGATCCCTGCGGACCCTGGCGTGAGCGCCGAATCCCGGCTGGATGCGGCCATTGCCAAGGTGGTCGGCGCAGGAAACTGTTCCGGGTGCGGGGCCTGCGCCCTGCTGGACCCGGGGATCGGCATGGAATTGGACGACGGCGGATACCTGCGGCCCGTCCGCCGGGCGCCGTTGGGAAATACGGCAGGCGCGGAAAATCCTGCGGAGGCATTTGCCGCGGCATGTCCCGGTGTGCGTGTCAACGCCCAGCGACCGGCCGCGTCCCACCGCCATCCACAACTGGGACCTGTCGTCCAGGCATGGGAGGCATGGGCGACGGATCCCGCCCTGCGCCACGCGGGCAGCAGCGGTGGCACACTGACTGCGCTGTCAGCCTGGCTGCTGGCGAGCGGCCAGTCGTCGCGGGTTGTTGGCGCCCAGGCCGACCCGAAGAATGCCCGCAGGACTGTGAGCGTGCAGCTCACCACCAAGGAACAAGCCCTCGCTGCCGCCGGTTCCCGGTACGCCCCGGTGTCCAACGCTGCCGCGCCACAAGCACTGGAGCCGGATACGGCGTTTGTCGGAAAGCCGTGTGAGGTCTCAGCAATACGGGCGTTGAGTGCCAGAAAGCAGGGGCGGCAGAACGGGCCGATCCTCCTTTCCTTCTTTTGCGCCGGCACGCCAAGCCAGCAGGCCACGGAGCGGTTGGCGGTGGAGCTGGGCGTGGCCCGGGACGCGGCGATCAGTGACCTGAGCTACCGGGGGAACGGGTGGCCCGGTGACTTTTCCATCACGTGTGCCGATGGGTCCACCAAGGGGACAAGCTACGACGATTCCTGGGGCAACCATCTGGGGCCAACCACCCAGTGGCGGTGCAAAATATGCCCGGACGGCGTGGGGGAAAGCGCCGACATAACCGCCGCTGATTTTTGGCGCGCCGACGACGCTGGGTACCCCCTGTTCTTGGACCAGGCAGGCATCAGCGCACTGATCGCCCGCACGGAACGGGGCCGCGACCTTGTGCTGGCAGCGGCGGCCGCCGGTGTCTTGACCCTTGCCGTGATGGACCTTGAAGCCCTGGTGGCGGTGCAGCCGCTGCAACGCAAACGCCGGGAAACCCTGGCGGGCCGGCTGGCCGGAACAGTTGCGGCCGGGGGAATAATTCCACGTTACAGCGGATTTTCCCTGCTCCGGTTGGCCCTGCCCCGGCTTCGTGAGTCCTGGCGGACGGGCAAAGGCAGCTATCGGCGCCGCAGGGGGATGCGGGGCTGACTGCTGGTCTGCGTGGTGGGGCTATGCCTTCTTGTGCCGAAATTTGGCTGCTGCGGACACCAAGTCCGCCACGTCCCTGTGAACCGCAGGAACCACCAGGGACACCGCGTAAACGAAAACAACCATGGCCAGTGCGGCGAAGGACTGCGCCCAGGGTCCCTCTGTCCAGAGTGTGGCAAGGAACGCGCCGCCCGCTCCGAGACCGGCCAGCGCAGACATGCGCAGGAATCCCGTGACGAACACCCCAATGGGCACGTTGTCCACGGAGCGGGCGATCCAGAGCAGCGACAGCGGCCATTTGAGCAGCGTAGACAACAGGTACCCGGCGGCAACACCATTCACCCCCCAGAAAGCACCCACCACAAGAAAAACGACCTTCACGGCGACACCCACCAGATTGAAATTAAACAGCGCCTTGGTAATCCCCTTGGACACGTAAATCCAGTAGCCAAAATAGGCAAGCGTCTGGAAGATCGCCGCGGCCGAGAGCATGCTCAGAATGGGTGCGGAGTCGAGCCATTCACGGCCGAGCAGCAGCTCCGTGATGGGGGCCGCGGCACCGGTGGCCAGGGCAAGGGCAGCCACCAGCGTGTAACCCAGGGCGAGCTGCCCCACGCGGGCAAACTCCCAATACCGGTGCCCGGAATCCTGCAGCCGTGACAGGACCGGGATGGCCACGTTGGAGATTGGCGCCCGCAGCTGGTTGGCAATGTTCATGACCAGTTGATACGGCCTGTTGTAGGTTCCCAGGGGAGCCGCACCAAAGACCAGGCCGATGGTCACGGTGTCGGCATTGTTTCCCACATAGGTGACCATCTGGGTGGCCACCATGTGCCATCCGAAGCGAAGGAAACCGCCAATCCCGGTGCCCCGCCGGGGCCATCCCGGGCGCCAACGGCAGCACGCGGCCGAGGCAATGAGGATCACCAGGGACTGGACGATGACTTGAAAGACCAGTGACCAGACGCCGAAGCCGGCAAATGCCAAGCCGATCGCCGTGGCGAGTCCGGCCAGCGTCGAGACGAAATCGATGACCACCAGGGCCATGAACCGCAGGGAGCGGGTCAGGCTCGCCCGAAACTGGGTGGCGATCCCGTTCAGCAGGAAAATCACCGAGAGCCCCTGGATCAGAGGCACCAGTTCCGGATGCCTGAAGAGCCCTGCAATGACCCACGCCCCGCCAAAGACGAGCACTGCGAGCACTGCACCGATCCCCGAATTGATCCAAAACAGCACGTCCCGCTGCCCGTCGGAGAGGGTTTTGGCCTGGACAGCTGCCTGCGACAGCCCGAAGTCCCGGAAAACTTCCGCTATCCCGGCCACAGCCATGACCATGGCAAACAAGCCATAGTCGTTGGGGCTCAAGAGCCGGGCCAGAACCACCACCGAAAGAGTCTGGACCAACACCCTGCCAACTTGTCCCACAACGGTGATCGTTGCCCCGCGAACGGCCCGGCGCCCGAATCCGTCACCTGTGTTGACCTCCTCAATTCCTGAGACCATTGTGCCTAGCCCACTTGGCGCCGTGCGTAGGGCTGCAGGGGGTTCGGGGCAAAAGTGCACCCGTCGCGGCTGGCAAGGACGGATTCGGGGCCCGTCATTGACGTTTCAAGACGCAGCGCCGTGCCGGCCAGGCGCGCCGACAGTTCGGGAAAACTCGAGTAGTGCGGTGCCAGCAAATGACACGCTGAAGCCAGCATGTACACGTCCACCACCGACGCCGTGAGGGCCGCCTTGCTGTTGTAGGGACCCTTGTGGGCTGTTCCGTGGCAATTGGCTATCGTCCCCGCCACCTCAAGAAAAGCCGCGGGGGTGTCCGCGCAAACATAGAACTGGACTTCCGGCCAGATGTCCTGGATTTCACGCATCCGCCGCAGGTACCACGCCAGCGGCGAGTGCTTGAGCGTTTCCCGGTGCGCATTGGTGTTGGTTCGGATCATGACTCCAATCACGGGCGCCCCGGCCTCTGCCCGGGCGGCCGCCCGGCGGATGCCCTGGTGCACGGCCGGGGCCGGCACCAGTGCCCGCAGCTCCGACTCCCACGGCGGGCAGTGGGCAGGCAGCACCAAGGCGTGCGGTGTGCGGATCTGCCACAGGCGCTGCGACCGGGCAGGCCCGTCAAGCCAGCGCAGTTGGTTGTCGCGGTAGGGAAAGCGACGGGCGGCGAGTCGTGAAACGGCTGTCCCAACAACCGGCGCATCGAAGTCCCACAAGTCATCAAGCCTGGCACCGAACTGTTTTCCCGTTGGCCAGGTGTAGGCGAAGGACCTTCCCTCGGAGGCTGCCAGCACACGTGTTCCCAGCACGGCCCGGACACGATTGCCCAGGCCGTGGTGCTTGTCCGTGACGGCAAGAACGGCAGGGGCCCGCAGCAGGGCGGCGAGCTCGCCGAACCGGGGACTCATTCTGCGTCGATTCCTTGGGGGGTGCCCACAGCCGAAGGCGTCCCGGACTCTGTGCCCGCCCCGGTTTTCCCTTTGGCATGCAGGGGCCTGCTGGTGTATTCCCGGTAGTAGACGTCATGGAGCTTGGACGGCTTGATGCGGTTGAGAATGATGCCTGAGATATGTGCGCCGGCGGATTCGAGGGCTTCCAGGGACTGCTCCAGTTGTGCCTGGCGCAGTTTGCTCGAGTCAACCACCACCACGATGGAGTCCACCAGTTGTGCGATCACGGCGACGTCGGCAACGGCAAGTACGGGGGCAGTGTCAATGATCACCACGTCGTACTCCTTTTTGGCCTGCTCCACCAGATGCCGCATGGGCGTTGAACCCAGCAGCTCGGCGGGGTTTGGCGGAGTGGTGCCGGCGGTGAGGATGTCCAGGGAAGTGTTGCCAAACCGCTGCACCGCATCAGCGAAGGTGACATCACCAACCAATACGGTGGTCAGGCCCACAGAGCCTTCAAAGCCGATGGAATCTGCTATGCGCGGCCGGCGCAGGTCCGCATCTATCAGCAGCACCCGTTCCCTGCCCTCGGCCATGACCAGGGCCAGATTAAGGGACGTGTGGGTTTTACCTTCGGAGGGGATGGCTGAGGTCAGTGCGATCGAGCTCATGTCATGGCTGGCCGCCGCGAACCGCAGTCCTGCCCGGATCTGGCGGAACCGTTCGGCGGCGGAACCGTTGGGGAACCGCAGCACCACGGGACGGCCGTCCAGGCTGGGGCGGTTTCGTTCCACTGTTCCCAGCAGGGGGTGGTCGGTCATTGCCTTCAAGGCCTCCACCGACCGAACTTTGGTGTCAAAGATTACGGCCAGGATGATGGCCAGGATTGCGGCCGCGAAACCAAAGATGCCGCCAAGAAACGCATTGGTTCTCTTGTTGGGGGAGGACTGGAACGTGGCCGGAACGGCAGGCTCAATAATGTTTGCCACCACCCCCGAATCGTTGGCAGTTCCTACCGGTGACAGTGCTGCAACAGTCACCGTCAAATTCTTTGCAACGCTGTTTGCGATCCGCGCTGAAAGATCCCTGTCGGTGGTGCTGACATTGATGTCCAGAATCACTGTATTTTGTGGCGCCGCAATGGAGATGCTGCGGCGCAGCTCCTCTTTGTCGGTCCCCGGACCCAAGTCCTTGACCACCCGGTCAAGGACGATGGAGGATGTGGCCAGTTGCGCGAACGACAACATCTGATTTTGTGTGTAGGTGGATCCCTGGTTGATGTCCGAGGCGGTGCTGCCGGTGCGGAGGGAGAAAAACAAGGACGTGCTGGAGGTGTAGCTGGGGGTCACCAGGTATGACAGGGCAAAGGCGCAGATGGCGCCAACGGCGGCAGCCAAAATCACCACATACCAGCGCCTGGTCAGGGTTGAGCTGATGCGCGCAGACCGCGTTGTACCAACAATCCTCATCGCAGCCATCGTGGTTCCTCTCGGTATTGAATTGCAGGGGGTTGTGGCATCACAAGAGCCGGTTTGCCGGACAGGGAGTGGTGGGGGGACTGGTGGTACGCAGCCACTGCCAGCCCCGCCAGGAACCACACCAACGTGGCGTATTGAGTGATCATTGCGACGGTGGCAAATGCGGGGATCATTGCGATGATGGCGACCGAGGCGGGCGTGGCCCTGTCGCGGAGCATTGAAATGACGCAGCAGGCAAGGGCAGCCAGCAGCAAAAGCAGCGGCAGCAGGCCAAACCGCAACGCAGTCAGCACAATTTCGCTGTCAATGGATTGAAACGTTCCGAAGTAGGTCCGTCCATCGGCCGTTACCGCCCAGCTCTTGGCTATGCCAAGCATGGCGGCGGTGTTCAGAAGTGAAAAAATGCTCGTTCGATACTCGGCGCTGCCGGCCGCCTCACTGCCAGCCGAGGTGAAGACATCCAGAAGCAGGGGAACGACGACGGCCGCCGCCAGCCCCAGCAGGGCGGCAACTTTCCACCGGAACCACGCCGTCACCTCGTGTCGGAGCGAAATCAAGCCCACCACCAGGGTCAGGGCCATGCCAATAAGGCCTATTCGGCTGAAAGTGAGTGCAACAGCCACCGCGACGATGAGCAGGGAAAGAAGCCGCAGCCATTGCGGCCAGGCCACCACCAGGATGAATACCGAACACATGGCCAGGCACGCGCCCAGGGCAATCGAATGACCAAAGGCACCCTCCACACGCAGCAGGCCGCCCCGATATTGCAGGGTGTGCCACGTCTCATAGACGCCGTTGTTGGCCTTGATGAGCACAAAGAAATTGATGCCGGTGAGGAACTCCGCAATGGCCAGGCACGCTGCACCAACCGTTCCGGCGGCCAGGGACGCGTAAATCCAGGGGAGTCCGATGCGCGAGGAGATCAGGCGTCCACCCACGTAGGGGACCATCCAGCCCAACAAGGCGATCGTCAGGTGCCCCCATTGGATCCAACCGAGCAGCCAGCCCGCCACAAGCAGCGCGGAAAAAGACATGAGGAGCATGTCCACAATCGAAAATTGGAAAGACCGCACTGTTGAGGCCGCAATTGCTAGAATCGTCATGACGGTGATGGCTGAATAAAATACCCCGATTTGGGCCCCGACCCAGACGGGCACAAAAAAGAACGTGACCGTCCACGCGACCATAAGAGTTTTCGGCGACCACCGGAAAAAGAAGAACACAATGGTGAAGACCGCAAGCCCTGTCCCCAAAAGGAGCGCAATGCGAACAAAATCTTCCGTCATGGCAACTCCTTGGCAACACCGCAGTCCTGCAAAATGCGGCACGCCATGACAGGCCCGCGCGAGGGCGGGCAGGCGCCGGCCACCTTGTCCGTGCTGATCGTCTGTGCCGCCAATTTGTGCCGCTCCCCATTGATTGCCTTCGCGGCCGGCCGCGCAGGGGGCGTCATCACCATGAGTGCAGGGTTGCTGGCCAGGGACGGCATGCCCATGTGCCCGATGTCAGCAACACGGATTTCCCTGCACGACGGCGGCGCCAGGCATGTGGAATCGTTCCGTTCGCGGGCCCTGTCGTCATTGGATCTTGACGGCTTCGACCTCCTGCTCACTGCCACGACTGCCATGCGCAGTGACGTGGTCAAACAACATCCGAAGCTGCGCGGCAAAACGTTCACGGTGCTTGAAACGCTCGCCCTGGGCAAAATGCCGCTCAGCGGCACCGAGCTGGACGAGGTGCGCAGCAACGGCCCCGCAGCGGTCATGTTTGCCCGCAGGGGAACCGTTTCATCGAGTCCGGCGCGGCGGCGTGCCCTGTTGCGGAGCCGCGAAAATTCCCTGGACATTTCTGACGGGCACACCGACCGTGGCAACCGCCATCACCTGGCCACAGCGGACCTCGCCGAGAGGGCAGGGTCCGAATTGGGAACACAGCTGCGGCAGTGGCAGGGCGCCGCCGTGACGGTCAATGACCCCGGGCCATGAGAAACCCTCGCAGCATGGACTTCCCTGCCTGAGATGAGCATCGCGGTTCCCTTCGTCGGGGCGTTGACTGGGGCGAGCCAGAATACGGCGAGCCTAGCACAGGGATACTGTCCAAAGGGACTAAGTCAAGACTATTCCACAGCAGGCAACAAATGCTCCCCACCACCCCTTGACAGGGGCGGTGGAATCGCCCCGTGGCATGCCGCAGCCGCGGGGCATTCATTGCCCGTGCAGCCAAGCCAGACTGCCATTATCCAAGGTCGGTGCGGCATCCTCTTCCCGCGCTCCGCACAGGCCACGGAAATCACCCGGCGCTCCCGCCGGATCAGCAGCACGAAGTGGAGCGTTGAAACGGGCTGCACCATCACTTCCCAGGCCTGGGAAACCACACCGCGCCCGCAGACACGCCAGAATCAGGCCCCTCACGGCGACGTGCAGTGGCCCTGCCGACTGGATGAGCCGGAAGATGGCGAGCCTGGCGCAGCGTTTTGTCCATGTCAGCCCGCCGCAAACCATTGAAGTTTCTACAAGGGAAGGCACCGCCTGCCCGGCACGGATCATGATTTTTTCACAGTCAGGGGTTGGCGGTGTCATACCCTCGAAGCAACATGTTGGTGTCGGAGTCAGCCCAACTATTTGGACTTGCGGCGGTACTCGCTGTAAACATAGCCGAAGGCGCCTGAGAGCATGCCAACCCCGCGAGCCGTGGTCTGCAGACCCTTGGCACGGTGCCGTGCCGTTTTGAACGGCAGGCCGATCAAGAAACGGGCTGTTCCTGTGACCATTCGGATACCGCCGCGGACGGCGAGGACAACTCGAACCAACAGTCTCTCTTTGTGATCCGAAGCCAGTTCGATCGCGACGCGACTGGACGAGTTTCCACTTCGCAAGGAACGGCGCAGTATCCACTGTTGAGTCAACCGGCTGGAGGGCACACGGTCGATGACAACGGCGTCGTTGCACCAAACTATGCGGCCGCCCTTTTCCACAATCTGCCTGGTGAACAATGTGTCCGAGCCGCCGCTAAGGCCAAAGCGCTCGTCAAAGGTCAAGCCCATGGCCCTGATCTGACGCAGGTCAAGCAGCAGGTTGTTGGTGGCAGCAGCCGGGCGTTCGGTCCCGGACGCCAAACGGCGTCGCTGAAAGAACTCACCTTCCTCGATCCAGGCGGAAGGCTTGTGGGCATATTCGGAGATCACGGGTCCGACGACGGCGGCGGGCTGTGTGATGGCGTACTGTGCCAGAAGAAAATTCAGCCAATTCTCGACGGGAAGTTCGTCGTCGTCGATGAAGGCCAGAAGATCAGTGCCCACTGACTCGGCAAGGGCCCGGTTGCGGGCTGCCGAAATCCCTGGGTGAGTCTCATTGGCATAGCGAAGATTCGGGGAATCGAAACTCTCGACGACCGATCTGGCATTCCCGCCAGGATCATTGTCAACGACGAGTACGGACGCCTTGATGGAAACGGAGGCGGCCTGCTCCAAAAGACGGGGCAGGACCAGCGCAATGTCATCGGGGCGCTGATATGTCAGGACCGCGATGACAACTGTCCCATAATCCGTTGGAAGCAACGTCATCTCCTTAGTGAAACCTGAAAACATGCTAGTTAATCCTGTCGATTTGACGGAAAGTCTACTGGTTGGCGGTGGGTTCGAAAACGTGAATCTGTACAATCCAACACTGGTGGCGCGTGAGACTGGGCTGAGGCACGCCAGGAAGTCAACCCGCATCAACACACATGAGGCGCATACCGGCCTTGGAAACGCTCCGGGTAGTCGAAAGAATTGAACACCTTCGGTGCCACGCGGCACGAACCTCAGGCTGATTTTTTGATAGTCCCACATTCACACAACAGCACCCCGTCCCGAAGCACTTGTGCCCGCAGGAGAACTTCTCGCGCGGAGCCCGCCATGCTGTTTCTGGCATGTGGATTTGAACGCATCCGCACAGGTGTTGACGGGGAGATCAGGTAACGGCGGAACCCGACCCCTCCGACAAGAGTTGCAGGAGGTGTCGCGGCTGCATCGAAGCGGTAATTTGCGTTACAGCTCCACTGCCCATGATGGACCACGTTCATGCGATTGGAATGGCGAGACATGATCCCGCTGACGGCCATCCAACCGTGGTCACCTGTTGGCCGCCTGCTCGCAGCCGCGGACGCCAAGGAGCATGTAACTGCCTTGAACCGTCAAGAACACGAACATGACTCCACGAAACGAGTACTCGAAAGCATTGCAAATCGATGGACGTTCCGCTGTACTTGGAAGCAATCACAGGAGCTATGTGGGTCAGTGGCGGAACTCTTATGGCTTGTGCATGCCGTGGTATTGACAGTTATTTTTTAGGGGACCATGTTGAAGAGAATGATTTTCAAATCCAAAATTCATGGAGCCACGGTCACCCACTCTAATTTGAACCATGTTGGTTCCGTTAAGGCGGCTGAAGACCCGGCGCATGTGCCGGAGCGCAAGTCTGGGGCATCGACCACCCTTCGCCAGGGTCTTCCAAGAGACATGCATTATGAAATTTCAAACCATAAGCTTGGAGTGAGATGCTAGAAGATTCTGTATTTGCGCTCAAAAAGAAGCTCATTCTGCGTCGGGATGCGGAAATGTTTGACCAGTTAATGCATGATCAATCCCTGTCGCCCGGCGAGCTGCAATCACTGCAAAACACGAAAGCGATTCTGCATGCCCGTTTTGCGATGGAAAACGTACCGTTCTATAGGGATCTATATAGTGCTGTGGGGCTGAAGATCGAAGACCTGGATGATCCAACCGTATTTGATCAGTTGCCAATTGTGGAAAAATCCGACGTGCGGAAGAATTTTGAAAATTTGAAGTCCAGCGAATCAAATAGGCGTAATTCGGTGATGTCCACCACTGGAGGGAGTACCGGTGAGCCACTCAAATTGCTCCGCGATTTAAGGACTCCCACCCGAACACTTGAGTGGCGGCTGTTTGAATGGTGGGGCGTCAAGCCGTCGGATAATATTGCGAGCATTGTTCGAGAAGGGCGCAGCAGTCGACAGGTAAAAATGCATGACCTGCAGTGGTGGCCATCCAAGCGGATTTCTCTCGATGCCCAGCGCATGGACGACACGACCATTAAGGAATTCTTGCGGCAATGGGAGATCGTCAAGCCAAGACTATTGGTCGGCTACGTTGGATGCGTGGTTGAAATTGCGCGTTTTCTCAAAATCAACGGCATACACCCAACCCCGCCGGTCGCTGTCGCGGCAACTGCAGCCCCCATGACTGAAGCTCAAAGGTTTGAAATCGAAGACGTTTTTCGTGCACCTGTCTACGATCATTACCGGTCATCAGAAATACCCTGGATTGCCGGTGAATGTCAGGCCAGGCAAGGGCTGCATGTCTTTGCGGACGTGCGAAAAATCGAAATTGTGAATGACATGAACGTTGCCGTGAATGATGGTCAGGCCGGAAATATTGTCGCCACGGACCTGACTAATCGAGTCTTTCCTCTGATTAGATACAGGTTGGGCGATCGATCATCGTGGGTTCTGGATAAGTGTGATTGCGGGGTCACCCTCCCCAAAATTTCCAAAATTGACGGCCGCATCTCGGATGCGTTTCATCTGCCTAACGGGCAGATCATTGCGGGAGAGGCAATAACGAAT
>JBDTQM010000039.1:0-23632 GCA_039932175.1 Specibacter sp.
TATGTGGGATCCGCTGTTAGACATGATGCAGGCAGCGGGTCACGACGCCCCACACCGACAGCTCGCCTGCTAGGACGACAGGCACACCGGATGCCGGGGACGCGGCATCGGCGGGCTGCGTGACCAGGGAGGTCACGCCGTCGTGCAGGGCGAGCCGGCGAATCAACAGCTCGCCCTCAACCACGGCAACCACCACGGATCCCTCGCGCGGGGTAAGGGACCTGTCCACAATGATCTCGTCGCCGTCAGCAATGCCGGCGCCGGCCATGGAGCCCCCGGAAACGCGCATGATGAACGTGCAGGTCCTGTCCCTGAGCATTCTCTGTAGAAAGAGCCTGTTCTACCCAATTTGTCGCTAGGCTGCCACACATTTTCTTTACGTCTTTTCGGACACCCTCGGAAGGACCGATGTTGCAATGACGGCCCGAATCCGCCTAACGGCATACGGGGAGATCAAACTATGGCAGGGCAGCCGATTCGGCGATGCGCCGTTTTAGGGTTGAGGCGAAGGCCCGGTAGTTGTCATAGGCCGCGTTTTCTTGACTCCCGATTTCGGTGAGCTGGGCTTCGATGGCGCTTAAGGCTTCCTCATCACGGTTGAGAAGCCACAACGCGACAGGTGCACGGAACACTGTCTGCCATCTGTGGCCTTCTTTGGCGACAAGTGCCTGGGACATGGCCTCTAGAGTCGCCCTCTTGCGCATGTACGGCAAACCATACGATTCTAAGCTGGTCAGGATGTTGGCGATGACCTCATCATTCGTCTCGGGGTTTTCACGAGTCAGTATCCAGTCCATTCGGTGTTCGATTGGAACCAAATACCGCAGCGGCTCAGACACAGTTGCTGGAATGTACTTGTGAAACGATTCGCCTTCAATTTCGACCAAGCTGCGTTCCAGTGACTGAATACGGACACCACACACGGGATTCATGTTCAACTCACCTGGTGCTCCAGCGCGGCTGGCACGGTTTAGTCCGAGCCAGCCGAGAGCATCATCATTGAGGTCCATGGTGAACGTTGTCCCCGCCCGCTTCTTGAATCCGATGCCCACCAGTGCCTCACAAAGCGCCACCAGCCCTGGATGCTTTTGTGAACTCACCACTTGTTTAACCACACTTCCCACACTGAAATCGGACCATAAATCTTACCTGGTATCAGGTTCGCATCAATAGCATTTTGGCCATACGCAACCCAGGGTTGGGTTCTTACCAGGGGAAAGACAGTGGTCTGATTCTTAGTCAGTCTTGCCCACCACCCATTCTTTACTTCGATGAAACATACCGTTCCACAAGGTAGCTCGGCATAGAGGTCCATCCTACTGCGAACCCCTCCTGCTTCAACGGTGATTTCACGACCGAGTATTTTCCCTCCGGCGGCTTCTATGCCTGCCGCGACTTGGTCTACTCCTGCTTGTCCTTTCAATACTGGCCCGATTCCGCCTTTTGTGCCTTTTGCCAGGACTTGTGCCGCTTGCCGTGCGGGTGCTGCGAGTCCAAGCTTGCCGGCACTGGCGATCTTGCCACCGGGGATGAAGCCAATCGCCATGTCGACGGCGGCGTTCTTTGCGTAGTCTGCGGGTGTTGAGTTGGACTCGAGCGCCGTACTGGCGAGGGAGGTGGCACCGGCAATCATGGCGCCGCCGACTAGACATCCACCGCCTGTCGCGACTACGCATCCGACGGCTGCGATGGTCCCTACTACCGGCACAGCGACCTTGAAGAAGTCGTTAGTCCTTTTGAGGACGGCCTGGACCTCCGGGCTGAACGCGAAGCTGAGGATCGGACTCTTGTAGATCCGGGCAATGGATATGGGGCCGTTCTTCCAAACCTGCGCAGCTTGGATCCCTTGCAGCCGTTGTTTGGCCAGTTGACCAACGGTTTGTTGAGGAAAACGTTCACTGGGTCCGGCAATTCGAAGGCCCGATGGGTCTGAAGCGTTGACCGGGTCGGCCTCCGCGTACTGATATGCGGAAAGATTGTTTGCACTTTTGAGGTCAAGCACTGGATCGGGTGTGGTGAAGATCCCGCGGGCCTGATTGAGCTCGCGTGCTCCCAGGTGGAGCAACCCACTGGCAGCGTCAGCCAAGCCACTTATATAGCCATTGATGGATCCGAATCCAACCGGGTTGGCGGCATTACTGCCACCCCCTGTTGCGTTTCCTGGCGCAGTGACATACGCATTTGCCGCTGTCGCCATCAAGGTCGGGCCCCGGGGCAACCCCATCGGGTCGACGAATCGGGTAACTGCAATTACGCCGGCGACACCGTCCGTGGGGTTGATTAGCGTTTGGGCTGTATTCACACTGTCGCTAATAATGAAGGTCAACTTTTGGACCCCACCAGCAAGCGTGCGCTGGGCTACGGACTTTCCTGCGAATGAGTAAGTTCCAGTCGCTGACGCTCCCGTACTCCCTGCTGCAGGGGAATATGCAGTGCGCGATCCGATGGCAACCGTTGTTCCGGTTGTGTCAACTATGCCAACAAGGTTGCCGCCCCCATCATAGAAGCGCGTCCCCATTCCGGAAGTTGCCGCGGATCCGGGCGCGGTCCCCACGGCTGCATTTGGATTCGGATTATCTGGTGCAGTGCTGGTTCCGCTACTTGATTGAAGCAAACCGTCGACCGTGTATGTCAGGGTTTGTCCCGATCGATTGGTCATTTGGCCTGCGGTGTTCCAGCCGTATGTTTCCGTTGCGTCCTCGCCGATAGCCGAGGCGGAAACGACGGTTTGTACCCGGTGGGGTCCTGCGGAACCACCTGATGGGTAGGTCGCAGTTTCGGTGACCGCGAGTGCGCCGTTGCTCGCGAAGCGCTTGGTCTGGGAGCGGTCTCCATTCTCGTTGTATTGGTACGTTTGGGCATACGGAGCGGGTCCGCCGAGTCCTGCTACGGACGTTGAGGTAGGAGTCGGTGCGCCAGTGCAGCCGGGTGTAAGTGGGGTCCACACCGCGGCGAGGCGGTTCGCGTGGTCGTAGGTGTAGCACTGGTTGTCGACTGGTGCGTTAGGTCTCGAGTCGTAGCTGGTTCGTCTTGCTGTCAGGGCACCAGATTCGTTGTAGGTGTAAGCGATGGCCCCTAGATCGGCCGTTTTTCCTTGAGTGTTGTTTGTTGAGTTTTGGCCTGAAAGCCTGCCGGTAGTTGCATCCCAGGCGAAGTATGTCCTCGTTGTCCCAGTGGTTGCTCCGGTAGCGTTGCCAGCGTTTTTGTCGTATTGGTTGAAAGTGCTGATCTGGCCCAGATGGGTGTATTGAGTGTCGCCGGCGATGGTTTCAAATTTTTGTGTATCTATGGACGAGGGGTTATCGAATTCGTCGTACCCGTAGTAGTCCCATTCGGCTGCGAGTCCCCCGACTGCCGGGAGACGAACACTGGCGACCAGGCCGTTGGCCTTATAGGTTTGTTGTGTCGTGTATGTTCCAGCGAAGGTCCCCATTTCTGTGGGAAGCGTCAGGGTTTTTGTTGATGGTTGGTTGGCTGCGTTGTAACCGGCTACTGTCGTCGTTACGGGCTGGTCAAAGTTTGGGCCGTTGTAACGCGTGACACTTGTCGGCTGGCCTTTCTTCTCGCCGTCGTACACATTTGACAGGAATGTTCGAGGCGCTCCGGTACCAGTCTTCGCTGTTTGGGTCGTGATGCGGTCAAGAGTGTCGTAGGTATATCCGGTGACGTTTCCGAGTTCGTCAGTTACCGATGTGGTCCGGCCGGATGAATCGTAGGTTCTAGCCTGAGTTCCGGTGTCCGGGTCGGTGGCCGATTTTTTCCGACCAGCAGCATCGTAAGTCCACACCCATTTGTTTCCGACTTGATCGGTCATGTCCGTCAGTTGCCCGAGAGCATCGTATGAGTAGGTGATGGCGTCTGCGGTTCCGCTCGCATCGGTCCCATGGTAGGTGAGTCGCTTGGTAATATTTCCAAGCATGTCTGTCTGACCTTTTGTAGCTGATTGTTCACCGGGGCCCGTTGAAATGACGGTATCGGAACCGACGTATGTCGCGTTGGTCGACCAGAGTTCCGTGTTGTCGTTGGTTAGCGCTGTGACCGAATTTTGGCGGCCCGCCGCGTCGTAGCCGTATTTCGTGGACGACGGCACGGCTAGCGAGGGCAGCATGAGTGTCCCAGTGGGATTACCCGACATGTAATAGTCATGTCGTTCGAGCCTGATGAGGCCAGCGCTGTTGTAGCTTGAATCGGTGGCAATCGTGCCTCCACCAGGTGATAGCCGTTGAGTCTGTCGGGCTCTTCCGAGCCCGTCATAGATTTCATAGCTGGCAACGACCGAACCCAGATTGTTGACCTTGTCGGTTCGTACCCAAGACGGTGCCGTTTGGGAAACCATATAGGTTGTCGCAACACTCGGCGTAGCGTTAGTTGATTGGGGGCGCATAGGATCCCATGAGCCAGTGATCCGGCCAGATGCGTCGTACCGTGAACTGGTCGTGCTTCCATTGGCATCGACAACCATTGTCTCTTGACCCCGGACAGCGTCCAGGGTGGTTGTGGTGACCCAGTTGAGCGGGTTTGTGGACTTAACGGTGATCGGAAGACCTGTCGAGGGGGTAAACGTTGTCACGTTTGTTCTGGCAGTACCCGTAGAAGTATCCACGACCTTGGTAGCTCGCCCGAGAATGTCATATGTTGTGGTCGGCCCCGTTAGCCACTGCGTGACGGTTGTGCCGGAAACGCTTGTCGCAGTATCAACCCGTGCGACATTGCCCAGCGTCGGCTGGGCATATCCGGTACTCCCAGGAGCTGCCGAGGTGGAGGCATCGTAAAGCGTCGTAGCTGCCGTGAGGACATCGCCGACAGGTCCCCCGGAGGAGCTGCACACTCCAGAAAACGTCGTGGTAGTTGCAACGAGCCCCAGCAAATTGGACGACGAGTTGTCAGCATAAGTCGTTGCTGTGCACGTCTCATCGCCGATGACGGCAATTTCGCCGCCATCTGAAATGGCCTTCACCCGCCCCAGAGAGTCGAAGAAATTTGTGGTTGTAGAAGTGCGGGTAGTGGTTCCTTGGCCACTGGCGATGACCTTGACTACCTGTTGTGTGCCAGCGTGCCTAGACTGAGCCGCCCCAGTCCCAGCCGATCCCGTGGCCGTCGGCGATGAAGACCATGGAATTGTGATTATTGATGAGAGCTGCGTCGTCGTTTCTCCAACGAATGACTGCTGTTCTACACCCTCTCCGGCCAGCCAGGGTGAATCAGTGATGATGGTGCCGTCTGAGGTGGTTACCTTAGTTGAAAATGTCCCACCCGTTGTTGTTGACGGTGTGGAGTCAAGCCCGCGAAGGTACGTGATAGTGCTGGAGGGATTAGCGGCGTTTGACTAGTTGCCTGTGATGGTTGTTACCTTGGCGTAGCCAGCTGGCACCGACCATGTCACCTGCGAGCCGCCACTTCCAGTGACAACTTTCGAATCTGCGTACTTCCAGGCTGGCTTCCCGACGTAGTTGTAACGGGTGAGCATTGATGTTGAGTCGGTCCCTCCAGGACCTGGTGACACGGCAATCGACGCTGTTGGGTAAATGTGAAAGTAGTCCATTCGGGCAGGTTGGACTATTGGTGTTGTAGGCTGCCACCACTGTGGGAAGCATCGAAGTGAGTTGGTTTCTGGCGACGCGGGCAGGTTGGTCTCTGAACACTCCGCTGCCATGTACGTCACGGATGTAACTGCGCCGGTAGAAGATTTGATGGAGTCGATTCGATATCGGTCCAACGGCGCGAGACCGTCCGTGACCCACACCCTGTTTTGCAAGGTTCGTCCAGTGAAGACTACCGGCGGATCATTAATCGCTCCTCCCACCCCTGTTGAGGTGTTGGCGCCTTGGTGGCTAATGCTCGACAGCCACAGGGCTGGTTTAGTGCCATCGCCAGGATCCGGCATAGAGTGCTTGAGGGTCCACATATCCACATTTTGAAATGTGCCCGTCGACAGTAAAGTCTGTGTCGTTACGCTCAACAGGCGCTGATCAGCGAAGAACGTTGGTGAGTAGATGGCGCACGTTCCCGTTGCGGCGCAGGCCATACCTGTTGGCATGTCATTGCCCTTTGTGCAGTCCACTCCAGTGCATCGCGGGGTGTAGGCGAGCGAGAATCGAAGCGGAGCGGTCGTCGTCAGTTCAGCGCCGGCACGCATTCCGTAGTCAATGCGGGTCAGCCGTGAATCCCTGACGTATGGCAGTCGGCTTCCGGCACCCGATCGTGACGAGTAGTAGTTGGTTGCCTGGGCGTAATAGTAGGCCGCACTGTTCCCGTGAAGGTCGACCACATAGTCCAGGTTCCAGGCATACGCCTGTTGACAAATCGAGGAAGCAAACGAAGCCGCGGCGCAAGGCTGCGTGGCCGCTGCTGCGCCCACCGGAACCGTGCTGGCTGAGTTTGTCACAGGACTAGTAGCTGTCCATCCTGGCAAGCGATTCCGCCCAAAGAAGTATTGCGTACCTTCTGTATCCGTCAGTTTCCAATAGCCTCCGTCAAAGGTCCCGTTGGTCCCGGCCGCTTTCAGATACTCAACCTTGGTGTTGTCATCTTTTTGAAGTCTGAATTGACCGGTGGTGGCATCCTTAATGATTTGGCTAGAGCGACCACCGAACGCGACAGAGAGTTGCTGGCCGCCCGCGTTGCCACAAAGATCATAAGAGCCCGTGATGCCCTGGTCCATGCACGGCGTAAATCTTTGTCGAACCGCGCCCGCACCACCTAATGCCCAACCGTCTCCAACAGCCGAGGGCTGATTGTTCGTTGAACTAGTGAGCCCGTCGACGCTCGATGAATCATAGGCGAACGCCAAATTGGGAGTTGGCCCCGCCGCTGCTTGTCTTGCTGACATCGGATAAGACCACGTGAACGCTCCGGTCGTTCCGGCTACACCCCAGGTACCCGAGGAAACTCCCGGGAGGGAAGCGAAGTCACCAGCACCTCCAGCGTTAGCCGGCGGTGGGGCCAAGGTGGACAAGAATGCCGCGGACCGCACTTCCAGACCACCGGTCTTTGTCGCAGTCTTCGACGCCTGAGAACCGGAGACCGTTACATGTCCATTGCCGTCCACTGCGGCCTGACGCGATGCCGTATTAGCCCCAGTCACAAATGGGATGATGGGTTGAAGCCCGGCGGTCCAGGGCACGGCGGGAACCGCAGTTACATCCTTCGGGCTGCTCGGCGACCAATCCCAACCCTCTGGCATTGCGACTGGGAAGATACCAGCGGTAGAAGCTGCCACTGCCACACAGGCAAGGAGTGCAGTCAACGGACGAATAAACCTAGTAAAAGGTGCCTTGTTCATTTCATGACCCCATCCACGCCAGCGAGGATCGGATCGCCGTCGTCGTTATAGAACTTTGTCTGCGCCAGATTGAACTGATTAGGGGCGAGGACGCCCTGGACCATCACCGGGTGCATCAGCTGGCCTTTGAATTGACCGACACCCGCGGCCGACTGGGCTCCCAACATCACTGGCTGATTCAATTGCGTCGCCAACGGTGCAGTCGCCGTAGCCGCGACCGTCCACGTACTTGTATGAAGCTGATTCGACATTGTCAGCCGAAGCTGGCGATTAATTCCGTCGTAAACGGCCGAAAGAAACATCCAGCTGTTCGGCGTCAGTGCCGTGCCGGCGGTAACTTTCTGAACGCTGGCAGCACTTGCACCGGAGTAAACGCTAAGTTCGGGCATACCGGCTGCCGAGATTCCCAGAGAACCACCAGGCGACCCGGCGCTTGCCATCTGAGTGATGAGCGATTGTCTTGCAGTCGAGACAGGCTGCGTTGAGCAGACCCAACCGGAGATACTGAAACTTGTCGCCGTATTTACCGCGGAGACTGTCCCGGTGTCGGCATACTGCCCAGATGCTGTCGTCTGGAGGACCGTACCGCTCTGTCCCACCACGCTTCCCGGCGGGTTGCCGACGCAGCTTTCGGGTGTATTCGCGGACGACGGCACACCCGCCGTCACCAGCACATCGTTCCATGAACCGCCGTGCAAGGCGACTGGTAGGACAGACAACGCGGAAAGGTCCTTGGTCCCATTGACGGTAAACGAATACGTGGCCGGTGTTGCATTAGGTAGCTGGGCGTTGATGTTTCCTGCTAGGTCGAAGGCAAACACTGTCACCGTCGTGGCGACGTTAACCGCTGCTACCTGAATCGTGATCGCTGCGCCGGTCGTTGAGGGACAAACCACCGTAAATTCCTTGATCGGGACCCCGCACGTCACGGTCCCTGGATAGGTGACGGCCTGATCCTTGGAAGTAACGGCGTATACATACCCCGTTGCAGGATACGTTCCGGTGTCTTTGATCGTAAAGGAATACGATTTCGCTCCGACCACAGCGTCAGGAGCATCGTCGGTGTGGGCGGTTGTTGCATCAAAATAGGCGGTCGTCGGGACGATCGTGGGCGCCGTTGGTCTGGTGGTGTCGATGGTGAAGGCAAAACTCATCCAACCCGACAAAGCGCCGCTGGGATCTTTGGTTTGGGCCTTTAGCGTATAGGCGCCGTCGGTGAGGGTCTTGCTCTGCCATTGGAAATGTCCACCGGAGGTTCCTGAGACATTGGTGGCAGTACCATCGACTTTCGCACTGGCGGAGTTGTTCACCACAAATTGGACGCTTAGCGTTCCGCCATCAGCGTCACCGGCTGTCACGTCGAATACGGGATTGTTAGCCCGGGTGAGATATGCCGACGCCCATGGGGTACCCAGCCACCTGCCGTAGGACATGCCCCACATCCCTGGCGTATTGGGCGGATTGTTGTAGCTCACCGTAAGGCTTGCGGCATTGGAAAACCGCTTCCATCCCAGCGAATCAGATTCGTTGTCTGCCCGCAGACCGACCGTAAACGTCGAATCCGTTGCAAGCTTGGCCTTGACAGCCGCCAAATCGAAGCCAACGGTTGCCGCGGGACAACTAGCCGAATTGCCGTGTGCAACTGTCTGAGTCTGAAGTTTTGTCGTGAACACCGGTTGCGAGCCGTATGCAGTCGAAGTACTGATGTCGCCTGTGTACCAGGCGGAAACCGCCCTCGGAGTACAAGAGGGCGAATAAACCTCGGTGGTGTTCAGTTTTCCGGAAAGAATTGATTTGCCTGCTAAGAACGCTGTATTGAACTGATAGAAACCCCGCGTTATGTGATTGACGTTGTAGTTGTAATCCCATGCGGCCGGCAGAAACCCAACATGGACGCTTGCATCAGTGTAATTTCCGTTCCAGTACGAAGTAGTTGGCCAGTAGCTATCCACGTAGAGGTAAGAAACCCTATTCGAATTCCATTCCGGGTCAACGTAGATTGGGTAGGTGATATGGGGTGCACCGAGGATCTCGTCCATGGCAAACTCTTGCATTTGGGACGTTCCCTTGCCACTGAGCGTGAGTGAAAATGGGTGAGTCAGACCAGGGCCCCCAGGATCTGTCGCGGAGGCCCCATCCTGAGATGAGTCCCACCACTGCCCATCGGCGGTGTGAAGAACCACGGCCCCATCGTCGGCAGCACGGGCAGACAATCCCGCTCCTCCAGGTTCATCTCTTAGCGTCGCATTCTTGACGTCCAATGCGATGCGCATCTGCGCTACGCGAGGATCTTTGACCGCTTCAGCCGAGTAAATCTTCAATACTTGTGAAACGCCCGTTTGATGAACTACCTGAACAAGATCAACGCCGGGAAGTACTGCCGTGTACGTTGCCGTGTTGTCAACGACGACTGGTTCAGGAAGGGTCCCAAACGGCCACGATTGTGTGATCGAATGACCTTCGTCATCACCCAATGTTGCCATTACTGATGTCCCTTTGGTGCCCAAAGTGACATCGACTGGGACAGCCTCAGGAACGAGAACAGACTGCCCGCCAACGTTCTTGGCTACCAGATCCTTGGAAATATCTGCCCACCCTGAGCTAGTTTCCATCCGGACCGGCTCAGAGGAAATTTCCTTCGTCAACGAACCATCCGGATTGGCTTTTGTTATCTCAGTCGGACTCGTCAGATCGTCAACAACTACCGGAACTCCTGCCGTAGATGCCTCCCGCACGGCGTTCGTCTCAGACTCTGCATGTCCGTCACTTTTTGCTGTTACAGGCTGAACGGAGGTCACAGCCTCGGCTACCTCCGCGGAACCAAATGCCGGAAATCCGGCGGAGACTACTCCAAAAACGACAAATGAACCCAAAAATAGGCGCGAAAAATTGCGAACACGAGTAGACATGAAGCCACTTCCAGTAGAAGTCCCCAATACCTAAAGTGCTCCTGCAGCAACCCAGGCTGGCTAATGTAGCAAACCTACAACTCGCAAATACTGCGGCACAAGACTAAAAGAAAAATATGTCTCCACGGCCAATATCATCGAATAGAATTCGAATCCGACATGCTCGACGCGCCACACCCACCGCGGGTCCAGGTGACGGCCGTCGACCACGCAGTCAAGCGTCGCCTCAATCGCAGGTCCTGCATGTCGCATCATCCGTCAGACCCACACCACCCGCCTAGGAATCGACGCCGTCACCGGGAGATTCCGCCGGGGCGAGTGGCTTCGATCCATGAGCGTCCGCGTGAGGAGCTGGTTGAACTCGTCGTTTGGCGTCTAAGCTGTGGGTTATGGACGCGGCGGATAGCGGCAAGGTCTCATGGGTGCTTGCGATTTCTGGTGGGCCCTCGCCGGTTCCCCGTGGATTCCATCCCCTGGCCGAAGAATGGCACAACGTCGCTGACCGCGAGGCTGCTATGGGGATTGTTCCCGGTCAGCCCATCCTGATTTCCCCTGGTCTCGTGGACTACAGGCTGGGCGATTATTTCCGGGACGCCTACCCATCGGACCGCACATCGACAGCGCTGACCTACGCCAAGGAACTGAGGACCTGGTTCACTTTCCTTGGAACCCAAGATGTCGAATGGTTCGAAGCAAAGCATTCCCACGTTCGGGCCTTCCAAATTTGGCGCGTCTACGACGACCGAAACCCGAAACCAGTCAGCCCTGCGACCTGGAATAAGGGGTGGGCTGCACTGCGGCACTTTTACGAGTGGGCGACGAAAGAGGGCTGGATTGAGCACAATCCGGTAGGAAATGGTGATCGGCTCTTGGACCCCGGCACCGTGGGAGGATACCGCGAGAAGAACGCACGTACTTCCCGTGACCGGTGGATCACTCCCGGGGAGTATGCGATGTGGCGCGACGTTGGTCTGCGGGGCTACGACGCCCAGCGAGACGGGACGGGGCGGATTGTGGCTGGTCTGCCGAATGTGTCGGCAAGGTCACGCAACACGGCACGCAACGTCGCTTTCACTGACTACGTTGTGACCACAGGGCTCAGGCTGGATGAAGTAGGGAAACTGCTGGTATTTGAGCCCGGCACCAGTACTAACGAGGAAGTCCCGATCGTCGGCAAGGGCCGAGTACGACGCCACTACAGAGTAATGAACGAACTTGGCATCGCCAGCTTGCACCAATACAAAGTCGGTGAACGCTCTGATGCAATCCGGCGTGCACAAGCCTCGGGTTGCTACGAGAAGGTAAAGGGCCGCCTCGACGTCGTTGAGATACTCCAGAGCCGTTCTGGTCAGCGTGTCCGTTTAACAGATGGTCGGGTCTTGTCTGTGGAAACGATGCCGGCGCGGGTCCGGGCGAGCCTGTATCTCGTCAAGGACCAGCGCTTGGAGCCGGCCTGGTTGTGGTTGAAGGAGAACGGGAAGCCCGTGCAAACAGCCTCGTGGGACAAGGTGTTTGATACGGCCAACGACCGTGTGACGGCGGCCAGGGTGCTGCTGGGAAGTGTTTCGGCAACAGTGATGGTGACCCCACATTCCTTGAGGTTCACTTTTGCCCTCTTTGTCCTCTTGGCCGGCATCCGGGCCATTGATGAGCATCTCGGATTTGACGACGCATCGCCGTTCACGGTCATGAATTACGCCCAGGCCTTCGATGAGGTACGGGACCTGCTCGGGCACTCATCCGTCGTGACCACCAAACGGGTATATCTGGAACCCGTTAGGGGGTTGCGGCGATCAAGTTTGCTTCGGGGCGCCAGCGTTGAACAGATGTGGGATCACTTGTCGGCGGCGAATCCGCTGGTCGGTTTCCGCACCTCATGAGTGGACAACGGGCGGCGCAGCCTCCGCCAGGGCTGCAGGCTTCGGGCCCCTTCGGCGATGCAGGATCAGCTCTGGCTGTGACACTGCACCTTGAGGACGCGCCGAACTATGGTGTGGATCTCTCGAAAATGGCGGGTGCGGAGTCTCTGCGCCGGGATTTCGCACAGGCAGTTCTTGCCTGGAGCGCCAGCGAAAAGGGTGGGCGGAGAACATCAAGTGTCTTGGCGATCAAGCGGGCGCTGTCGTCCTTCCTCAGGTACGTGGAGGAGTTCAACGCCGATCGGTCGGTTTCCCGGGTGGATTTCATCGCCGAGATTACCCCTTTCCATGTGCGCGGCTACCACGTCGAACTGCACCGGTTGCAATCCCGGACGACGGTGGACGATTACTTCAACAGGATGCGCACACTGTTGCGCTTTGCAGGGACGACGTCCGATGCAACACGCAGGGAGATCAACAAGAGGCAGGGGTGGTCGAAGCCGGAAACACAGATTGAAAGGTATTCCAAGCGGGACTTTGTGAGGATCCGCAATGCGGCCCGGAAAGTGGTCGAAGCGGCGCATGCCCGCATTCATACAGCGCATCTGGAAGCCCTTGAACACGGTGCAGGCAATGCCCCAGACACTGCGAAGAGCCTTGCCCTGCACGAGTTGATGACCCTGGGGATGCCCCAAAGCAAGGCCGGATTCAGGTCGTTGGCCGCTTTAGGCCCGCATGACTACCGTCAACGATTCGTAGTCCGTCGACACCTTTTCCTAGACGGTGATGAGGTCCTGGCCGCCGCGGTCCTGATGGCCTGCCACCGGGGGCTGAACCTTTCACCGATCGTTATGTCGGGAACGCCCGTCGAGATTGATGCCGACACGGTACAGCTCGACCTCGACAAACCGCGCCGGGGACCCGGGCTACGGTTTTGGCCCGAGATCCTCACGGACAATATCGATCAAAACGACCAGGCAGCCACGGATGTGCGCATGATCGCCGAAGCGACAGAACCGGCACGCACGTGGCTGGCCCACAATCACCAGCCCTCCAAGCGCCTCCTCATTCGGTGGCCGTTCACCGCGAACAAGCCTCACTTCGGAGTCCCTTCAGCAACACATCTAAAGGGCGTGGGAGCCCGAAGCGGCAACGGCGCGTCATGGATTCCGGAAGGAATACGGATTGATTTCCAACGCCTACGTCGCAGCGTCCCCCATCAAGGCGTTTCCAAGGAACCCACCGATCACAATCCAGCCACCTACCTCCACTACGTCCGCACAGACCCCCTCGCCCTTGCGCAACAACAGTTGGAAGCCGCCCACGGCATACAGGCGGCCATGGATCGGGCGCGCCTTGAAGTGCAGAATCGGATGCTTGAAGGGCATGATTCCGGCGAGTCGAAGGACGCGCTCATTGCCAATTGCCGAGACCCGGAAACTAAACCAACGACAGGATTGCCTTGCACGACCGGGTACTTTTCCTTTCTTGATTGCCTCGACTGCGAGAACGCGGCCACAGTCTCGCGGCTGTTGCCCCGACAACTGGCTGCTCTGGGTGTGTTGGAAGAACTCAGGGACGCGCTGGGCGATGCGTGGGAGAGGAAATTTGCTCGTCGCTACTACATGCTCAGGGCAATAGTGGAACGTCATTCCGCCGCTGAGCGGCTGGCAGTAGCGGATCAGGTCGACGCCCACCGGCCTTCAATTATTGCCGCCTTGCGGCAGGAAGGACCACGATGACTCAGTCCCCTGGTCAGGCGGAGAGTGTGATTGGTGCCGGACTGCTTGAGGCACCCCTGCTCGAATATCCGTCCGACGCCACTTCAAGCATTTCCCGGAATCGCATCCACCAAGACGGGATGATTGCACCGTTCGGTGCGGACGTGTGGCCGATGAATGCCCTGGCCAACGATCCCTCACGACCCTTGCCCCGACTCAGATTTGATGGCTGGCCGGTAGAGTTCCGTGACACCGCGAAACACATCGCTTACGCCCTGATCAACCATGGGAATCCTGAGATCCTTACGGACGAGGCCCACGGAAACTACGTCAAGTGGCCACAAATCGGGACGATCGAAAACCTCTTGGGCCAGCTGAAAAACCATGTGAATTGGCTGCTTGGCGAATGGTCCGAACGGCATCCGGACACGCCAGTCCTCAATCCCAGTGACCTGGATGCGGAGCACCTCAACGACTGCCGGCGCAGGATAGAGACGTCCGACTCGTCCGTGGACGAGAAGCGTAAAAGCCTTGAGTCCTTGATCCGTGTCTGGCACCTCAACCCTTGGCTGCCCGAGACTCTGCAATGGCCCGAACCCGCTTGGCATCGTGAGGCGTGGAAGCCTCGGACTGGTGTTCGCGAAAATGCGACGAAGCGTTTATCTCAAGCCACTATGGGACCGCTTTTGGAATGGTCAATAGCATTTGTAACGGAATTCTCCGACGACATTATTGGTGCACATAAGCACCTACACAGCCGGATTGACGACTTGCCGACCGGTGAGGGCCAGTACCACGCAGCCCGCACTCTCTTGCAGGAGTACGTGCGCACCAAAACGCCACTGCCTGCCGCTCGGGCCTGGTCGGGCACCAAACGAGCAGAGGAGGTTGGGTGGAGTGCTATTTCCTATCACCAGCGGATCGACACTCTCTACTTGAGCAGGGCCCTGGCAAAAATGCTTGTCCGTCCAGTTATTTCCAGGGATGACTCCCTCACCGCCCTTGATTTCAAGGTTGAAGGCCTGTTCCACGGCCGGCAGTGGATCCCGTCCATCGGCGTGTACGATGTCAAACCACGCTTGGTCAGCCGCAACACCTTGCCGGGCCCATTAGTGGGCCATTTACGCACAGCGGCAATTATCGTCGCAGGCTACCTGACCGGGGCACGTCCGGAAGAGATCTGCACGTGGCAACACGGCGCGGCACCAACACCCCTTGAACGCCCCGGAGGAACACGGCTGCACCTGATACGTGGCCGCGTATGGAAGGGCAGCCGGGCCAATGAATCCGGGGTACTAGGAAGCGGACAAAAGGCGGCCTGGGCAACAATTCCGGCAGCAACGAAAGCCATCCACGTTGCGGAACAAATTGACCAACTCTTCGACAGGAACGATGGTCTGCTCTTTTCGGATACGGGTCGGCAGAGAGCGCCAGCGACCGTGACACTCTGGATCAAGGACTTCGTTTCCTTCGTCAACGAGCGCCTCGTCCCCCACTGCGTAAACCCTCAGGCTCTTCAGATTCCTGAGGATCCCGACGGAGCGATCACCTTGAGGCGATTTCGACGCACCCTTGCCTGGTTCATTCACAACCGTCCCAACGGTGAAACCACCACAGCCATCCAATACCAACACCTCGGTACCGTCATAGGTGGAGGCTACGCCGGTACCAAGGAATCCGGAATGAACGACCTCCTACTCGAAGAAGACTGGTCCCACCGCCGGCAAACCGTGGACCACCTGCGAAACCTGCTCGATAGCGGGGAAGGCATCAGCGGGCCCGCCGCCGATCGAGCGTTCGCAGCCACCGAAAAGTTACCCCGAGACCTAACCCCCGCCGATGAGCGCCGCTTGCGCAAGGACGGAACGCTGCTGATCTATGACAACCCGGCCGCGGTGGCGCTCTGTGTGTACGACGAACGTCGGGCCTTGTGTCACAAGATCAAACTCGCCGGAAAAGACAACCAGCCCAGTCTCCTTGAATGTGTGGACGGCTGCTTGAATTGTGCGCGGACCGACGGCCAGCTCAAGGAATTGGAGTCCGAGGCCGCCAGCTTGCAGGCCAACGCGGCACTATCGCCATTGCCCCTTGCCCAGGCCTTCTTGGCGCGCTCGGAACGCAACCTGCTCATTGTCAGCCAGCACCGATCCCATAGAATCTGCCGCAACAACATTGCCCCCAGGAGAGCCTGAGCGATGAATAAGCCGGCGGCCATCCCCAATAATGCGGAAATTGAGAATGAGGACGACTCGTCCCGTCGGGCAATCCTTGCCGCCATGCAACGAATCCTCCTCGGCCAGCCCAAATGGGTGCCCGTCGGCGCGACCAGCATCAGCGACCTAGCCAGGGAAGCCCAAGTCGGCCGCCACGTGCTCTACCGCGCCACCGACCTCAAAGATCGCTTCACCTACCTCCGCGACACCGCGCACCAGCCCACTGCACCGGAACAACAACTCCACGAGCAAATAGTGAAGCTCAAGTCAGAGGCGACCAGCCTGCGGGAACTGCAGTCACGTACGCATGAACGCGCAGAAAACTGGAAAGCACTCTGTACCACCCTTGAACGGGCGATCAACGTACTCCAAGAAGAACTACGACAAGAACAGATCAAGACCGAGCGGCTGGCCCGGAGGTTGGACAACTTGAAGGAAAAAACCGGATCTGCCCCAGTGATTCCGCTGCGCCCTCACCCAAGTTCACAACACCCCTGAACCCTCTAAAGAAGGATCAGGTGCTTGTTGAGATCGATGCCGCCGTTGAAGTAGTCGCGGGCGGGCGAGGCAAACCCGGTCGGGTCGGTGTTGGGCGACTTGGGGGAAGTCAGATCCATGCCAAACAAGCCATCACCGCCTAGTACAAAGATTCGAAGTCCAAGCGTAGCACCGCATAACGCTGCATGACAGTCGGGCAGCTCAGGGCTGAACGGCCGCAAGCAGGTCCCTGCCCTCAGCCAGCACCATATCCCTGAACCGTGCCGCCTGCGCCGAACCCTCGGGGCGGTTGCGCCATACCAGCCCAATATCACGGCGGGCCTCGGGCCATGTGATGTCCACTTCGCTCCAGCCCAAGGCCCCACGGCGCGGAGCCTGGCCGCCGCAGTGCTGGGCCGGCGCCACCGCCACACCCAGCCCGGCCGACACCAAACCTCGGACAGTGTGCAGGTCCTGGCCTTGAAAGGCCACGCGCGGCCGGAATCCGGCGTGCCGGCAAAGCGTTTCCACAATGGACCGCATGCCGTAGCCGGGTTCCAGCATGACGAAGGGTTCATCCCGGACCGCGTCAAGCCAGGTGCCGGCCGAACCATCCAAGCGGTGTCCGGCCGGGACCACCAGTTTCAACGGCTCCGAATAAAGCACTTCAGCACCGATCGTGCCGCTCGGAACAGGCGGCGGGGCCACCAAAGCCAGATCAGCCGTTCCGCCCGCCAGCAATTCCAGGCAAAAGGCACGGCTCCCCTGCTGCAGGCCAAAAGTGACCCCCGGATTCTCCCGGGCAAATGCCCCAATCAGCAACGGGAGGGTGGCTTCGCCAAAAGTGTGCTGGAAGGCCACCTGGATCCGGCCAAATTGTTTTCCCGATTCCTGCCGAGCCAACGCCAATCCCAGGCGCACATGGTCCAGCGCCTCGGCGGCCGCAGGAATGAGCGCCAGGGCGGCCGGGGTCAGCTCCACGCCCCGCCCCTTGGGCAGCACCAGTGCAGTGCCAACCACGGCCGCGGCGCGCGAGAGAGCCCGGCTCACCGTTGACTGGGGTATTCCCAGGGCCTCGGCCGTGGCCGTCACGTGGCGGCTGGTGCCCAGCTCCACCAGAATGGGCAGCACGGGCAGCAGCCGGGCAAGGTCCTGAGCGTCTTTTTCCATGTTTCATGAAACCACGAAGCCAGGTCATTAGTCATCCCTATTTGGATGAAAATTGTTTGATTCATGCATTGGACGCATTGATTGCCCGGTCATACGGTTGATCACGTGATTGAAGCGAACCGCACGAAGCACCACACCTTGGGCGCAGCACTGCCGTGGGCAGGCCACCGGCGGGGCGGCACCGGGTATCGCAGGGTGTTGGCGGCGCTGACCTGTGCCGGGGTGGCGACATTTGCCCAGTTGTATTCCCTGCAGGGCCTGCTTCCGCTGGTCTCGCGCGACTTGGGGGTTACGGCCGCGCAGGCCTCGCTGAGCGTTTCCGTTGCCACCATGGCGCTGGCGGCCACAGTCCTGCCATGGTCCTTTGTCTCCGACCGCTGGGGGCGGGTGCGGATCATGGGGCTGGCCGTGGTCCTGGCAACCGTGTTTGGGCTGTTGGTGCCCGCGGCCCCCACCTTTGAAGCCCTGCTGGTCCTTCGCGCGCTGGAGGGCGCCGCGCTGGGCGGAATCCCGGCACTGGCCATCGCCTACCTCACGGAGGAGGTCAGCCCGGGCCATGCCGGGGCTGCTGCCGGGGCCTACGTGGCCGGCACCACGCTGGGCGGGCTCTTCGGCCGGTTGTTGGCCGGGCCCGTGGCCGATCTGGCCGGCTGGCGCATGGGAACACTGGCCGTCTCACTCTGCGCCGCCGCCGCTGCTGCGGGCTTCCTGCTGCTGGCCCCGCGCCCGCGCGGCTTTGTCCCTGCACGCACGGAAGGATTCGGCGCGGTCCTTGGCAAGCTGCTCCCCCAGCTGCGCAGCGCACCCCTGTTGGCGTTGTACGCCCAGGCGTTCCTGCTGATGGGCTGCTTTGTCAGCGTTTACAACTACCTGGGCTTCCGTCTTGAAGCGCCGCCATACCTTTTCCCGGCCTCGGCAGTGGCCCTGATTTTTCTGGCCTATCTGGCGGGCACAGTGACCTCACGGCTGGTGGCCGGACTGGCCGGCCGCTGGGGCAGGCGCACCGTTTTGCTGGCATCCACCGGCACAATGCTTGCCGGGGCGGCCATGACCCTGGCCGCCCAGGTGGCCATGATTTTGGCGGGCCTGGTGCTGTTCACGGCCGGCTTCTTTGGCGCCCACAGCATCGCCTCGGGCTGGACGGGCTCGTTGTCCACAAACGGCCGGGCGCAGGCCGCCTCGCTGTACAACCTCAGCTACTACGCCGGTTCCAGCATCATCGGGTGGAGTGCGGGGCTGGTCTTTCAGCAGTTCGGCTGGGGCGTCATGGCCGGCACGCTGGCGGTGCTGGGCGCACTCGCCGCCGTGGTTGCTGCCACGCTGCTTCCGCCCGCTACTTCTCCCGGACCAGGTCACCCGCGGTCCGGGGCATGAACAGGGACTCCACCACCGGGTACAGCATGATGACCGCGAGCGCCGCGAACGTCATCTGGTAGCCGGTTACGGGTGGCACATCCGGGGCCAGCAGGGACTGGGCAGCCCGCAGCAGCAGCGCCCCGACAGCAATGCCCAGTCCTGTGGCGATCTGGGAGATGGTGGATGAAAGCGTGTTGGCGTCCGCCATGCGGGACTTGGGCACGTCCACAAACTGCAGCGTGTTGTAGGCGCTGAACCCGATGGAACGCAGCACGCCGCTGGCAAACAGCACCGTGGCAATGACGGCCGACGGCGTGTCCGGAGTCAGGAACGCGCACGCCCCCAGCACCAAGGCTCCGCCCAGATTGCTCAGAAGGAGCACTGTGTGAAAGCCCAGGCGCCGGATCAACGGCGAGGTGGCGGGCTTGATGAGCACGTTCCCGGCAAACACGACCATGGTCATCAGGCCGGCTTCAAAAGCGCCCCAGCCAAATCCCAGCATGAACATCAGCGGCAGCAGGAACGGCACGGCGTTAATGACCAGCCGGTATACGGCACCGCCGCCGTTGCCCACCCGGAAGGTGCGGATGCGCAACGCGCGCAAGTCCAGCAGGGGATGCAGGGATCGCTTGAACCACCACAGTGCGGCCGTCGCACAGGCAAGGAACAGCAGCAGCCACAGCACGACGGCGGCCCAAGGCGTGGGCGCGGATCCCACCAGCTCCATGCCAATCACCAGCGCCGCCAGGGCCGTCCCGCACAGCACGAAGCCCACCCAGTCGGGCGGCGGCACCTTCCGGGCCCGAATGTCCGGAACCACCTTGACCGCCACCAGGAACGCAACGATGCCCAGCGGGACGTTGATGAGGAAGATCCAGTGCCAGCTGGCGTAGCTGACAATCAGCCCGCCCAGCACCGGTGCCAGCACCGGGGCAATGAGGGCCGGCCAGGTCAGGTACGCAATGGCTTCCAGGAATTCCTTCCTTTCGGCATCGCGGAGCACCACCAGCCGGCCAACGGGGACCATCATGGCCCCGCCCAGGCCCTGGAGCATTCGCGCCACACACAGGACAGCCAGGTTGGGACTCAACGCACACAGCAGGGATGCCACGGTGAACACTGCGATGGCGGCCGTGAACACCCGCCGTGCACCAAAACGTTCAGCCAGCCACCCGCTGATGGGGATGCCCACGGCCAAGGTGATCAGGTATGCGGTCATGGCCAGGTTGATGTCCACCGGGCGCACGCTCATATCCGCGGCGATGGCCGGCGCGGCAGTGGCGATGATGGTGCCGTCCAGGATTTCCATGAAATAGGTGCCGGCAACCAAAAGCGCCAGGACGCGGCTGAAGGAACTGGTACCGGCCGACGTCGTGCTTATCAATCCCACGGCCCCAGCCTAGCGCCCTCGGATTGGGCTGGGTCGACTCGGCGGGCCGGGTCAGGTGACCATCCTGTGGTGCATGGATTTCAGGTGCCCGCAAGACCAGACAAGACCCCACGCTGCGAACACCAACCCGCATCACTTTGACACCGGTCAAGGCCGGACCGCCGCACCGGTCCGGCACCGCCAACACGTTCCTCTTCACGGCCAGCACCGAAAAAATGGGGCGGCCAGGGGAAACCGGGCGGCAGGAGTGCTTGGATAAGGACATGTCCGTTCTTATTGTGTTGCGTGGCAGCTCCGGCTCCGGCAAGAGCACTGTGGCCTGTGCGCTGCAAAAGGAACTGGGCGGTGCCTGAATTGAGCAGGACTACTTCCGCCGGACCGTCCTGGGCGAGCGCGGAAACTACTCACAGCTCACCGTGGAGCTGATTGCGCAAGCGGCGGCGCTCGCTCTCCGCCACGGCCGCGCGGTCATTGCCGACGGGGTGTTCAACGCCAGCATTTACAGTGAACCCTTCACGGCGCTGCGTGCGGGGCACACCGGGCCCAGCCTGTTCTACGCCTACGACCTCACCTTGGAGGAGACGCTGCTCAGGCACACCACACGCCCGCACAAGCAGGCGGACTTTGACGAACACACCATGCGCGGCTGGTACCACGGCTGGGATCCACTCCAGGGAATCGCTGAACAGCGGATCACGGCAGCCGAAACTGCCGCAGAAACCGTTACCCGGATCCTCAATGACGTCCGCTCCCAGGCAAGTGCTCCAGAGCTAAAAGCTAGGCCGTGAGCCCCAGCTTGCTCATGCGTTTGGAATGGTTGCGCGTCAGGGTGCTGAGGATGGTTTGCACCTCCGCCGCCGCCTGTTCCTGGGTGGCATCGGGGCGCAGGCCCACCAGGAAACTGTGCTTGGCACCGATGCGCTGCACCTGGGTCAGGGCTTCCCCCACCATCCGCCGCCCCCACAAGGCCAGTCGGGAGGAAAGCCGGGGATCTTCGGCCAGCATCGTTTTCAGCAGGGACGTCAACGTCTCAATCTGTTCATCGCTGGTGTGGACAGCGGCAATGGCCTCCCGGGTGGCGTCGTCGAGGTGCTCGGCAATGGCGGCGTAAAACTCCTCGGTGATGGTCTCCACCACATACGCCTTCATGAGTGATTCGTGCCAGTCGGCCGGCCGGGTGCGTTCGTGGAAGGAATCCACCATGCGCACAAACGGCGCCATGGCCAGTTCGGGGTCCATGCCCATCGCATTGAGCCGGGCGCAGATGGCTTCGTAGTGGCCAAACTCGGAAACGGCCATTTTGCCCAGCACTGCCCTGTCGCCCAGCGACGGCGAGTGCCGTGCGTCGATCGCCAAGCGCTCAAACGCCGACAGTTCCCCGTACGCAATGCTGCCCAGCAGATCGAGAACAAAGGTGTCGTAGCGGGCGCTCAGTTCGCCGGCGGAAACGGAATCATCGGCGTCGGAAGCTGGAATACTCATACGCTCTAGGGTAGTCCGTGCCGCGCGGCACTTGTTCCCTGCCATGAATCGTTTACGCTGAAACCGTGCAGTACTCTCACATTGGCGTCAGGCAAAGCGCCGCGCAGCAGTCCCTTGCCCTAGCCCTGGCCGCCCTGGGCACCGAGTTTAAGCTGCCGGACGGTTTTGCCCCGGAGGTGCTGGCGGAAGTGGAGGCGGTCATCGCCGGCCATGAACTGCCCACCCCCGACCTGACGGCGCTGCCCTTCATCACCATCGATCCGCCCACGTCCTTGGACCTGGACCAGGCCATGTTCCTTCAGCGCAGCGGCGACGGATACGTGGTGCACTACGCCATTGCCGATGTCCCCTCCTTTGTTCCGGCCGGCGGCCCGTTGGATTCCGAAACCCGCCGCCGCGGCCAGACCATCTACACCCCGGGCCAGCGGATTCCCCTCCACCCGCCCGTCCTGAGTGAGGGCGCCGCGAGCCTGTTCGCCAACGATCCCCGCTCCGCCTACGTCTGGGAAATCCACCTGGCCGCCGACGGCACCCAGACCTCGGCCTTGGTCCGCCGGGCCACTGTCCGCAGCATTGCCAAGCTGGGTTACGAGGAAGCCCAAAAGATGTACGACGCCGGGAGCGCACCGGCCGCCTTTGCCGGCACCTTGGCGCTGTTGGCCGAGATTGGCACCAAGCGGATCGAACTGGAACGTGCCCGCGGCGGCGCCAGCCTCAACGTGCCGGCACAGGAGGTGGAGTTCGTGGACGGCCGCTACGTTTTGCAGTTCCGCCCCAACCTGCCCATAGAGGACTGGAACGCCCAAATTTCCCTGCTGACAGGAATGGCCGCCGCCCAGGTGATGATTGACGGAAAAGTGGGAATTTTGCGCACCATGCCCGCCCCCGATGCCGAGGCCATCGCCGCCTACCGCCTGCAAACAGAGGCCCTGGGCGAACCCTGGGGCACCGACATGGCATACGGGGCCTATCTGCGCACACTCAACACCGCCGACCCCAGGCATTTGGCGTTGATGCACGCCGCCAGCACGCTGTTCCGGGGCGCCAGCTACACGCCCTTCAACGGCAGCGTCCCTGCGGAAATCATGCAGGCCGCCGTGGCAGCACCCTACGCCCACACCACAGCCCCCCTGCGCCGGCTGGTGGACAGGTTTGTGCTGGCCATTTGCGCCGCCCTGTGCGCCAAGGAACAGGTCCCCGGCTGGGCCATCGAGGCCCTGGGGCAGCTGCCGGAGATCATGAGCACCTCCAACCAGCTGGCCAACAAGGTGGACAAGGCAGCCATCGACACCATTGAGGCCGCCCTGCTCAGCCACTATGTGGGCGGCGAGTTTGACGCCGTCGTACTGGCGGGGCCGCGGAAGAACGGGCACAGTTCCAAGGAAGCCGCCGCCCGCAGTTTCATCCAAATTGCCGTGCCGGCCGTGACGGGGTACTGCGACGGCGACCTGGAAGCCGGCACCGTGGTGCGTGTGACGCTGGCTGCTGTGGACATTGCCAAACGAAGTGTGAAGTTTGTGCAATCCGCGCAAATTTAGGGTGTGCCGCTAGACTAAGGGGGTAGACATGGATGCCCGGTCGTTGATTGATAGTTTTTGATTCAACAAACCCGCCCCTACGCGCGTCTTTTCAGCTCCTCCTGCACCCGTCATTTACGACGGCGGGAGGGCTAAGTTTTTGTTAGCCCGCGATCGGCTTCCCTAAGGTTGTGCCGCTGTCCTGCGGTTCCGTGAGGCCTCCCGCGCCCGCGTTGAGCCCGGCAGCCGGCACCTT
>JBDTQM010000040.1:0-23440 GCA_039932175.1 Specibacter sp.
AACGCCGTCCTTTTTGGCCAAAAGTCCATTGACACGGCCCCAGGGGTTGGGAAGCATGAAACTATCCGAACAAACCGTGGGCCGAAAGGCCTTGTTGAGGGAGAAATTATGCCAACGCAAGTATTCGTCAACCTTCCCACCGGCAATGTGGACCGCTCCAAGGAGTTCTTTACCGGGCTCGGCTGGACGATCGAAGCTAATTTCACGGATGAGAACGCCGCCTGCGTTGTCATTGACGAGAACATTTATCTCATGATGCTGACGTACGACTTCTTCGCCACGTTCACCGACAAGCCCATCATGGATCCGGCCAAGCAGCTGCAGGTGCAGACAGCCCTGAGCCGGGACAGCCGTGAGGATGTTGACGCACTGCTTGAAAAGGCGCTTGCGGCCGGCGGGACTGAGCCCCGTCCGGCCCAGGACATGGGCTTCATGTACTCCCGCGACTTTGAGGACCCCGACGGGAATTGGTTCAGCATCCTGTGGATGGACCCCAAGGCGGCCGAACAGGGTCCTGAGGCCTTCATGGCGGCGCAGAACAAAGAAGGCCTGGGCCACGCCTGATGCCAAGCTTGGAGCCGGCGTCTAGTTGGCGCCGTCCCCTAAGTATTCACGCAATCCTGGTGTCGAGAAAATGCCCTCTCCACGACCCGCAGGCTCGATCAAGCCCGCCTCAATGAGTCTGGCCCGGTAGTTGCTAGCCAGTTGCAAAGAGGCATCCATTCGCTGGGCCACAGCAACCGTGCTTTACGGGCCCGTGTCAACTGACATGGCACGGAGGTAGCTCATATCCCGATCAGATGCGCGGGCAATGGCTGGGCCCACTGCCATCCGGATGGTGCGCTTGAGCGCCATGTCAATGGCTTTCTGGACGTCGTCAGGTGCAACAGTCCCGCCGCCGTTTTCTGCCTCACGCCACAAGAAGTACCCGATCAGCTGGACAAGTAATGGGTAGCCGAGGGTTGCTGCGGCGAATTTCGCCATGGTGCCATCCGGGAAGATGAATCCAGCCTCCGTGAACTGCCGGGCATATGATTCTTCGACGTCCTGAATATCCACTGCATGCAAATCAATCCTGTCGGCCCGCCGGAGAAAGGTGGCCACGCCTTCATTGAGGATGTCCGAGATCGCTGCCGGCAGTCCTGCACAGAGGAAGCTAGTGGGCAAACCATCTCGCACCCAGTGTTGGATCACTGCGGCCAGCTGGAGCAATTCCGCCCGGTTTGCGTCCTGGATCTCGTCGAGAGTGTCCCCCGGTCCAGGGGCTCATGCGGTGTGCGGTCAAAGGTTGGGCGGAATGGATTCTCCGTGGCCGTCATCGATTCCCCATGTGCAAAGGTGTTTAGTGTGTTCATAAATATGTAACCCAACACCACACTTCTCCAGCTGTCAGACACTTCCGGTCCTGTCCGGCGGCCTGGTCCAGTGCCAGCTCATAAGCCCGCAGCGCCGACACGTGAAATTATTGAAAGCCGGCCTTGTCGAAACGTTCGGTCAGGCTCACTGTGCGGGCGTGCGCGTGCCGAAGTGCAGTGACGCGCGTGGTGAAATCAATGGTCCTGCCACTACGTTCTGCAAGTGCCTTCATGTCGATGAGCCGTACGATCGCGGCGTCGTATTCGACGGGTTTGCGGGCGTCAATCAGCGTTTCAACCCGGTACCAGGCTGCATCACCCTCAGCTGCAAGCGAATCCAACCGCTGCGCAAGTGCATTTGCACGTTTCAGTTCGCGCCGTGCTGCGGCTTCTGCGCGGTCCGCGGCCGCGAGACGGGCACGTTCGGCGCGCCGTCGTGCGGCCGACTCGGCCAGCGCGGTGACGGCACTGAGGGGTGGGGTGGTGATCCCTGAAGCGTGAGCGTAACGATGCTGCCGGTTCAATTCCGCGCCCACCAAGGCGGCTTCTCCCCGCATGTTCTGCAGCAAGTGACGGTTCTTCTCCGCGTCCGGGAGTTGTCGGATCCAGGCTTCCAGTGCCTCTGGAACGTCGGCAGTGGCGTCAACCGGCGGGGAGCTCAAGGCGGCGACGGCGAGAAGGTCGTCGTCGACCCGGAGAAAATTGGCCAATGCTGTCTGAGGCGGGGTAAACGTCGTCAAACCGGGTGGCACAGGTGGTTCCGCGCTGTCATCAAAGAGATCCCCATCGAGGTCATTGCTGCTCTGCGAGGCGAGCCACACGAGGTAGAGCGGGCGGAGGTCTCCGGCCGCGAGTTCGCTGCGGACTCCGATGATGGCGAAGAGCCAGCCATCTCCGATTTCGTCTATGTCAGAATCAAAGTTGGCGTCCTCAACATCGCTGGTGAAGTCCAGGGCAGTGAACTCATTCCAGGCATGGGCGAAGGTCAAGTCATCGTTGCAGTATTTTGTGGCTGATTCCAGATCAAGCATGGTTGCGGGCAGCCGAATCATGACCTTGCACGTTCCATAGTTGGCCACGTACAGGTGGGCATCGTAGTAGCGCTGCATGAGCCGGTTCGGATCGCCTTGGAAGTCTCCCCAGTGATATTCATTGGTGAAACTGTGGGTGGTGATTCTGGCTCGTGTGGATACCGACCGGATCTCGTCCTGTTCCTTGCCGTTGAGGGGACGGTCAATTGCCAGGAATTCGTAGAATTGGTACTCGCTTATTGCCCACCTGCCGTCCTGGCGCTGCCATGGGGTTCAGCCTGGAAGGCTGAATCCATGCCCTGATGGAAATAAATGTGGCCCTTGAGTGTCCTATCGTGCATCAGCAACGCCCAACCGCGTCCGTGGGCCCGGTCACCATCGTCGTCGCCGTCCCAAGAGAACTCGACGCCCGGCCGTCCGTCCCGCTCGATGGCTCGGCAATCCATCCAACCGCGGACAACAATAAAAGAGAATTGCCCGGAATCGCCGTCGGTGAACTCAATGAATGCAGGTCCCACGAGATCAATGGCGTCTCGGTCCCATTCCTCCATGTCGGTGATCCGCCAGCGGCCGGCAAGCTGCGAGGCCGGCCTGGGGGTATTTTTCGTCATGACGGCAAGAGTACCCGTCATGGCCAACACAGGCGGTTACCGGACTGGGGTGCCCAATATTTTCGTGGGTATAACGTGGTGCGCAGCCGTTCCTGGGCGGTTTGGCGCTGCAGGGCAGATTCGTCGGCCCGGCCGAGGATGCCTTGGGCGCGGCTCGAGGAGAACTCGCCGAGGAAACCAGGCTGGACCTGCCCGCCCCTGACGTTAGACCACGCCGACATCCTCGCCGCAGGGCAGGAACAGCTCGCCGGAAAACGGACTGCAGCACGATTGCCCCGTCGGAGCTGCAGGCTGGAAACGTCACCCGTAGAATACGCCCATTCCTTACCCCACGGGAGGCACGATGCAGGCGGTGGGAGGTGCCGGCGTGGCTCTTCACGGTGGCCTAAGAATGGATTTCCCCGCCCTGGGTCAGACCGCGGGATTCAGCCGCGGCGGAACCTGAACCCACCCCCGCCCGTTGGACTGGACAAGAACCGTACAAGTGAGAGAATTTGAGAAAGACCGGTGAGCAGTTCCGGTCATTTCATGTCAGTTTTGCCATGACAAGGGGGCGCGTCATTGAAATTCAGGCGGTAAAAGACACCGGATTGTCCGTGGATCACCATCGACTCCAGGAACAGGCACTGCAGAACGCGGCCCAGGCCATCCGAAACACCATTGTGGGCCGGCTGCACGACGACGGGCTCAACCACCACGATGTGCAGGCCAGGGTCAAGAGCGCCAAATCTGCTGCCGAGAAAATAGCGCGGCGGGATGCGGCCGGCCGGCTGAAATACCCGGGCGGTCCGGACCGGCTGGATGACTTGATAGGCGTGCGGGTCATCTTGTTTGTGGAATCGGACATTGACGCCGTGGCCATTGCCCTCACCAGCCAGTTCATTTGCCACGATGATGAAGACAAAACCGCCATGATGCGCAAGAACGGCGGCATTGGCTACGCCGGGCGGCACCTGACCCTTGAAGTGCCGGCGGACAACCCTCCCACAGCTTGCGCCGAGTACCCGGGCCAGCGCTTTGAGGTGCAGATCCGCACTGTTCTGCAGCACGCGTGGGCAGAATTTGAACACGACATCCGTTTCAAGGGCACCAGCCGGGACAACGCCGAGATCAGCCGCGCCTTCACCATGGCCTCCACCCTGATCGAGCTGGCCGACCAGCAGTTCGTCAACATCAGCAGCATCCTCAAACGCGTGCAGGCCGAAGGCGCCCTGGACGCTGCAACGCAGCCGCAGCCTCAGATGCTCGACGCCGGGTCCCTCCAGGGCGTGCTGACGCGCGCGTTCCCCGGCTACCGCAGCAGCAAGGAAAACCAGTACGACTGGATGGTCAACATCCTTGCGGCCAACGGCATTAACACCGTCAGTGCGGCCGAGGACTGGTTCAGCTCGATGGACCCTGACCAGGTGGCAAAAACCATGGAGTACAGGTTCTCACCCGGCCAGGTCCGGGTGGCGGACGATCTCCTGCTGCAGTCCCTTGGCGAGTCCTATGTGGACGCCACCAAGGCGGTGGGAAGCGACTCCAACCGGGAGAGCAAGCTCCGCTCGCGGCTGCGCAAGCTGCGGGCCGACAGGGCAAAGCCCCAGCCCACACACTGACCCGGGGCAGGAACCACCCGGTGTTTGCATGGCCAGGGCAGGGGCTGCAACCGGGTGTCACACCACTGGCCCGGCGCGTTTGTGACGCGGCGTGAATTCGCGTGACCCAGTGCGACAGCTCCGTTGAACGGCGGGCCCGCGTTCCCTACCGTTGAGCCATGACGAAATTCGCCGCATCCGGCCCACTGACGCACACAGGGGCCGGATCCTTGATGGGCTGCCCCGGCGCTGCCCGCCGCACGCCACCCCGCCAAGGCCCGACCATGCCGCGATGTTGCCCGCTCCGCCCCGCGCCCATCACGTCATCAAAAAATAGGATTTCCCATGTCTGAAAAAAATCCCGAAACCAGCCACGTAAAAACCATCCGCGTTGTGGCCGGCCAGAAAAACCGGCGCAAAATTCGCGGCATCGAAGTGGTGGGCATCGCCGCACTCGTCGCCTTGATTGGCGCGGGCGCCGCCGTGGCCTCCATGACTGCCAACAACAAGGAAACCACTGCCTCGGTTGTGGCCGGCACCCCGGCCACAACGCTCAAACTAGGCTACTTCCCCAACGTCACCCACGCACCTGCCCTGATCGGCGTGAACGAGGGCATCTTCGCCAAGAACCTGGGCGGCACCAAGCTGTCCACCCAGGTTTTCAACGCCGGCCCCTCAGCCATTGAGGCGCTGAATGCAGGGGCCATCGACGCTGCCTTTCTGGGCCCCAACCCGGCCATCAACTCGTTTGTGAAAAGCAGCGGCGAATCCATCCGCATCATTGCCGGGGCCACCAGCGGCGGCGCCCAGCTGGTGGTGAAGCCGGAGATCACCTCGCCCGCCCAGCTCAAGGGCAAGGTCCTGGCCACGCCGCAACTGGGCGGCACGCAGGACGTGGCGCTGCGCTCATGGTTGTCGGATCAGGGCTTTGCCACCACACCCAACGGCGGCGGCGACGTCACCATCAACCCCACCGACAATGCCGGCACCTTGAAGCTCTTCCAGAATGGAAAGCTCGACGGTGCCTGGCTGCCCGAGCCGTGGGCCTCACGCCTGGTGCTCGAGGCCGGGGCCAAGGTACTGGTCAATGAGGCCGAGCTGTGGGAGGGCGGTGCGTTCAGCACCACCATTTTGGTGGTCAACACGTCCTTCCTGGAACAACACCCGCAAACTGTGGAGGCGCTTTTGGCCGGCAACGTTGAGTCCATCGACTGGCTCAACGAGCACAAGGGCAAGGAAGCGGACGCCGTGAACAAGGCCTTGGCCGCCGCGGCCGGAAAGAAGCTGCCTGCCAATGTCATTGACAGGTCACTGGCCAACCTGACGTTCTCTGCGGATCCCCTGGCCGCAACCTTCCCCACACTGCTGGCCCACGGGGTCACGGCAGGGGTGGGGAAACAAGCCGTACTCTCCGGCATCTTCGACCTGCGCCCACTGAATGCGACCCTGGCCAAGCAGAACCAGAAGCCTGTTTCTGCCGCGGGGCTGGGCAGCGAGTAGGCATTCGGGTGGTTCATGTGGCGTCAGGCGTTTGTGACGCCACATGAACCACCGTGACCCCGGGTGTCACCTCCATTGAATCGGCGCAAGGGCATTCTCTACCGTTTAGTTATGAGTACAAGTGGAACCCCGGCACACCCGGCGCCAGCGCAGCCGGGAACAGTGCCGTCTCCCCTGAAAACCATCCGCATCGTGGCAGGCCAGAAGCCCAAGCGTTCATGGCGGGGCCTTGAAGTCATCGCCATTGCAGCCTTGATCGCCCTGATTGGCGCAGGGGCCGCCGTGGCTTCCTCCAACGCCAAGGACAACGGTGCGGTGGAAGCCTCAACAGCTCCCGCCGCTGAACTGAAGCTGGGCTACTTTGGAAACATCACCCACGGTCCGGCGCTGGCCGGGGTGGAAAAGGGGATCATTGCCGACAAACTTGGTGACACCACCTTGCAAACACAGGTGTTCACAACCGGTCCCGCCACTGTTGAAGCCCTCAATGCCGGTGCCATCGACGCGGCGTACCTTGGCCCCAATCCGGCCCTGAACTCATTCGTGCAAAGCGGCGGCGAGTCCATCCGCATCGTCGCCGGGGCGGCCTCCGGCGGCGCCGCCTTCGTGGTCAGGCCCGGCATCACCAGCGCGGAACAACTCCGCGGCAAAACCATCGCCACCCCACAGCTGGGCGGCACACAGGATGTTGCCTTGCGGATTTGGCTTGCAGACCGCGGCTTGGCCACCAATGCGTCCGGGGGCGGGGATGTCACCATCAACCCCACCACCAACGCCCAAACGCTGCGCCTGTTCCAGGACGGAAAGATCGACGGCGCCTGGGTGGCCGAGCCGTGGACCTCGCGGCTGGTGCTCCAGGCCGGGGCAAGGGTGCTGGTCAACGAGGCCGGCCTTTGGGACAACGGCGAATTCAGCACCACTGTCCTGGCCGTCAACAAGAGCTTCCTGGAAAAGCATCCACAAACCGTTGAGGCACTGGTGGCCGGGCACGTGGGCTCGGTGCAATGGCTCAACAACAACCCGGACCAGGCCGGGAAGGTCATCAACCAGGCACTCGCCACGGCCATTGGCCAACCTCTGGAAGATCCCGTCATTGCCCGGGCACTGACGGAACTGACATTCACCGCCGACCCCCTGGCGGCCACGTTCCCCACACTGCTGGAGCACGGCGTCAGTGTGGGCGTCTCCAAGCCTGCCGAACTGACCGGGCTCTTCGAACTGACACTGCTAAACAAGGTGCTAAAAGCTGCCGGCGAACAACCCGTCACGGCCGCAGGATTGGGTACACAATGACCGAACTACTGACACAGGCTGCCACTGCCGAAACCCCAGTCGCCACTGCCATGAACCAGCACGGCCGGGTACCCGCCGTCGTCCTGGAAAACCTGGGCAAGCGCTTTGGGGCGGGCCCGCCCGTGCTGGACGACGTCAGCGCCACCGTCTACCAGGGCGAGTTTGTGGCCCTGCTGGGGGCCTCAGGCTGTGGAAAATCCACCCTGCTGAACATTATCTCCGGCCTTGACGTGCCCAGCTCGGGGGCCCTGGAAGTGCCCGAAGACGGCGCCGCCTTCATGTTTCAGGACTCGTCCCTGTTCCCCTGGCTCAGTGCCCAGGGCAACGTGGAATTGGCGCTGAAACTGCGCGGCGTGGGCAAGGCCGAGCGCAAGCTGCGAGCCGCCGAACTGCTTGACCTGGTGAACCTGGGACATTCGGCCGCCAAGCGCCCGCACGAACTGTCCGGCGGCATGCGCCAGCGCGTCGCCCTGGCGAGGTCGCTCGCCCAGGACAAGCCGCTGCTGCTGATGGACGAGCCCTTTGCGGCACTGGACGCCATCACCCGCGACCTGCTGCACAACGAGCTGGAACGGATCTGGAAAGAAACCGGACGCACCATCATCTTTGTCACCCACAATGTGCGCGAGGCCGTCCGGCTTGGCCAGCGCGTCCTGCTGCTGTCCTCGCGGCCGGGGCGTGTTGTGGCGCAATGGCAGGTTTCCGAGGAGCACAGGACGAACGCCGCAGCTGCGGGAGAACTGACCGGGGACATCACCACCCGATTGCGCGAGGAGATCCGCAAGCATGCCTGAAACAGTAACCTCACCGATGATCAAAAGCGGCACGGCCGAGGAAATGCGGTCGCTGGAAGCGGGCCTGGACTCGCTGCAGTCCGAGACTGAGCAGCGCCGCGGCCTGGACTGGTCCCGCGTGCTGCTCCCGCTGGCGGCATTCATTGTGGTGCTGCTGGCATGGCAGTTCTACGTCTCGCTGGGCCTGCGCCGCCGGGACCTGGTGCCCGGGCCTCTTGACGTGCTCGGCTCGCTGGGCGGCTTGTGGCAGGAAGGCACGGCCCAGGAGGCCATCTGGACGTCCCTGCAACGCGGCATCATGGGCTTCGCCATCAGCATTGTGGTGGCCACCCCCATCGGCCTGCTGCTCTCCCAGGTCCGGGTGTTGCGCCGCGCCTTTGGCCCGCTGATTTCCGGGCTCCAGGTGCTGCCATCCGTGGCATGGGTGCCCGCCGCCATCATCTGGTTCGGGCTCACCGACGCCACCGTCTACTTCGTCATGTTCATGGGCGCGATCCCGTCCATCATCAACGGCCTCATTGCCGGCGTGGACCAGATCCCGCCGCAGTACCGCCGGCTGGGCACCATCTTGGGCGCATCCCGCTGGGAAATGGCCGTCCATGTGGTGCTCCCGGCCGCGCTGCCCGGCTACGTTGGCGGGCTCAAGCAGGGCTGGGCCTTCTCCTGGCGCTCACTGATGGCCGCCGAGATCATCGCCATGGGCGGCACGCTCGGCTTCGGCCTGGGCTCCCTGCTGGAACAGGGCCGCCAGCTCGCCGACATGGGCATTGTCATGTCAGCAATTCTGGTCATCCTGTTCGTGGGCATCCTGGTGGAACTCGTGGTGTTCGCCCCGGTGGAAAAGCGGCTCCTGCGCGGACGCGGCCTGCTGGCCGGCAGCACCCGCTGACCATCAGGGCTTCCGGCCCCAAAAAACAAGCGGGGGCGTGGAAACAATGGTTTCCGCACCCCCGCTTGTTTGTCAGGGCCCGACCCTGACCTGAAGCACGCTCGGTTAGTAGCTGCTCATCTGGCTAACTGCACCGGCGGTGCTGACCATGGCGACGATCATGAAGATGGCGATCACGAGGCTGATGATGCCCCAAATGGTGCCGATCCAGCCGGTCACCTTGCCAACAGTGGCGGCAGTGTGAAGCTGTTCAGCCTTCTTGGCCTTGGAGATGGCGATCGGGCCAAGGATGATGCCGACGAAGAACAAGGACAGAATGCCCAAGATCATCGAAGTCTGTGCGTTCTGGGCCCCCTGCAGCTGCTCAACGGAGTTCTGGGTGTAGACCGGTGCCTGCTGCTGGAACTGCGGCGCCGGAGGCTGGTTGTACGATTCTTGCGACATTGTTGTCCCCTTATTTGGTCACGAAAGTGATGAGTGTACCTAGGAAACCTACCAACAGGCGGGGCATTTCGCGGCGGGGAAACCTTGTATGACGGCCAAAGTGGCAGGATTGATGCCCGTGCCGTCCCGGCGTCAATATGTCCTCACATGACGCCACGTTAACGGGTGTAACGCGCCCCTTGTGTCCAAATATTGCACTTCCCTAAGGTCGTTTCATGGCAATTGTGGATCTTTACCCAACCTCGCTCCGGCTTCTGGGCCGCCCCGTCCTTGTGGTGGGCGGCGGCACTGTTGCTGCCCGGCGTGCCAAGGCATTGCTCGACGCCGGAGCCCAAGTCACGCTGGTGGCACCCGTCCTCAGCGACACGGCCAAGGCGCTGGCCGAGGCAAGCCTGGTCACGTGGCACGCCCGTGGGTATGAAAGCACCGACATGGCCAACGCCTGGTATGCGGTGACAGCCACCAACAACGTTGCCGTGGATGCGCACGTGGCCGCAGATGCCGAAGCCAACCGGGTGTGGTGCGTCAACCATTCCAATGCCCAGGAGTCAGCCGCCTGGACGCCGGCAGTTGCCACTGTGCAGGACATCAAGGTTGCTGTCAACGCAGGGGGAGACCCGCTGCGGGCCGTAGCCATCCGCAACGCCATTGCCGCCGCCCTGGAAAGCGGGGACCTGCCGCTGCGCCGGTACCGCGGCACAGGGAGCGGGCCCGCCCAGACAGACACCCCCCGGATCGGCTCGGTTGCCCTGGTGGGTGGCGGCCCCGGGGCGGAAGACCTCATCACGGTTCGAGGCCGCAGGCTCCTGGCCGAGGCCGACGTTGTTGTGGCCGACCGGCTGGGCCCGCGCGGCCTGCTGGACACCCTCGGCGGGGACGTCACCATCATCGAGGTCGGCAAGACCCCCGGCCATCATCCCGTCCCGCAAACCGAAATCAACGCCATCCTTGTCCGTGAGGCCAAAAAGGGAAACCGGGTGGTCCGGCTCAAGGGCGGGGACCCCTACGTTCTGGGCCGCGGCGGCGAGGAAGCCATTGCCTGCCGTGAAAACGGTGTTGACGTGGAAGTTGTCCCGGGCGTCACCAGCGCTGTCAGTGTGCCGGCAGCAGCCGGCATCCCCGTGACCCACCGCGGCCTGGCCAAGGCCTTCACCATGATCAGCGGCCATGAGGAACTTGAACACGTCCCGCACGGCAGCGACCACACAGTGGTGCTGCTCATGGGCGTGGGCACATTGAACCGCTCCATGCCCATCCTCGAAGCAGCCGGACGTGGCAGGGACTGCCCCGTGGCCATCATTGAAAACGGGTTCGCCAAGGATCAGCGCGTCACCATCGGCACCCTGGGCACCATTGTGGCCCTCGCTCAGGCAGGCAAGGTACGCAACCCGGCCGTCGTCGTCGTCGGCGACGTGGTGCGTGTCAGCCCGCTGGCACCCGCCGAACTCGCTACGGCCTATTACGGCACGCGGGAAACTATCAGAAGTCTCTCTTAGACTTATCCATAAGCCCTTTGATACATATAGAAATGAGCACAGCCGTGTCATCAAACACTTCAGCAGCGCCCGGCACCGAAGAGCGCCCGCTGCGCATTGCCGTCATTGGCTCCGGCCCGGCCGGCGTTTATGCCGCAGACATGTTGACCAAGAGCGCCGAAGTGCGCGATGGTTTGGTTGTCAGCATTGACCTTTTTGACCGCTACCCCGCCCCGTACGGGCTGATCCGCTACGGTGTGGCGCCCGACCACCCGCGCATCAAGGGCATTGTCAACGCGCTGCACAAGGTGCTGGACCGCGGCGACATCCGCTTCTTCGGCAACGTTGAGTACGGCACGGATCTGTCCCTGGAAGACCTGCAGACCCATTACGACGCCGTCATCTTCGCCACCGGCGCCATCAAGGACGCGGACCTGAACATCCCCGGAATTGAGCTTGACGGCTCCTACGGCGGTGCCGACTTTGTGTCCTGGTACGACGGCCACCCCGACGTTTCCCGTGAATGGCCCCTGAACGCCAAGGAAATCGCCGTCATTGGCAACGGAAACGTGGCACTGGACGTCGCGCGTGTGTTGTCCAAGCATGCCGACGACCTGCTCGTCACCGAAATCCCGGACAACGTTTACGCGGGCTTGAAGGGTTCGCCCGTCACCGACGTGCACATCTTCGGCCGCCGCGGCCCGGCCCAGGTGAAGTTCACCCCGCTGGAGCTGCGCGAACTCAGCCACTCCCGCGACGTGGACATTGTCCTGTACGAGGAGGACTTCGACTTTGACGAAGCCTCCGACGCCGCGGTCAAGGGCAACAACCAGATCAAGACCATGGTGGGCACGCTCACCAACTGGCTCGTGGAGCAGGACGACGACGCCGCCGACCCCACCACTGGTGCCTCTCGCCGCCTGCACCTGCACTTCCTGCACAACCCGGTGGAGATCACCGGCACGGATGGCAAGGTTTCCGGCATCAAGTTTGAGCGCACCGAGCTCGACGGCACGGGCAACGCCCGCGGCACCGGCGAGATCCTCGACTACCCGGTCCAAGCCGTGTACCGCTCCGTGGGCTACTTCGGTTCGGCCCTGCCGGACGTGGAATTTGACCACAGGCGCGGCGTTGTCACGAACGACGGCGGACGCGTCCTGGGCGTCGACGGCACCCAGGTGCCCGGCATCTACGCCACGGGTTGGATCAAGCGCGGGCCGGTTGGCCTGATCGGCCACACCAAGGGCGACGCACTGGAGACCATCACGCACCTGCTGGCCGACCGTGCGGGCCTGCCGGTGGCAGCTGTCCCCGGCATCGAGGCAGTCACCGAACTGCTGGATTCCCGCGGCGTGAAGTTCACCTCCTGGGAAGGCTGGAACGAACTCGACGCCCACGAAAAGGCACTGGGTGCGGCAGCGTCGGAGACCGGTCCCGTGCAGCGCGAGCGCATCAAGGTTGTCTCCCGCGACGAGATGGTTGATGTCTCCCGCGGTGCCTCAGTGGTTGGCTAACTTCCGGGTCGAGCCTGCCACCCGGTGGTCGAGCCGGTCGAGACCAAAAATGCCACTGTTTGACGCAAATGCCACAGTACAAACTGTGGCATTTGCGTCAAACGGCGGCATTTTTCGTGACGGTGCAAGGGAACTTCAGGAATTCAGGTGTGCCCTGACCGTTCCCACCGCGGAGTCCGGGTCATTGGCTTCAATGGCCGCCAGGCGTGCGGTCTGGGTGTCCAGGCCGAGCCTGACCTCAATGACGTGTTTGGCGCCATGGCGGCCAATCAGTTTTCTCGTCCCCCGGCAATCTCACTGGTGGCGCGCCCAAACGTGCCATCGCCGCGGCGGACGTCCAGCATGCCCGCATGCGCCAGGGACTTGACGGCCTCCTGCAAGGCCCCGCGGGATACCCCGAGCTCCTGCATGAGCACCCGTTCGGACGGGATGCGCGCGCTGAGCGGCCAGTGCCCGGAAGTGATGGCTGCCCTGAGCTTGCCTGTCGCCTCTTGGGCCAGCGGTTCGCGCTGTGACGGCGGAAGCGTCACGCGGTGCTGCCTTCCGCGGCAGAGAGCGACTTGGCCGCACCATTGGCGCCGCTGGCGTCCTTGCCACTGTGCGTTGCCGTGAGCAGCCAGGCCAGGACCACCTGCACGGCGGCCACTCCCACCAGCATCATCAGCGGCAAAGTCCACCCGCCGCTCAGGGTGTGCGCAAGGCCCATCCCGAACGGACCGAGGGTCCCCACCAGGTAACCCACTGACTGGGCGAGTGTGGACATGGCTGTAGCTTCCGCCGTCGTGCTTCCGCTGCGGCTGATCACCACCAGAACCAGGGCAAAAACGCCAAACCCCAGCCCCAGCAGCAGTGCGGTCACAACGGCCGCGCTCACGGGCAATACCACCAGGGCCACGGCGCCGAGCAAGTATGAGCCGCTGGCCACCATGAACGCGCGGCGCAGTCCGCCGGGCCGGCCGGCCAGAGCCAACAGGGCCACGTTGCCAAAGACCGTGACCACCTGCGCCAGGCCCAGCAGCAAACCGGCCGCGGCGGGATCGAGTCCTGCTGCGATCAAAATGGTCGGCAGCCAGCTGATGATTGAGTAGGCGGCGATGGCCTGGATGGTGAAGAACGCCGTGATGAGCAGGCCGGACCGGGTTTTCAGCAGCGACCAGGGGGAAATGGGTGCCACTTGGTCCGCGGCGGGTCGGCGGTGGGCGGCCAAGGCGATCGGCACAAAGGCGGCCAGGGTGACCACTGACAGGATGGCCCATGCAGCCAGACCCAACGACGGCGAGTCCAGCTGGAGGGCCAGCGGCACGCTCACGGCGGCGGACATGGTGGCACCCAGTGACATGGTGATGGTGTAAACCCCAGTCATGATCGCCGTCTTGTCCGAGTAGTGTTCGCGGATGAACGACGGCATGGCCACGTTGCATACCGCCAGCCCCGACATGCTGACCACTGTGCCCAGCAGCAGCATGCCAACGCTCGGCACTGCCCGCAACGCCAGACCCACCGTCAGCGCAACCAGGGCTATGGCTATGGCCTTCTCAACACCGGCCCGTCGGACCAGCCAGGACGTGCCGGCGCCGGCCACGGCAAAACACAGTGTGGGGATGGAGGGCAGCAATGCGGCCGTGTATGCGCCGTAGCCCAGCACCTGCTGGAGGTCGTGAAAGAGGGCCGAGGCGCTGGAGATTCCTGCCCGAAGGTTCAAACCAATGAGTACGACGGCGAAGATTCCGACAGCTGCCACAAGCCGGGTTTTGGGCCGGGAAGCGTGGATCTGGGCGTCGATTTCCGGAGCAGGAGGGTGTTCCAGGGTTTTATTCACCAGTTAAATAATAAGATGTTGGACGTTTGATGTCTAAGCGGGGTTGTGGCACCGGCCTTGAGGTGGGATGGGGTCTGGCCGCACATTTTCGGATGAAATCTGCTGGTATTGGTGGAATTTTGGCTTTAGTCCTACAAGTTCTCTCCCGCGTTCCGTAGATTGTTTTGAAGTGCATGTGAGCGAACTCGCTTTTTTGCGAGCTGGGTCTCTGGCAATTCGCTATTGGGGTGAATGCTGTAAGTGGTGACGGAAAGTCATTGCTGCACCACACACCGCTGTTGCGCGCCCTCCGAATTGCTCTGGGAACGGCACTATTTGTCGTTTTCTTCACGGCCTTGAGCTCATCGGGAGCCTTTGCCGCATCTGATTCACAGCAGGGCGGAAAAACGAGTTACAGCCAGGCACCTGCCAAGGGGAAGGCCCTCCTTTCGGGTATTTTGAGCCCGGTAGCTGATGCGGCTGACACGACTGGTTCCCAAGTTCCCGTGGTTCGGGACATCCCAGGCAACAACACAGTCGCCAAGGTGGTGGTGCCAGTCGTTACAGTGGCGGACCGGGTGGAAACCGCAGTCAATTCGGTGCCCGTTGTGGGTGAGGTTGTTGCTCCCGTACGCAATGCCACGAACTCCGTTGTGCCTCCGGCAGTCAACGTTGTTGGCGCCGTGAAACCAGTCATTGACGGTGTCACAGACAGCGTCGGTGGCGGAGTTGCCAACGTGGTGGACCAGGTTTTGACTCCCGTGGCGCCGGTTACTCCGGGCACGCCGGGAACAGATGCGTCGGGCCTGCCCGGATCCATTGATGGCGTCAACCCTGATCGCGCCAATTCCGAGCTGTCGGCTGGTCCCCATGCCCGGCAGGGCGAAAACCACGGAAAGCCGGCGGCAGGCGTTCAAACGGCTCCCCGGTCAGCCCACGTTGGCACGTTGGCCGAATACCTGGCCATTGCCCCCAGCGCATCCACGGCTTCTGACGGTCCTTCCTCGAATGCCGGCGTGCGGTTGTCTATGGGTGGCGCAGGCTACGCTTCCTGCGGCCGCCCATGAAAATTTTGCTGGCCCCTTCGGCATCGCGCTGTCCGGATCGGCATTGCGCAGCCGCAATTGGCCGCTGCCGTCCTCCTGGTCATCCGACCCCGGATCCACACCTGACTAGATGACCGTTGAGTACTTTCCTGCGCACAGGAAAGGCAACGGTATTTCCTTGAACTGCAATCGCAGCCAAGGCCAAAAAATCTTAGTCAGGGGTTGGACATCATGCATGTCATTATTCGTCGATCGCTCTGTGCAGCGGTTTTTGCAGGCGGACTTCTTGCCCTTGGAACAGGTGCGGCAAGCGCCGCCGATCAGCCCATTGCTGACACAACATCCACAGTTCAGGGCGGTGCTTCCCAGGACTCAACCGCCCACACCGCCCCGAACCGAACCAACGGCCTCCTGGGCGGCCTTGTTGGTGATGTGTTGGGCAATGTTCAGGTGGCCGTGCCCGTCACGGTTCCGGTGAACATTTCCGGCAATGCCGTGGGCGTTTTGGGTGATGCCGTTTCCAACGGCTCGGAAGCTGGGAATCCGGCAGCGAATGTTGCCTCCACGGCAACGCTGAACAACGTTCGTGCCATGAGCTCCGGCATGCAGGTGTTGGGCCGTGTGGCACCCCAGCAGCTGGCCCAAACGGGCTCAGGGCTGTGGCCGGTTTACGTGTCCGTACAGGTGCTCCTGGCCGGGTTTGGCTTGCTTCTGCTGGTCCGCAGGCTCAACTACCGGAGCGACGCCTAGGCACCGCGATGGTCCGTCCCCGCTGGCTTGAAGCAACCGTGCACTTCCGGAAGTGCAGGAACGCTTCAAGCTGGCGGGGACAACCTGCGCACTGCCAGGGCCAGCCACAATTGCACACGGTCAGGCGTCAAGGCCGGGTCGTAGCCTGTGAGCTCCGCAATCTGGGTGAGCCGGTAGCGGACAGTGTTTCTATGCAAAGCCAGGGCGTCAGCCACGGCCGCCACAGAACCATTGAGCCGCAAATACGTCTCCAGGGTGTCCACCAATTCGGCCCCATGTGCCGCATCGAAGGCTGTGAGCGGCCCCAAGGCCTCGGCTGCCATGTCCGCCATGGGCACGTCTTCACTGGCCAGCAGCAGCGACGTCAAACTCAGCCGCTCCGGGGCATTGACTTCCAAACCCCGGGTGGCAGCCTCACGCGCCTCGAAATAGCTCCACCGCAAACCATTGGCCTGGGAATACGTGCCGCCAATGCCCACGGCTGCCGTGATCCCCACATTGTGCATTTGGTGGCTCAGTGCCCTGCCCAGATCTGTGGGGTCGCCGGCCTGGGTGGGAACCACCAGCACCAGCTCCTGGCTTCCCTCTGAATTGACGACGGCGGCCACGGCAGTCTCGAGCCTGACCGGCAGTGAGAGGGTGGACAGGGTGGCGAACTGGCTTTCCTCGGCGCGCACCAGCAAAACAAAGTTCTTGGCTGTTGCGGAGATGCCCAGATTTTCCAGCCTGGCAGAGGAATCCGCGGCTTCCAGGGTGCCGCGGGCTATGTCTGCGATGACCTGGCCGGCAATTTGGCGTTCTGTGTGCCGGCGCTGCACCAGGTTATTCAGCTCAATGCTGATGAGTCCGCGGGCGTAGTCGACTATCCCGTCGTCGCTGAAGGGTTTGCGCAGCCACAACGTGCTGGAATCCCGTTTTCCGGTGGACAGCGCAACGGCGTGCCATCCGCCGTCGTCAGGGGTCGCCCCGGCCGCGGTGGTTGCCACCTCGCCGCCGTACTGGGTGATGACCAAATCCGCTGCGACCATGGCGGAAAGTTTCTGCAACAACGCGGGCAGCCCGCCCCCTGTCAGCAGCGCGCGCGCCAACACCTGGTGCTCGCGCAGCAACCGCTCCAACTTGGTGTAATGGTCCGAGGAGCGGGCGTCGGCAACCAGCTTGCCAATGGCAATGAAGGGTGTGCTGTAGGGGACTTCAACCACCGGCACCGCCCAGCGGTCGGCCTCGGCCAAAAGCGCTGCGGGCACTGTTGCATGCTCAAAGCCAACCCCGAAACCAATGCCGACGGCGCCGGCGCGCTTGATCTGGCGCACGAAGGAACGTTGCGCATCCGCTGTGCCCTGCCGGGCCCCCGTGGTCAGCACCAGCTCCCCGCCGCTGAGGAAGGATTGGGGGTTTTCCAGCTCGGTGACGGCCACCCAGTCGATGGCCGCCGTGAGGGGAGTCCTCACTGAACCTAGATTCTTCAGGGATAAGCTGGGTACGCCGAGCAGGTCTGCCAAGGAAAGTGCCATGTAACAACTATACAAACGCACTACGCCCAATGGGTGCCGTGGTGCAAATGGCTATTCGCTCAGGGGCTGCCGCGGGCTTAGGATTTCGCATATGCGGTGTATCACCCGCGTCCCCTACATCGAGCTAAAGAGGTTGAACACTGTGGTCCAGACCTTGCAGAACTTCATCAACGGCGCATTTGTCCCGGTATCCGGCACGGATTCCTTGGACATCGTCAATCCCACCAACGGTGAGGTTGTTGCCAAGGCACCCATCTCCTCCCAGGCCGACGTGGATGCTGCCATGAGCGCGGCCGCCACAGCCTTCAAGACCTGGAAGCATGCAACGCCGGGTCAGCGCCAGACAGTGCTGCTTGCGCTGGCAGACGCCATCGAGGCCCGCAGTGACGAGATCGTGGAAGCACAGCACCGCAACACAGGCCAGGTCAAGGCCATGATTGCTGCCGAAGAAGTCGGGGCAGGCGCAGACCAGCTGCGTTTCTTTGCCGGCGCAGCCCGCCTGCTCGAAGGCCGCTCCGCAGGCGAGTACATGGAAAACATGACCTCCTACGTGCGCCGCGAACCTGTGGGCGTCATCGCCCAGGTAACGCCGTGGAACTACCCGTTCCTGATGCTGATCTGGAAGATCGGCCCGGCACTGGCCGCAGGAAACACTGTGGTTCTCAAGCCCAGCGACACCACCCCGGAAAGCACCATGGTGTTTGCCGACATCGCCAAGGACATTGTTCCGGCCGGCGTGCTGAACTTTGTTCTGGGCAACGGCGCCACCGGCGCGGCCATGGTTGACCACAAGGTACCGGCCATGGTTTCCATCACCGGCTCCGTCCGTGCAGGCATCGCCGTTGCCACGGGTGCTGCCAAGGGGCTCAAGCGTGCCCACCTGGAGCTGGGAGGCAAGGCGCCCGCCGTCGTCTTTGCCGATGCAAACTTGGGCAAGACTGCACAGTCCATTGCCGAGTTCTCCTTCTTCAACGCCGGCCAGGACTGCACGGCCATTACCCGCGTGCTCGTTGAGGAATCAGCCCATGACGAGTTTGTCGCCGCCCTGGCAACAGCCACCAAGGGTTTGGAAACAGGCCACGAAGACGACTCCCTGAACTACTTTGGCCCGTTGAACAACATCAACCACTTCAACGCAGTCAGCGACGTTGTTGCCAACATCCCCGACTACGCAACTGTCGTCACAGGCGGCAAGCGCGCAGGGGACAAGGGCTTCTTCTTCGAGGCAACAGTTGTTGACGGCGTGAAGCAGACTGATGACATTGTGCAGCAGGAAACCTTCGGTCCTGTCATCACCGTCCAGACGTTCAAGACCGAGGAAGAGGCCGTGGAAATGGCCAACGACGTCGAATACGCCCTCGCCTCGAGCGTCTGGACCTCCAACCACGGCGTGGCCATGCGCGTCTCCCGCGACCTGGACTTTGGCGCGGTCTGGATCAACACCCACATCATGCTCACGGCCGAGATGCCGCACGGCGGGTTCAAGCAGTCCGGCTACGGCAAGGACCTGTCCATGTACGGCGTGGAGGACTACACCCGGATCAAGCACGTCATGAGCAACCTGGACGCGTAGTCCACCCCCCACTTCATATTCTTAGCACCTCCCTTTTGAAAGGTATTTCCATGTCTGAAATCCAGTTCCGTCTTGAGCAGAAGCGCCAGATTCTTGGTGCATTCCCCGGTCCGAGGTCCGTGGAGCTCGAGACCCGCCGCAAGGCTGTTGTCGCTGCCGGTGTGGCCTCGGGCGTACCTGTCTACGTTGCTGACGCGGACGGCGGCATCATCAAGGATGTTGACGGCAACTCCTTCATCGACCTGGGCTCAGGAATCGCTGTCACCAGCGTTGGCGCATCCGATGCCAATGTGGTGGACGCTGTCCGCGAGCAGGTTGGGCACTTCACCCACACCTGTTTCATGGTCACCCCGTATGAAGGCTATGTGGCAGTTGCCGAAGAGCTGAACGCCCTCACCCCTGGCTCACATGAGAAGCGCACCGTCCTGTTCAACTCCGGCGCCGAAGCCGTTGAAAACGCCGTCAAGGTTGCCCGCCTGGCCACCGGCCGCGACGCCATCGTCGCGTTCGACCACGCCTACCACGGACGCACCAACCTGACCATGGCCCTGACAGCCAAGGCCATGCCGTACAAGACCAACTTTGGCCCCTTCGCGCCGGAAATCTACCGCGTGCCGATGAGCTACCCCTTCCGCGAAGAAGCCGACATCAAGGGTGAGGAAGCAGCACGCCGCGCCATCACCATGATTGAAAAGCAGATCGGTGCCAGCTCCGTTGCCGCCATTCTGATCGAACCGATCCAGGGCGAGGGTGGCTTCATTGTCCCGGCCGACGGATTCCTCCCCACCCTGGCCGCCTGGGCCAAGGAAAACGGCGTTGTCTTCATCGCCGATGAGGTCCAGTCCGGTTTCTGCCGCACCGGCGCCTGGTTCGCCTCAGAGCACGAGGGTGTTGTCCCCGACATCATCACCATGGCCAAGGGCATCGGCGGCGGTTTGCCGTTGAGCGCCATCACGGGCCGCGCCGACCTCATGGACGCCGTTCATCCCGGCGGCCTGGGCGGCACCTATGGCGGAAACCCGATTGCCTGTGCCGCAGCACTGGCAGCCATCAAGACCATGAAGGAGCACGACCTCAACGGCCGCGCCGCCGCCATTGAAAAGATCGTCACCGACCGTTTCACGGCACTTATTGAGGAAATGGGCGCCGCCAACATCATCGGTGAAATCCGTGGCCGCGGTGCCATGATGGCCATCGAATTGGTCAAGCCCGGCACGGGTGCCACCACCAAGGAAGTCAACGCCGAAGCCGCCAAGGCCATCGCAGGAGCCTGCCTGCAGGCCGGCGTCGTCATTCTGACGTGCGGCACCTACGGCAACGTCATCCGCCTGCTCCCGCCGCTGGTCATCGGCGACGAGCTCCTCAACGACGGCCTGGACGTCCTCTGCGACGCCATCCGCGCGGCAGCCTAGGCCACGACCCTGTTCGACGGCGGCACCACGGCCGGGCCTTTTGGCTCGCCGGGGTGCCGCTTTTTCATTGTCATGGAACGCGTATTTGCTGGTGTGCCGGGGAGGGTGGGAGGAATCTTCACTTTCATACGCGGCGCATTGGGGTAGGCATGGGAAACCTGGATTTTGACGATCGCTATCCGGCGATGTTTCAGCCCGGTGGTGACGGGTTGCCGGTGTCGAAAGCTGTGCCCGTCCCGGCACCTGCACAAACTTCCGTCCTGCCCGCGGCCGCTCAGCACGTGCCGCTGGACCCACCGCCGGCCAGGGCGGGAAACCTGCTGGAGAAAAGCCGGGATGCGCCAGCAGTTGAGACCACAGGCGGGGACGAGCCCGGGAGCGCCGGTTCCGCCGATAAACAGCCGCCGTGGAGTGTGCGGACATGGGTCACCGGGGTTGCAGCGGCCCTTCTGTGCCTGGTCGCAGGGTTCTTCGCCCTGACCGCAACAACCTGGATTCCTGCTTCCCGAATTGCGAAGCCGGAAGACTACCTCGGCATGGCTGTGCTCCCGTGGGGGTGGCTGCTGGTCGACGCCGCCGCGCCTCTCGTTGTTGCCGCAATAGGTGCAGCGATGTTGTTGGCATCTTTTGGACCCACTCTTTCCGAGCTCAATGATGATCACGATTGACCCCAGCAACCCGCAGTGGCCTGTCCCGTGGCAGTTGTTGCTGGGCCAGGCAATGTCATCCTTTATGGTTGCGGGCCTGCTGGCCTTTGCGGCCCTGGCAGTGCTCCGCCCGGCGCACATTGACCCTGACGCGGAGCAGCCCGTGGGGGCGCCAGCAGGCAACGCCTCGTCAGGCACTGCACCGTCCGCTAAGGCTGCTTGGCTGGTGGGCCTTGCATTGCTGGTCTTCGCGGCCTTTGCCTTGTTCGCCCAATTGATGTTTCCCTTGTCGGGACCGTTCACCTTGGTCGGTGCGGGGACACTGCTGTGGGGCGTGCTGATCAGCGCAACGTCGCAGCGCTCGCCGAAGGCCATGTCAGCGCCTCAGGGTTCGAACGCCAAGGACCAGGACATGGCCAACAATGAGTTCGATGAGCGGTATCCGGCCCTGTTTCAGCCCGGCGGCGAGGAGCTGGGCACGGAGCCAGCCATGGCAGCGCCGACGCCGCCCGTTGGTGCCGCTGGGCGCACGGCAAGCACCACAGCTGAACCGGCACCCGGCGAGGCAGCGGGACCAGCCCTGAAGTGGCTTGCGCCGTTGGCAACAGCAGCGCTCATGATTGCGGCAGGTGTCTTGGCCCTCACGGCACAATACTGGATTGACGCGTCCATGGTGCCCGGTCCTGGCGATTCGAATCGGGGGATGTCTTCGACGTGGGGATGTGACATCTCCGCAGCAGGGCCGGCCCCGATCACCATGGGACTGGGCATTGTGGCTGTGTGCTTGTTCCTGGCGTCCCGGCTGCAAGCTGCCACCGAATCCTTGGGCCGGACGGCCTTTGGCACCTTCACTGTGGCCGTGGGCACCGCTGGCTTGGTTTGCCTCTTTGTGTTTGCATGGTTTCCCGAACCGGCGGACTACACCGCGGCTGCCTGCGACGGCGCAACCCGCCGCACCCCATGGCCCATCGTGGGGATGCCCACGGGGCTGTGGCTGGTCTGTCTTTCTGCACTCATGCTTGCCGTGCTGATTATTGTGCCCAAGGTGTGGGTTGAAGGCCCCTGCGGCTATGGCGCAACCGAGGATTCGCCGCCACCAGGGAGGCCGTCATTGAAACGCGCAACCTAGGTCGGCGGGGGCGCTGTGGCGACCGGCGCTGCTGGTGGCAGGCCTGCTAATACTCGGGTGGGCAGCCGTTCGCTGCGCAATGGTGACACACGCGGACAAGGCTCCATCCGGCGTCGAGCACCAGCAGTGCAAAATCGGGGCGGAAAACCCTATTGCGCCATGGTCCCGCCGCTGTACAGTCAGTGCTACGAACGCCCCAACGCGCACGGCATTGAGTTGCGGTCAATGGGGCCTGTCGAAGGGTCGAATTCATGAAATATGTTGTCGGATACCGTCCCGATGAGCGCGGCGCCGATGCCGTAGCTCTCGCGGGGGTCATTGCACTCACCCAAGGGGCGGAACTTCACCTGGTCAATGTGACCCATGCGGGCAAGACGGCTGACACCGACGCGGAGAAACGTGCGTTGGCCATGGTGCCCGACGGCGTCAGCGCCACCTTCTCATCCCGCACCGCCGAGTCCTTTGTTCACGGCCTGATCGATGCGGCCACGGAAGACGACGCGGCGCTCATAGTAGTGGGTGCTGCCAGCAATGGCGTGTTCAAGCGTTTCACCCTGGGGTCGGTGGCGAACGGCCTGCTGCACGCCTCTCCTGTCCCTGTGGCGTTGGCCCCGAGGGGCTACAACCGCAGGGGCCCGCTCACCCGCCTGACCGTCATGACAGGCATGCGTGAAGGCTGGCAGGCAGTGCTCGACGTCGGCATCACTGCAGCGGGCAGGCGAAACGTCCCGCTGCGACTGGTTTCAGTGGTGGAGATAGACGAACTGGAGCAATCCGACTTTGACTTGAACAATGCCCTCAGCCCCGCCCGCCAGCATGCGAACACTGTGCTGGCCAAGGCCGCGGCCAGATTGCCGCACAACAAGGTGACAGTCACCCTTGCCCACGGCCGCAACATTGAAGAGGCCGTGGACGGCATCGGCTGGAAGTCAGGGGAACTGGTCATCGTGGGTTCCAGCCGCCTGGCCGAGAACCGCAAGATATTCATCGGTTCCACAGCCAACAAGATTCTGCGCTCGCTGCCGGTGCCCATGGTGGTTGTGCCCCGCGACTTCCAGGTGCAGGGGATCTAGCAGTTTCGGCGG
>JBDTQM010000041.1:0-23196 GCA_039932175.1 Specibacter sp.
CGGCGCCGCGCAAATCCAGGCACCCCAAGACTTGCAAGGAGAGCTACATGACAACCCGCAACCAGCCCTGGCAGGGCATCCACGTCGCCACGGCACTGCCCTTCAATGACGACCTCAGCGTTGACTATGCCGCCTTTGGTGAGCATGTTGGCTGGTTGGCCGAAAACGGCTGCGACGGCGTCTGCCCCAACGGTTCCCTGGGCGAGTACCAGACCCTGACCGACGCCGAACGGGCCAAGGTGGTTGAGGTTGCCGTGGCAGCATCCCCGGAGGGCTTCACCGTCATGCCTGGTGTTGCCGCCTACGGCGCTGCGGAGTCCCGCCGCTGGGCTGAACAGGCCCGCGACGCCGGCGCCGCCTCCGTGCTGGCGCTGCCCCCGAACACGTACCGGGCCGACGCTGACACAGTGGTGTCCCACTACCGTGAGGTGGCCAAGGCCGGCTTGCCAATCGTGGCCTACAACAACCCCTTGGACACCAAGGTTGACCTGGTTCCCACGCTGCTGGCCCGCCTGTACCAGGAGGGGCTGATTGTGGCTGTGAAGGAATTCACCGGTGATGTGCGCCGCGCCTACGAGATCGCCGAACTTGCACCGGGCCTTGACCTGCTGATCGGCACCGACGACGTTCTGCTGGAGCTTGGCCTGGCCGGGGCCGTGGGCTGGATTGCCGGCTACCCCAACGCCATCCCGCAGTCCACGGTGAATCTGTACAACCTGGCCACGAGCGGGAACATGGCGGACATTGCCACGGCCCTGCCGATCTACCGCGAGCTGCACCCCTTGCTGCGCTGGGACTCCAAGACCGAATTTGTCCAGTCCATCAAGCTCTCCATGGACCTGGCCGGACGCAAGGGCGGCGCCTGCCGCCAACCACGCCTGCCGCTGAGCCCGGAGCTGAACGCCCGCATCACCGCCGACACCCAGGCCGTCCTGGCCAAGGGCTACAAGTAACCAACGGCACCACCGGCATCAGCGAAGGGAAATGGCAATGCGTTCAAAGAGGGTGTTTCACGCCGTGGATTCCCATACCGAGGGGATGCCCACCAGGGTCATCACCGGAGGTGTGGGGACCATCCCCGGGGCCACCATGGCGCAACGGCGCCAATGGTTCATGGAGAATTGCGACGACGTGCGCACCCTGCTCATGTATGAGCCGCGGGGCCACGCCTCCATGAGCGGCGCGATCCTGCAGCCACCCACCCGCCCCGACGCCGACTACGGGGTGCTCTTCATTGAAGTGTCAGGGCTGCTCCCCATGTGCGGGCACGGCACCATCGGGGTGGCCACTGTGCTGGTGGAAACCGGCATGGTGTCAGTGGTGGAACCTGTCACCACCATCCGCCTGGACACCCCCGCCGGCCTGGTCATTGCCGAGGTTTCCGTGGTGGACGGGGCGGCAAGATCCGTCACGATCCGCAACGTGCCGTCCTTTTCGCTGGCCCTGGACCAGTCCGTCAACGTGCAAGGCTACGGTGAGGTGCACTACGACATGGCCTTTGGCGGGAACTTTTACGCAATCGTGGAGTTGGCGGAACTGCAGCTGCCCTTTGAACGGGCCGCGAAAGACCAGCTGCTGGCTGCCGGGCTTGCCATCATGGGGGCCATCAACGCGGAGAACCGCCCCGTGCACCCCGAACGGGCCGACATCAACGGCTGCCACCACGTCTACCTCAAGGCCCCTGGGTCCACGGCGGCCCATTCGCGCCATGCCATGGCCATCCATCCCGGCTGGTTTGACAGGTCTCCCTGCGGCACCGGAACAAGCGCCCGCATGGCGCAACTGCACGCCCGCGGTGAACTGGCACTGGACACTGACTTCATCAACGAAAGCTATATTGGCACCCGGTTCACCGGCCGGCTCGTGGCCGAGACCACCGTGGGCGGACTGCCTGCCGTCATCCCCACCATCACCGGACGCGCCTGGGTAACGGGCACGGCCCAGTACATGATCGATCCCGAGGATCCTTTCCAGGCAGGCTTCCTGCTGTGAGCAACCCGGCGCTGGAACTGACCAAGGAGGAAACCGCCATGCTCCACGGCGGCCACGGCGCCGGGACTGCCATGGCGATGCGCATGGTGGTGGCCCTGGCCGGGGTTATGGCGGCGGATCGGCTCATTCCCGTCACCGGTGCCCACATTGACAGCTGCCTGTACCACGGCCAGGCCGGTCTGGACTTTGCCCAAAAACTTGTCCGGCTCGGGGCGAAGGTCACAGTCCCCACCACCTTGAACGTCAGCTCGCTGGACCTCATGCACCCCGGGCTTCTCCGGCTCCCGCCCGCGGAAGCCATCCCGGCCCGGGCCCTCATGGACGCCTACCGCGAGCTCGGTGCCCGGCCCACCTGGACGTGCGCGCCCTACCAAAGCGCGGAACGCCCCGGGTTCGGTGAGGACATTGCGTGGGCCGAATCCAACGCGATTGTGTTCGCCAACTCCGTGCTGGGGGCCAGGACCGAACGTTACGGCGATTTCATCGACATCTGCGCCGCCATCACCGGCCGCGTCCCGCGCGCCGGGTTGCACCTGGCCGAAAATCGGGTGCCAACAATGGAGCTTGACTGCTCGGGTCTGTCCCGGGACATGCTGGTGCACGAGGCCGTCTGGGCCGCCCTGGGCGGGGTCGCGGGACGGCTGGCGGGGGCGAAGATTGCTATCCTGACCGGCATTGACCCCGCACTGGTGGACGAGGACAAGCTCAAGGCCTTTGGCGCCACGGCCGCCTCCTCCGGGGGAATGGCCCTGTTCCACCTGGCCGGGGTGACCCCGGAAGCCGTGGCCGCCGGCTGGGAATGCGCCCCGGACACGGTGGCCGTCACGGCAGCCATGGTGCGTGCCCTGCGCGATGAACTCACCACTGTGCCGCCCTCGGCGCCGCTTGATTCCATTGCGCTGGGCACACCCCATTTTTCCCTCGGCGAGTTCCGCCGGCTCGCCCGGCTGCTCCACGGCCAACCGTCCTTCAACCCCGGCTGCACCGTCTGGATCAACACCTCCCGCGAGGTTCTCGGCCAGGCCCGCGCTGCGGGTTTTGCGCAGGCGGCGGAGCTTCGCGGCGCCCGGATCGTGGTGGACACCTGCACCTACATCACCCCCATCCTGGGACCGGAGGAGCGCGCCGTCATGACGCCGTCGGGCAAATGGGCCTGGTATGCACCCATGAACCTCGGTGTGGACGTCATCCTGGGAACGCTGTCCGAATGCCTGGCCTCCGGGCAGGCCGGAAGGGTGGTGCGCCATGAGCACCAATGGAGCTGAACTGGTGTTTGCGGCGTCCACACTCTGCCGCGGGGAGGCCGCCGGCCCCCTGCTGGCCCTGGACGAGCCGCTGTCATTCTGGGGCGGCACGGACCTCAAAACCGGGCTGATCATCGACGCCCACCACCCCCAGCACGGCACGAGCCTGGGCGGCACAGTGCTGCTGATGGACGCCTCCCGCGGCTCCAGCTCATCCTCCTCCGTGCTGGCCGAACAGCTCCGGGCCGGTGTGGGGCCGGCCGCCATTGTCCTGAGCTCCCGCGATGCCATTTTGTGCCTGGGCGTCCTGGCCGCGACCGAGCTGTACGGCAATCACACGCCCGTGGTGCTCCTTGACCCCGCCGATGCCGCAGCCCTGCGGGCCCAACTCCCGCCCGGGCCGGCCCGCGTATCGGTGCGGGCCACGCCCGGCGGGATTGCCGCCGTCGTACTTTTCCTGCCCGCCCCAAGCCAAGGACACCCATGACCCTGCCCTACCTGGACGCCGCCGAGCTGGCCTCGCTGCTGAGCCCCGCCCGTGCCGTCGCCGCCTTGGAGGAGGCGCTGGCCGGCGGGCTGGACCCCGAACTGGACCCGCCGCGCCTGTTTTCCCCGCTCGAGGCTGGCGAATTCCTGCTCATGCCGGCGCAGTCGGCCACGTATGCCGGGATCAAGGTCGCCACGGTGGCGCCGGGGAACCCCGCGCAGGGCCACCCCAAGATCCAGGGCACGTACCTGCTCCTGGACAAGGCCACGCTGACCCCGTTGGCCGCCATGGACGGGGCCGAGCTGACCCTGATCCGCACGCCCGCCGTCACCACGCTGGCCATCAAGCACCTGCTTGGCCTGCGCGGTGCCGCCTCCGCCGGGACTCTGGCCGTCATCGGCACCTCCCTGCAGGCAGACAGGCACATTGAGGCTGTGTTGGAGGTGTGCGGCATCAAGGATTTGGTGGTGATTGGCCGCCGCCCCGAGGGTGCGCGGGCGCTGGCCGCCAAGTGGGCCGAACGCGGCGTTGCCGCCCGGGTTGGCACGTTGGATGGGGTGGCCGGGGCTGATGTAATCCTGTGTGCCACGTCCTCGGCCGTGCCGGTCTTCGACGGGGACTTGGCGGGCCCCGACGCCGTGGTGGCCGCGATTGGTTCGCACGGGCTGGATGCCCGCGAGATTGACCCGTCGCTGGCGCGCCGCGCCGAGGTGGTGGTTGAGGGCCGGGCCTCGGCCCTGCGCGAGGCCGGGGACCTGATCCCGGCACGGACCGCCCAGGAGTGGGAACAGCGGGGCCTGGCCACCCTGGCTGATCTGGTGCTGGGCAGCTTTGCCCCGGCACCCGGGCGGCCGCTCCTGTACACGGGCGTGGGCATGGCGTGGGAAGACATTGTGGTGGCCGGTTGCGCCTACGAGACACGTGGGGGATCTGGGATACCAGTGCACTAAAATGTCATATTGGAGTGAAACATGGGTTTCACCTGACTGCACTGTGTGGGAATGGAGCGGCTATGAGCCCGCAAGGAACATCGCATTTGACCATGGTCAAAAAGAACGTGAGCCTGCGTGAAACCGTGACCCAGGCGTTGCGGGCCGCCGTGATCTCCGGCGAAATGAAACCGGGCGAAGTCTACTCCGCACCCACCCTGGGCAAGCGTTTTGGCGTTTCCCCCACCCCCGTCCGCGAAGCCATGCTGGACCTGGTCAAGGAGGGGCTGGTGGTCTCCCTGCCCAACAAGGGATTCCGCGTCACAGAGGTCTCCGACGAGGACCTGGATGAAATTACCGCCCTGCGCCTGCTCATTGAGCCGCCCACGGTCAAAAGTGTCACGCCCCTGATCGACGCCGCCGGGCTGGCCCGGCTGCGTGCCATGGCTGCGGACATTGTGGACTGTGCCGGCGACGGTGACCTGATCGGCTACACCGAGGCAGACAGGAAGTTCCACCTGGCCATCCTTGACTACAGCGGCAACAAGCGGCTCGTGACACTGATTGCGGAGCTGCGCGCCCACACCCGCCTGCTGGGCCTGGCCCCGCTGGCCGCGAGCGGCCATTTGCGGGAAATGGCGTTGGAACACATTGAGCTCGTGGACTTGATCGAGGCCGGCAAGGCCGATGAGGCGGAGCTGCTCATGAGAGCCCATATTGGCCATGTCCGCTCCGAGTGGGCCAGGCACTAGCTCGGCGTAAGTTGCCGGGCTCCGCAGCGGGGCTGCCGTGGGTGAAAATTTTCGAGAAATACCCGCCACCCGAATGTAGCATGTGACATACTACTGTTATGAGTCTTCCCCGATTCGCTGAGGTTGTGGTCATTGGAGGGGGCGCCGTGGGCGCCGCCTGTGCATACTTTGCCGCGCGTGCGGGCCTGAAGGTGGCCGTGGTGGAGCAGGGCGCCATCGCCTCGGGGACCTCCAGCGCCTGCGAGGGGAACATTCTTGTCTCCGACAAGGAAGCCGGCCCCGAACTGGCCCTGGCGCAGTATTCGCAGGACCTGTGGCGCGGTGACCTGGCCGAATTTGGGCATCTCTGGGAGTTTGACTCCAAGGGCGGCCTGGTGGTTTCGGCCCGTGCCGGAACCCAGGGCCGGCTGTCCGTGCTGGCCCGGCGGCAGCGCGCCGCAGGCATTGACGTTGAATTGCTCAGCGGCCCCGAGCTGCTGGAGCTGGAACCTGCGTTGAACCCCCGCATGGCCGGCGGTGCGTTCTATCCCCAGGATGCGCAGGTGCAGCCCATGCTGGTCACGGCCCACCTGCTGCGCCTTGCCCGCGGCATGGGGGCCACAGTCCACCCAAACACCACTGTCACAGGATTCCAGCGGCGCGGGGACACCGTCACCGGCGTGATCACCGCCGCCGGCACCATTGATGCGCCCGCCGTGGTGAATGCGGCCGGCACGTGGGGCGGGGCAGTTGCCGGGCTGGCCCGGGTGCATGTTCCGGTGCTCCCGCGCAAGGGCTACATTCTGGTCACCGAACCGCTGCCCGTACTAGTCCGGCACAAGGTGTACGCCGCCGAATACGTGGACAATGTGGCCAGTTCCGATGCCGGGCTGCAGACATCACCTGTTGTGGAGGGCACCGACGGCGGCACCATCCTGATCGGTTCCAGCCGTGAACGGGTGGGCTTCGACAAATCCCACGACGTCCGCGTCCTTGCCGCCATGGCGGGGAAGGCCATTGCCCTGTTCCCCTTCCTGCAGGACGTGAAGGCGTTGCGCAGCTACTTCGGTTTCCGGCCCTACTGTCCCGACCACCTGCCCGTCATCGGCCCCGACCCCCGCGCTCCCGGGTTGTGGCACGCCTGCGGGCATGAAGGGGCGGGCATTGGGCTCAGCGTTGGCACGGGCGCCCTGATCGCAGCATCCCTGGCGGATTCTGCCCCCGCCCTGAGTCTTGCCCCTTTTGCGCCCGAACGTTTCAACGCCCGTCCTGAACAGGAGAACGCCCATGCTTGAGATCACCCTGACCCTCGACGGCGCCCCCATCGTGGCGGAGCCCGGCCAAACCGTGGGTGCCGCGCTGACGGCTGCCGGGCTCACGTCCTGGCGCTCCACGGCGAAGAAGGGCCGGCCGCGGGGCCTGTTTTGCGGGATCGGCATCTGCTTTGACTGCCTTGTCACGGCCGACGGTGTCCCCAACCAGCGCGCCTGCATCACCCCCGCGCGTGAGGGCATGGAAGTACAGACCAACTGCGGCGAAACCGGAAACGGGGACACTCGATGATCTTTGATGTGGCCGTGGTGGGTGCGGGCCCGGCGGGCCTGGCCGCCGCCGTCCACGCCGCGGACGCCGGCCTGAGCGTGGTGCTCGTGGACGCCGGCACCCAGCCGGGCGGGCAGTTCTGGCGCCACCGCGATGAGGGTGCCCGGCTGGCCGCGGGGGAGCAGCACGACGAAGGGGTCGGCCACCACGCCTGGAAGCAGTTCACCGAATTGCGCACGCGACTCTACACCCAGGAACGCTTGGGCGCTGTGACATATTGGCGCAACACCCAGGTATGGCTGATCGAAGGCCAACAGGGCTCCAACGGGCACGTCACAACGCTCAGGCTGACCCCGGCCTTCGAACCGGCCCCCGCCGCAGACGGCGCGGGCAGGGCCCCGGAACTGGTCCGCGCGGCCCACGTCATCCTGTGTCCCGGCGGGTACGACCGGCAGCTGCCGGTTCCCGGATGGGACCTGCCGGGGGTCATGGCCGCCGGCGGCGTTCAGGCATTGCTTAAAGGCAACGGAACGGCGTCAGGAAGCGTCGCCGTCGTCGGCGGCACGGGGCCGTTCCTGCTCCCGGTGGCCACCGGATTGGCCCAGGCCGGGGTGAAGGTGGCCGCCATTGCCGAGGCCAACAGCCCCCTGGGGTGGCTGCGCAACGGCAGGGGTGCCGTGCGCGCGCCGGAGAAAGCGGGCGAGGGGCTGGAATACGCCTTGGCGCTGGCCCGGCACCGGGTCCCCTACAAGGTGCGTACAGCCGTCACCGAGATCCACGGCACCGAGCGGGTGGAGGGCGTGACCCTTTCCAAGTTGGCCGCGGACGGATCGGTGCTGGCCGGAACCGGGCGCCGGATCCCCTGTGACCTGGTGGCCCTGGGCTGGGGCTTCAGTGCACAGCTGGAACTGGTCCTGGCCACGGGGGCCGGGACAACTGTGGATGCGGACGGATCGCTCATTGCCGTTGTCGATGAGCGGCTGAACTCCACGGCCCCCGGAGTCAGCGTGGCGGGGGAGGCCACCGGTGTGGGTGGCGCGGCCATGGCAGTGGTGGAAGGCGAACTGGCCGCCCTCTGCGTTGCGGCGGGCAGCTCGGCCGGTGCGGGGCACGCTGCGGCGGATCGGGGGAAACGCATTGCCCGGCTGGCGAAGAAACGCGGGCGCCTGCGTTCCTTTGCGCTGGCCATGCACCGGGCCAACCCCGTCCCGGCCCGCTGGACCGAATGGCTGCGGCCGGACACCACAGTGTGCCGGTGCGAGGAAGTGGAGTACGGGGACCTGTGCCACGCCCATGAACAGCTCGGCGCCCATGACGCCCGCAGCCTCAAATCCTTCGCCCGCCCCGGCATGGGCTGGTGCCAGGGCCGGGTCTGTGGATTCGCCACGGCGGAAATCGCCGCTGACTTCGCCGGCCGGCCCACCTCCGCCGAGGACCTGCGCGCCATGTCCAAACGATCACTGGCCGCACCCGTTTCACTGGGCCGGCTGGCCGCCCTTGACCTTGAGAACCCCGACGAACTCCCTGCAGAAAAGGACCCGTCCCATGAATACCACTGACATCGACTCCACGAGCGCCACCGAGCTGGAAGCCACCATGGTCGCCGCCGCCACGGCCTTCGCCCAGTGGGCTGCCCGGCCTGGAGCGGACCGGGCCACCGCACTGCGAGCCATGGCCGGCGCACTGGACGGTGCCGGTGCCGAACTGATTCCGCTGGCCCAGGCCGAGACAAACCTGCCCGAGGCCAGGCTCGGCGGGGAACTAAAACGCACCACCTTCCAACTCCGGCTCTTCGCCGAGATGCTGGACGACGGCGGCTATCTTGACGCCCGGATCGACCACGCTGACGACGCCTGGCCCATGGGTGCCCGGCCCGACATCCGCCGGGTCCTTGAACCCCTGGGTCCCGTGGTTGTCTTCTCCGCCAGCAACTTCCCCTTCGCCTTCAGCGTGGCCGGCGGTGACACCTGCTCGGCGCTCGCAGCCGGTTGCTCCGTGGTGGTCAAGGCGCACTCGGGACACCCCCTGCTGTCCGCCGCCGTGGGCCGTGTGGCAGCGGCCGCACTGACAAGCGCCGGGGCGCCCGCCGGTCTACTGCAGGTCATTTACGGGACCCAGTCCGGCCGGGACGCCCTGCTTGATCCGCGCACCAAGGCGGGCGCCTTCACCGGCTCCATCCCCGGCGGGCGGGCCCTGTTTGACCTGGCGAACTCCCGGCCCCAACCGATCCCGTTTTACGGCGAACTCGGCAGCGTCAACCCGGTGTTCGTGACTGGGGCCGCCGCTGCAGCCCGTGGTGCCGATATTGTGGCCGGGTTCATGGGCTCATACACCATGGGGGCCGGCCAGTTCTGCACCAAGCCCGGCATCTTGTTGGTTCCGGCGGATTCGGGCATGGTGGAGCAGTTGGCGCAGGCTGCCCGGCCCGGCCCGGCCAGGCTGCTCAACGACCGGATCCAATCCGGCTATGTCGAAGCACTGGAGGCGCTGCTGGAGCACCCGGCCGTGCAGCCCCTGGGTGGCGCCCACGGGGCCTTCGACTTCCCGCCGGCGCCCACCCTGAGCCACACCACCGCCGCCGCCATGCTGGCCGACCCCGAGGGTCTGATCACGGAGTGCTTCGGGCCCACGGCGCTCGTGGCCAGCTACGAATCCGAGGACGAGCTGCTCGCCGTTGCGCAGGTATTGGACGGGCAGTTGACGGCCACCATCCAGGGCGAGGACAGTGACGCGGTTGCCCCGGAACTGGTGCGCCTGCTCGCGGGGAAGGCCGGGCGTGTGCTGTGGAACCAGTGGCCCACGGGCGTCTCGGTGACGTATGCGCAGCAGCACGGCGGTCCGTATCCGGCCACCACGGCGCCGACGTCAACCTCTGTGGGCACCGCCGGGATCGCCCGGTTCCTGCGCCCGGTGGCCTACCAGGGCATGCCGGCCCACCTGCTGCCGGCGGCGCTGCGCAACGAGAACCCGTTGGGCGTGCCACGGCGGGTCAACGGCCGCCTCGCCTAGCCCCCACGTCTGTGACGCAGTTGTTGCACCGAAAACAACCGTTTTAGGTTGAGTTGTGTGCAATAACTGCGTCACAGATGCGTGGGTCAGGCCTGCGAGATGCGCACCATGTTCCCCGAGGGGTCCCGGAAGGCGCAGTCCCGCGGGCCCCATGGCTGGTCCGTGGGTTCCTGGAGCACCTCGGCGCCGGCGGCCGTGGCCTGCTCAAAGGTCGCATCCAGATTGTCCGTGCTGAACACCAGCATGGGGAGCATGCCCTTGACGAGCAACTCCGCCAGGGCGTCGCCGTCGGCCTTGGAACGGCCGGCATGGGGTTCGGAGATGACGATTCCCAGACCCGGCTGGGTGTCGGTGCTGAGCGTGACCCAGCGGAATTCGCCGGACTTGACGTCGTTGCTGACGCTTAGGCCAAGGGCATCGCGGTAAAAGGCGATTGATTCCTCGGCGTCGTTGACTGTGATGTTTGTGTACTGCAGTGAAATGGCCATGAGACGAAACTATCCCCGGAAATCCTGATCCGCTTCTCCAATCCTGCTCGACTTTCCCGGCCGCTTGCCTATGCGCGGATTTTTCTGGCCGGGCGGGTGGTGCTTTTGGCAAAGCACGGGGGCATGGCCTCAATGGCGCTGTGTTTCCTGGCGCCGTAGCTGCTGGGTGTCTCACCCATGATCTCGGTGAACCGCGAACTGAAGGATCCCAGCGACGTGGCGCCCACGCTCATGCATGCATCCGTCACCGACGTTCCGCTGCGCAGCAGGGCCGCAGCCCGTTCAATGCGGCGGGTCATGAGGTAGCTGTAGGGCGTTTCGCCGTAGGCTTCCTTGAATTTCCGGGAGAAGTGGGCCGTGGACATCAGCGCCTTCGCAGCGATGGTGGGCACATCCAGGGGCAGGGCATAGTCCCGATCGATCATGTCCCGTGCGCGGCGCAGATGGGCCAGGTCGGCCAGCACATCGGGAGTCATTGCTTGAGGCTACCAGCCGGCGGCGAGGGCGTGGCGAAGGTTGTTCACCCAGAGCTCCGCTTCGCGGGGCGAGCGCAGGCGGACAATCTGCAACTGCGGCTGGGTTTGCGCCAACACCGGGACCGCAGCCTTGAGCTTATTGCGGGTTTGCCAGCCCCACCGGATGATGTGGTCGCGGTCGGTGAAAACTGCCCGGAGCGGGCCCTCGTAGTTGCCATTCCACAGCTCCTCGCGCCGCAGCCGGCGCGAGGCGGTGCGCCGGATGAGCCGCCACATGGAAACCGGCATGGGGAAATCCAGCCACAGGAGCGTGTCTGCGCGTTCGGTCAGCATGGGGCGTGCCTGTTTGTATTGCCACTCCGTGACCCAGCCCGGCGCGCTGCTGAGACGGTCGACGTCGGCCAGGAAGTCCGCGCGCGGCTCCCAGTTGGGTCCGTGGAACAGGCTGTCGATTTCGGTGTAGGGAACCTCCAGCAGCTGGCCCAGTCGCCGGGCAAAGGTGGTCTTCCCCGAACCGGAGACCCCGGCCACCAGGACACGTCGCGGCAGGGCGGGCAGGGGATCGGAGGCGCAGAGCATCCCGTGATTCTATGCGTTGGCCTCGGCAAAGGCCTTGAACGCCTCCATGGACTTGTAGCTTTCCTTGCGGAAACTGGCACCGAAAAGTGCGCCAATGACCTTCATGAAGCCCTTCATCTCAAAGATGTTGTGCGCCACCCACTTGGTGGAGGTGCCGTCCACGTCAATGAACTGGTTCTCACAGATGTTGTGGACGCCCTTGGCGTCGTAAGTGCCGTCAAAATGGTCCGGCAGCTCCCGGCGCACAATGGTCTCCACCATTTCCATGGTGCCGCGGCCGCGCTTGACGGTGAGTTTTGAGGTGGCGCCCGCCTGGCCGGGAACGCCCGCCAGGGGCTCGAAGGAAAGCAAACCGTCCATCCATGCGGTCATGTTCTCGGGGTTGTCGAACAGCTCGATGAAGCGATCCCGGGGAACGTTGACAACAATGTCTTGGGTGTATTCCATGGCCGAATCCTATACCCGCCGGAGGCCGGGGCAGGTGTCCTGCCACATCTAAAGTGGACCAATCTCACTACACCTGAAGCATTGGCAAAATCTGTCTCACTACAGTCGGACCATTGTGTCGATCTGTCTCCCGAAACGCGGACCATCGGAACCGGGCTCGGATCCGGTCTGGGCGGTCCTCATTCCTCGTCCCGCATAGGGCCCCATCACCGGGCATTTTCGCGGGCAGGGTCTACGGGAATGTGGCGGCTGCGGAAACACGCAGTTTAGAGAATTTCCGAAGTCCTCTGCACACGCTCCGGTGAACGACCGGCTTGCGGGACGACTTTAAGCGTATATTCGAAACTCGCCTTACGGTCATGGATGGCATTTTAGTTACCATCGAGGTGTCCTCCCGTGGGCACGGAACGACTGCTCAGCTAAGTGCTGAAGTTTGTGCAGACGGAGAAGATGACAGTGGTTAGGAATCTTGGGAATGGCCTCCTTGCTAGGGTTGAAGCGCGACCGGGGCTAGTGCGCTCTCGTCCCGGCACCCACCCACCTAATGTCGATTCGGCGGCCTGTCCATCCGTTTCCTAGACAATATTCTGAAGGTTTCCATTTCTCCGTGAACTCTTTTCCGTCCAACGGACAATACATAGTGTGACTACAGACGCCGACATCATTCGCAGATCCCGTGAGAGCCCTCAGGCCTTCACTGAGCTCTACGACAAATACGCACGCATGATCCACAGGTACGCCGCCCGCCGCGCCGGTGAATCGGCAGCCGAGGACGTTATGGCCGATACTTTCCTCGTTGCCTTTGAGCGGCGGGACTCTTTCGACCAAGCAAGGGACGATGCCAGGCCCTGGCTATTTGGCATCGCAACGAACCTGCTGCTCAAGCATCACAGGACCGAGGCAAAAATGCTGAAGGTCTTGGCGAAGTCTTCGGGTCGTGATTCATATGCGGACAGCACTGACAGGATTGCCGAGCGGCTGGACGCTGCGGTAGCCGCCTCGGCGATGGCCGGTGCGCTGCGCGCACTCTCTGCAGCTGATAGGGAATGCATCCTTCTTTTCGCCTGGGCGGAGCTGAGCTATGAGGGCATTGCCGAGGCAACCAAGGTGCCGATCGGCACTGTGAGGTCACGACTCAACCGGGCCCGCCGCATCCTGAAGGACGCCGCCGGCCCTTTCCGAAACGACACTGAGGAGGCAGAGCATGGACGAGCTCAAGCTACTGCGTGAAATGCGTAACGACATTCCAATCGTCAAGGATTCAGTGATCGACAGCGGCCGTGATCAGCTGCTCCATCGCATCGCCCCTGGGGGTGTCAAGAAAAGCAAACGCCGTCCCCGGAAGGCCTTGCGCATCACTTTGATGACAGCAGCAACGCTGGGACTTGTCACGGCTCTGGTGGGTGGGAACGTGATTGGTTTGGCAGGCTGGCGGGGAGCTGCCAGCGCCGAGGCAGCCGAAGTTTTGAACAACGCAGCCAGGCTGGCCATCAACAGCACGGACCCGGTGTTGGCGCCGGGACAATACCTGAAGATTGACAGCACCAACCTATGGTTGTCTGAATCAACCCCGGCAGTAGCGGAGGGCGATAAATTCGTGGCCGGTACACCTGTGTCCTGGCTGGACACCGAGAAGATGTCCCTCTACGTGCCCGCAGACCGCGACCAGGAATGGGTCTGGGACCGCTCGGGTCGTGTGCCCACCACATTCTTTAGCGCGCAGGCCAAGGAAACTGCCTTGGAGCAAGCGAAGGACATCGGTGGCTCCTCTGAGCACCTCAGGGCAGCTAACGGCGCCTTTTACGGGTCGCCCAGCACTTTTCCCACTGAAAAGGAACTGGCCGGATATTCCAGGGATCCGAGCATGCTGCTCAACGGCATCTATCTAAAGACCCTTGGTGCCGGCCAGTCCGTTGACGGCGAAGCACTAGTCTGGATTGCTGACCTGCTGCGCACGGGCCTAGTACCTGCCGATTTACGTGCGGCACTTTACCAGGCCGCAGCACTCATTCCCGGAGTATCGGTCACCGACAACCAGGCAACATTGGACGGCCAAAGCGGGGTGGCAATCGGCCGGGTTGAAGGCGCATCAAACATTCGCCAAGACATCATCATCGACCCGACCACGGGCCAGTTGATCGGAGAACGACAGGTCGCTCTTGAAGCCATGGGCTCGGTACCGGCCGGGGCAACGATCGGCTGGACAACCATCCGCACCACGGTGGTTAACTCCTTGCCCTAAGCAGCGTTTGCCAACGCGGTACACAAAAACTTGCCTGTGCGAGTGGTTCAACGAACGGGACCACTCGCACAGGCAGACACCTCTCTAGCCTTTTCCTGCATCCGGTAGCAAGGCGAGATTCAGCAAAGTCTCCATGACCCGTATAAGGTTCCGCGTACGGAGCCTCGGCATGGTCCTTGTTCTTCGGGGCGGGTAGGCGTGTGTGCTGACAAGGTTGGCGTCAGCCGACAGGCCAATGGGCATCCTGTCCCCTTTCTGTTCCGAACGGGCACACGTCCTCTTAGAATGGGCGCATGGTCTCTCTACCTCCACCGATCACGCCCACCGGGGATGCTGCGCATAGTCACCGCGAACTCGCAGAGTCGTTCGGCGCGGATGCCGCAAGCTATGACCGCGCCCGCCCCCGCTACCCGGAGGCCCTCGTTGATGCCATCGTCGAACGGATCCCTGGGCCCTCGATTCTCGATGTAGGGATCGGGACCGGAATCTCCGCCGAGCCCTTCCGTGACCGCGGATTCGTCGTGCTCGGGATCGAACCCGATCCACAGATGGCCGAGCTTGCACGTGCCAAAGGCTTCGTAGTCGAGATCGCCAGGTTCGAAGAGTGGGTGGCCACCGGACGAACGTTCGACGCAGTTGCCGCCGGGCAGACCTGGCATTGGATCGACCCCGCCGCGGGTGCTGCCAAGGCCGCTTCTGTCCTTCGTCCCGGCGGCATCCTGGCGCTCTTCTGGAACGCAGGACGCCCGTCTGAAGAACTCGCCTCCGAGTTCGCGGCGGTCTTTAAAGCTCTCGACACAGGGTTGCCGTTCAATCCCTGGGTCACTTTGGCCGGGGCCAACCCGTATGGGACGATCATCGACGCAGCCGCAGCGGGCCTTCGCACGACTGGAGTGTTCACCGAGCTCGAACGACTTTCCTTCGATTGGCAAACCACCGCCACACGCGACGCGTGGCTTGAGCAGACATCAACATCAGGCGGCATCAATCGCCTCCCGAAGGACAAATTGGACGCTCTTCTCAACGGCATGGGTGCCGCGATCGACGCCGCAGGCGGCAATCTGACCATCGACTACACGACCGTTGCAGCCATTGCTGAGCGTCTGCCCACACAGACCAGCGGAGCCTCGGGAAGAACATAAGTCGCAATAGCGCCGCACACCGCCAGCGCACATCCAGCGACTTGGTCGTCCGCCGCCTGCGACCCGGCGAGACATCGCTAAAAACCACCCGTCCGGTAAGGGTTCCCCCTGCGGGTATGGGGAGCGCTGTGCAAACGTCTTCTGAAATTCTGTGTAGAGCACTTCTGACAAAACGGACGAGTGAACACGACTCCTGTCATTTGTGCACTCGTCTTCTGAAAATGACACTCGCCGAGATCGGCGGCCTGCCCGAAATGCTGGCCCATGTCAGGCAGGAACGCTCGGTGATATCGAAAAGCGAGCGATGTGCTGGTGGCGAGCTTGCCAGCTGGTGATGGCAGGCACAGCCGTCAGCCCGTGGCAATGCCACGGGCTACTCGGCGCCCAGGCTCACGTCGCCTCAAGTCCGTGCACGCTCCAGTCCGCGCAGTTCACGACCTGCCCGCCTTCAGCCGTAATCAGGATCAACGTCCTGCCTCCGCGCATCGTCGCCGTACCGCTGACGCGGAGGTCCCAGGGACGTCGCTCCAGAACCTCCCCGTTGTTGTTGAACCGGAACAGGGAGTTATTCCCCTCGGGTGGCTCGTGGACCGCGACCCAGGTGTTCGTCACCGGGTCGTGGAGGACATGTCGGAAGTTCTCAGCTATCCTCGCTCGTTCTCGCCCGTCGGAGTCGAGAATGCGTAAGGGCCCGTCCACCTCGGTGACCACCAGATGCTCCCCGTCGCTGGCCGCGCACCAAGCCATGTTCAGTCCGGTCGAAATTCGGGACCCCAGCGGATCCAGCGAACGATCCAGCAGGCGGCACCAGCCGCCACCTACTGCAAGCGAGAGGTCCGAAGTCAGCGCGATCATCCTCAACACCCCGCGCAGGGAACGCACTTCCTCCCCGGTCGCTGCCTCCAGCACGCGAGTGGCCCTGCGGAGGTGAGTGACGACTACACGACCTCCAGTCAGCGCGGTCACGGCCTCTATGTTCGTGCGGCTGCGGTCCTGCCACAGCCGCTGTCCCGATAAGTCGTATCCGCACACGCCATGACGCTCCCACGCGCCGGCCACCACCACGGGCTGCTCACCGGGCACCAGCGCCCCCCGCCAACCGCCACCGGAGCCCCAGACCGTCTCGAACGTGGCACAACGCGCACCGCGCACCAGCGACCACACGTCCACGACTCCCTTGGGCTGGGCGGTGACCAGCAGGTCCTCTTCCCACGGTGGTGCGGCCACATCGCGAAGGTCAATCACCACGGAGCACCCACTACGAGCTCATCAAACATCATGCCGAGGACTCTGCCAGTGGATACGATAGCGGTCAAGCCCGCGGAGGTGGCGTACGACGTTCCTATTACGGACACGCAGTCACAGTGCAGACGACTTCTGATATTCCGTGCAGTCGACTCCTGAAAATGACAGGTGGCCTGGTGGAAGAAGTAGTTGCCTCTCCCAGTAGGCCACCAACATTTCGCGCCTTAAGCGTTGATCGAACGGCGAGCACCAATCAAACGCGCGAGGGCGAGGGCGATGCCGACGAGGACCGCTGCGATGCCGCACACAATCGCCGCTTTTTCAAACGACGTCATTGCCGTGATTCGTAGGTACAGCGTCGAATCGATCTCTCCTTGAAGCGCATCGAACATCGAGTAACGGGTGAAGTAACTAAGGGCCGCTGTCGTGGCTGCCGCAAGGCCTGCGCCGACCAGCAGCACTGAGAACACGGTCAAATAACGCAATGAATACCTTTCTGACGGCTCCGAATATCTACAGCTTTTACTGTACCGAGCCCCAGCACGGATGACCCGCAAGTAGGAAGCCCGGTAAGGGTTCCCCAGCGGAACACAACTAACGCGGATACCTCAACGCCGCTGCACTGGTTCACTGAACGGCACGCCGACCGGCCTGCGGACACATGAGGTCAGTGTCTCTGGTTTGATAAAGTTCTCGGATGGAATGTGTGGAGCTCGAGACGGCGCGTCTAATACTTCGATGCCCGACAGAGGGGGACATCGATCGCATCTTCACTATCTGCCAGGACGCAGACATCGCCTCCTTCACCACCGTTCCACACCCATATCGTCGCGAGAGTGCAACCGAGTTCGTCAGCGGTGTCATTCCCGCCGGCTGGTCCACCGGTAGTGCTCTGGCATGGGGCATTTACTTGAAGGACGCTCCGCAGCTACTCGGCGTGGTTTCGCTTTCCAACGTCCAGGACGGAGCCGCAGAGCTCGGGTACTGGATCGACCCGCTCGTTCGGGCACAGGGAGTCATGACGGAAGCGGCAGCGCGCATTGTCGCGTTCGGCTTCGCTGCTTCCCCCGACGGTCTCGGCCTCCGCCGTATAGGGTGGGAAGCCATCTCGATCAATGGACCTTCCGCCCGCGTTGCGCAGAAAGTCGGTTTCAGATGGGAGGGGAACAGGCGGAGCGCCGTTGTTCGTCTGGGCACCACCTACGACCTAACATTCGCGGGTGTGCTAAGCACCGATGATCGATCGATGCCCACTCCGTGGCCCGACGCGATCGAGTAGAACATCCCGCGCCACGGGCAAGCAGAGTAGCGTTAGTACACGATCCACGATCGACGCAATCGATTCCAAATCAGTGCTCACCAGAAACCGTCCCGCAAGAGGTTCCCCTTACGGGAATGCAATACCCCTGGACCTGAAGAGTACGGACTCACTGAACTTGATGCATGGTTCGATGTTTTGGTCGGGCTGCAGCAAGGCAAATGCAGCAAGTTCGTCTAACTACGGTCGAGCCGTTCCGCCAACAACTGCACCTTTCATGGTCCAACTTGGATGAGACGGGACAACAGGGGCCGGGTGGACCGCCGGCACAGCGTCATGCCCGGTGGTCACGGCGGCCGCTAACCGATACGTTTGGACTCATGAAGTACGCGAACTCAGTCCTTGACCTGATCGGCAACACACCGCTGGTGAAACTGAACAAGGTCACCGAGGGCATCCAGGCAACCATGTTGGTGAAACTTGAGTACATGAATCCCGGCGGCTCCGCCAAGGACCGCATAGCGGTGAAGATGCTCGATGAGGCGGCCGGGGAAGGGCTCATCCAGCCCGGCGGCACCGTTGTGGAACCAACCAGTGGCAATACCGGCGTGGCCATGGCCATGGTGGCCCAGCAGCGCGGCTACAACTGCGTGTTTGTGGTCCCGGACAAGGTGGGAGAGGACAAGCGCGCGGTGCTGAGGGCCTACGGTGCCGAGGTGGTTGTCACCCCGACTGCTGTGGCTCCGGACAGCCCGCAGTCCTACTACGGCGTGTCCGACCGGCTGGTCAAAGAAATTCCCGGCGCCTACAAACCCGACCAGTTTTCCAACCAAAATGGGCCGCTGAGCCACTACGAAACCACTGGCCCGGAGATTTGGGCCGACACGGACGGGAAAGTCACCCACTTCGTGGCCGGCGTGGGCACCGGCGGCACGATCTCCGGCACCGGCCGCTTCCTGCGCGAGGTCTCCGCCGGGCGTGCGGAAGCGGACGGTGGGGAGGTGCAGATCATTGGTGCCGACCCGGAAGGTTCCGTTTATTCCGGCGGCACCGGCAGGCCCTACCTGGTTGAGGGGGTGGGCGAGGACATGTGGCCGCCCTCCTATGACCCCGCGGTCCCGCACCGGGTCATCGCCGTGAGCGACAACGACAGCTTCGCCATGACCCGCCGCCTGGCCCGGGAGGAAGGGTTGCTGGTGGGCGGCTCTTCCGGCATGGCCGTGGTGGCCGCGCTGGAAGCAGCCAGGGGGCTGGGACCCGAGGCTGTCGTCGTCGTCCTGCTGCCGGACAGCGGACGCGGCTACCTGGCAAAAATCTTTGACGACAAGTGGATGCAGTCGTACGGCTTCCTGAAGGCCACCGACGAGCCTGCCATCGGGGAGCTGCTCAAGGCCAAGACGGGGCAGCTGCCAGACCTGGTCCACATCCACCCGAACGAGACTGTCCGGGATGTCATCAACCTGATGGCCGAATACGGTGTGTCGCAGATTCCGGTGCTGTCCGCCGAGCCGCCGGTGGTCATGGGCGAGGTGATTGGGTCGGTGGATGAGCGCACCCTCACCGGCAAACTGTTCCGCCATGAGGCCAAGCTGACGGACAAGATCACCGAACACATGCAGCCCGCGCTGCCCATCATCGGCTCCCTGGAACCCATTGCCGCCGCCCGCGCCAAACTGCAGGACGTGGACGCGCTCATGGTGACCTTTGTGGGTGCGCCGGTGGGCGTGCTGACCCGCCACGACCTGCTGCAGTACCTCAACGACTGACTTTCTTTCCACGCTAGGAGACAACAATGACTGAAGGATTCAACACCCGCGCCGTCCACGCCGGCCAGACCCCGGACCCCACCACGGGTTCCGTCATTCCGCCGCTGTACCAAACCACAACGTTCGCCCAGGACGGCATTGGCCAGTTGCGCAACGGCTACGAGTACGGCCGCGGCACCAACCCCACCCGCGACTCGCTCCAGTCCCAGCTTGCGGCCCTCGAAGGCGGCGATTTCGCGTTCAGCTTCGCCTCGGGCCTGGCCGCCGAGGATGCGCTGATCCGGGCCCTGCTGCTCCCGGGCGACCACATCATCATGGGCAACGACGTCTACGGGGGCACCTACCGGCTCATCAACCGGGTCCTGTCGGTGTGGGGCATCAGCAACGCCGCCGTGGACATGAACGACGCCGGGGTGCTGGCCGCCGCCGTTGCCAAGGGCGGGCCGGAAGGCAAGACGAAGATGGTGTGGGTGGAGACGCCGTCGAACCCCATGATGAAGATCACCGACATTGCCGCACTCGCCGAGGTGGCACATGCTGCCGGGGCGCTCTTGGTTGTGGACAACACCTTCGCCTCCCCGTACCTGCAGAATCCGCTCGCCCTGGGCGCGGATGTGGTGGTGCATTCCACCACCAAGTACATTGGCGGACACTCCGATGCGTCCGGCGGGGCCATTGTGCTGTCCGACCCCGAGGCTGCCGAGAAGATTGGCTTTGTCCAGTTCGCCGTGGGCGCCGTGTCGGCTCCCATGGAGGCGTGGCTGACCACGCGCGGGCTGAAGACGCTGGGCGTGCGCATGGACAGGCACTGCTCCAACGCCCAGGCCATTGCCGAATGGCTGCTGGTGCGCCCCGAGGTGGAGCGCGTGCTGTACCCGGGCCTGCCGGATCACCCGGGGCACGAGCTGGCGGCCCGGCAGATGCGCGGCTTTGGTGGCATGATTTCGGTCCAGTTCAAGGGCGGCGAAGCGGCGGCCCGGAAGGTGGCCGAGTCGACGCACCTGTTCACCCTGGCCGAGTCGCTGGGCGGCATTGAATCGCTCATGAACTACCCCTCCGAGATGACGCACGCGTCGGTCAAGGGCACCGAGCTGGCCGTACCGGAGAACCTGATCCGACTGTCTGTGGGCATTGAGGACGTTGCCGATTTGATCGCAGACCTGGAGCAGGCCCTCAACACCCTGGGCTGACCCCTAGAGACGCTCTCGCAGCAATGGCTGGATTTTTGGGAACGCTCTCGCACGCAAGTGCGAGAGCGTTCCCAAAAATCGCACCATTGCTGCGAGAGCGTCTGTTGTTGATGGACTGTTAGCTGCGGCGGCGCCGAAGTCAATCAGCTTGCGCCAACTTAGTCGTGAGGTTTTCATGCGCCGGGGACCATTGCTGGAGGGATGCATGGTACCTGTGCAGCTGCCAGTGCCTGGCAAGACGGGGGAGCAATGTTATAGATAGCTTAAGTGAATATTGCAATGGTTTTGTAATATGACTCACACTTTAATTCCGGCCTCTGCAAGACCTCTCCGGCGGCCGGGACCTGTAAGCAGGCTCCCGCCACTACTTCCGGGCACCCGCGCACAAGCGGGCGCCACCGTGGCGCTACCCGCCGAAGACGCCTGCCCGGAGATCCGCCAGGGCCGTCAGCAGTGCGCCCTGAACCACTGCGCCGTCGGCGTGGGCGGCCAGCTTGACTGGCACGGGCACAAGCGTGCGCTCATTGAGGGCCTCCTGCAGGGGCCCCAGAAGTGCTTCCCCGGCACGGGCGGTGCCGCCGCCCACAACTACCAGTTCCGGGTCCAGAGCCAGGAGCAGGACCACCAGGGCGTCGGCAATGCCCGCCACAAATCTTTGGACGCTTGCTGTTGCAGCGGCGTCACCGGATGCGGCCGAGGTAAAAACTTCCTGCATCAGGTCCGCGTCGCTGCGCTGGGTTTCGGTGCCGCCAGTGGCGGGAAGCGGGCGCAGCTCGTTGAGCAATTCCAGCCGGACGTCCGGCCACAGCCGGGTGGGCAGGGAGCCAATTTCCCCGGCTGCACCGTGGGCGCCGCGGTGCAGCCGCCCGTTGACGATGGACCCGGAGCTGATGCGGGTGCCCAGCATCAGGTAAATCATGCTGTCGCTGTGCCGGCCCGAGCCGCTGCTGAACTCTGTTTGGGTGGCCAAGTTGGCGTCATTTTCCAGTCGCACGGCGGCGCCCGTCAGGGCGGCCAATTCCCCGCGGACCGCGACATTGGCCCAGTGGGGCATGACAAAGGAATGTGTCAGTTCACCGGCGTTGTTGACCACGCCCGGCACGCCCACGGTCACCGTATGCAGGGTTCGCCCGGCGAGTCCCTGCCGGCCCAGCAGATCCGTGAGCATGGCGTGCACCTTGGCCGGGGTCAGCGGCGCATTGGCTGAGGGGTGGACCCTGCTCGTTGCCAGCAGATCCCCGCGAAGATCGGCCACGTGCAGGTCAACCTTGTTGGGGCCAACATCGATGCCGGCCACACAGCCGGACTCGGCAAGGAAACGGAACCGCCTGGCCGGCCGCCCCGAATGCAGCGGTTTCTCCACAGGGCCCAGCTCGGTAACCCAGCCCTTGGCGGCCAGCTCGGCCAACCCTGCTTCCAGGGTGGGGCGTGAGAGCCCCGTGGCTTCCCTGAGGTCTGTCAGTGTCGGTTTCCACGCATCGCGGCGCAGGACTTGAAGGATTGCCCTGGCGTTGATGGCGCGCATGTGGGAGGTGTCGCTGACGGTGGAGCCATTGGTGGGGCTGAGCTGGGCAATGGCTGCACTGGAGACTGCTTTGGGGGAATTCGTCACGCGTGAACCATAGCGCACCCGCCCCGCGCAACGGCACCCGTGACGGCCGGGCTCTGGGGACAATTGGCGATACATACACCATCAGGCTGTTAAAATCAGTGACAGTAAGGTAACACTTAGCTGATTTGCGTATCGATTCGGTATCGTTTTAGAGTTAGTCATGCCCTCCGGGGCGGGCGGCACCTTTTGCCCCCACGATTGCCCGGGCCTTCCAACACCGCGCACCGTCATGCGGAAGGCCACGGAAACAACCTCCATATCTACAGGTTGGACGGTGGCGCACGGATGTCCGGGGACGGATGGAGCGCAGGTGGCCTTCGGGAGAACGCATCGATGAAAAACTCAACAATTACACGCAACATCGGCCGCGTCTTGGCCATTGGAGCCCTTGCCGGGGGCGGGCTGGCTGTTGCCGGGACTGGGGCCAACGCGGCCGACGGCGGCACCTGGGATGCGCTGGCACAGTGTGAAAGTGGCGGCAACTGGGCCATCAACACGGGCAACGGATTCTCCGGCGGACTGCAGTTCACCCCCAGCACCTGGGCTGCCTTCGGCGGCACCGGGTCACCGGAAGGCGCATCCCGTGAACAGCAGATCGCCGTGGCAGAGCGTGTGCAGGCCGGTCAGGGCTGGGGAGCATGGCCTTCCTGTGCTGCACAGCTTGGCTTGAGCGGCGGCGGCGGGAAAGCTTATTCACCCGCTGCAGTTCCTGCTGCGCCTGCCCCCGTGGCTGCACAGTCAGCTGAGGTCGTGCCTCTTGAGCAGGCTCCGATCCAGCAGGCCCCCGTGGAGCAGGCTCCGATCCAGCAGGCCCCCG
>JBDTQM010000042.1:0-22770 GCA_039932175.1 Specibacter sp.
GTAGGGTGGGAATTGCCCGGCGGCGGACGCGCCGAACACTGCACCACCAGGACCAGCCCAGGGGACGATTGCGGGAACCATGAAAGCTGCACCCGTTCTGACCCTGCGCGCAAGCCGCGGTCATGAAGACATTGAAGAACTCACCAATGTGTGGCGGGATTCCGTGGAAGCAACCCACCATTTCCTGCCCGTTGTGGTGATCGACCGGCTGGAACCGGTGATCCGTGACGAGTACCTGCCCAACCTCACGGTCCACGTCGCTGAGCTCAATGGCTGCATTGTGGCTTTCATCGGCATGCAGGAACGGCAGGTTGCCATGCTTTTCGTGGCCGACGAGGCCCGGTCCCTGGGCATCGGCAGCAAACTCATCGAGTGGGCAAAGAACCGGTTTTCCACCTTGACAGTGGATGTCAATGAACAAAACCCGCGGGCTGCCGTGTTTTACATCAGGCGTGGTTTCAGGCCCCGGGGGCGTTCGGAAACGGACGCCCGGGGCTTGCCGTTCCCGCTCCTGCACATGAGCTGGTCAGTGCAGCCACAGGACGTGAGCCAGCCGTTTCAGAGCATGCTTCCAAGCCAATAACCCAGGGCCGCGGCCCCAACACTGACCGTGAGGGTGCCCAGGGCGTTGCCCAAGGAGGCGAGATAGCGTTTGTCCGTCAGCAGCCGGAGCGTTTCATAGCTCGTGGTGCTGAACGTGGTATAGCCGCCCAGGAATCCAACACCCAGGATCATCGACCACTCCGCCGACACCAGGACCCCGGCGGCCGCGGCCGACAGCAGGCCCAGTGCCAGGGAGCCTGACACGTTGATGGCGAAGGTGGCCCACGGAAAAGCTGTCTTGAACCGGTGCCCAATCAGCCCGTCCACCGCAAACCGGGCCGCGGCGCCCACACCGCCGGCTATTGCAATGGCCAAAAAAATCAGCGGCGTCACGGCCGCCCACCGTCCGAAGGCGCCGCGATTTTGCCAGCCTGCGGGGCGGCCATGGCGCCCACGGCCGTTCCGGCCCAGGTGGCCAGTGCACCAAGGAAAACTGTGCCAAGGGCGTAGGCAGCGGCCCAGTACATCCCGCCCGGTCCGGATCCGGCCAACAACACAACCCCCAATGCCAGGGTGCTGTACGTGGTGAAGCCGCCACAAAATCCTGTTCCGAGCAGCAACCTCAGGCGCCTGCCACGCGGAACCCCGGCCTGCGTGGTGGCCAAGGCGGCGTACAGCAACCCCAGCAGGAACGCACCCACAACGTTCGCAAGCACAACGGCCCAAGGCAGGTGCCCGGCGTCGGGCATCAGCAGGATCACCGCCTCGCGTGCCGCGGCACCGGCCGTTCCGCCAACCGCCACCCAGCCCAGGGATTGCGGGCGCAGGAACGGCAGGCTCATGCGGGTTCCGGCGGCCGGTGGTGGGTGGGTATCACCATGACGGGCAGGGGTTGCTGGCGGGCCAGCTTGGCGGCGACGGATTGGCTGAACACCTGCCGCAGGGAGGTGCGAGCGTCGCCGTGCGTGCCCACCACAATCATGCTGGCGGCCAGGGTGCCGGCGCAGCGGGCCAGGGAATGCGACGGGTCGCCGGCCAGGAGCAGCGTTCGCCAGGACACTTCAACGGTGGCGAGCTGGGCCGCCAGGGAAGCCGCCAGCCGGGCTGGAAAGACCTCATCGGCGTCGTCGTCAAAATCGGGGTCAACCGGTGCTGAGATGACGCTGCCGTCTGCGGCCTCGCTGATCAGAAACCTGGACGGGTTGGAATAGGCGCACACCAGCTGACAGCCCAAGGCGGCAGCCAATGCTCCGGCTTCATCCACCACCGCCGCCGGCTGACCAGGGTAGACACCCACCAGCACGCACGCACCTGACTGAACCATTTAGGCCTGCGGCGATTCGCCGGGAGTGCCAACGCCGGCACTGGTGTCCGGATTGGCTGCCGCATTGCCTGCAAGGTGGCGGCGGTTGGCCCGGGCTGCGGCCTTCGCGGCTTTGCCGGCGGCCTTGGCGTCCTCTTTGTCTGCGCGTGCCTGGGCCAGTTCCTTCTCGCGCACCAATTTCTGGGCTGTTTTGATCTCCCGGATCCTCTTGCCGCGTCGCAGCCACATCCGGCCCAGGACGATCACCCCAATGCCGCTCACAACGCCAAGCACCATGAACAACTGGCTCCAGGTGCCGAACCAGTTGGAGCTCATGGCCCAGATGACCCTGGCGTCGGCGGCAGTTTCCGTGGACCCGTACAGGACTGACAACGTCAGCAAATTTGGCATGGCCAGCAGCAGGCCCGCAGTCAGAAGCGCAATTCTGACCCATTTGTTAAGATTTTTGCGCCGTGCCTGCCACACCACCAAAACCGGAATGAAGGTGAAGGTGAAACCGTAAAACATCCCCAGCGGAATGCTGTTGCCCAGCTGGCCGCCCACCTGGTCCCGGATGGCGTTCGCCCACACCAAGGGAACGGTGACAGAGGCGATGAGGTAGGCAACCACCAGCACGACGCCGGCGACCACGCCGAGAATGGTGCGGAACAACCATGTGGGCATCTTCGCCGTGGCGTTTTTGTTCCCGGGGACGCCCTGGGGAGCCTGCGGGACACCTGCGGGAGTGGATGGTCCGGAATCAGTCATATCTAAATCATCGCAGATTTGGTGCGGCCCGCGGCTAGAACACGGAGCATTATTGCTAGAAAGTACCTTCGACTTGTCAATCCCGCCCACACACTAAAGACTGGATATGGTTTATGGAAAGAAACCTCCTTCCAGGGCCGTGTTCCACTAGTTCCAGTAGTTTATTTACTTCACTTTCTTCGCCCGGCAGCGATGAACCCTGAAAGGTGCCCACCATGAGCAACATTCCCACAGACTTGTCCTACACCGCAGAGCACGAATGGGTGTCAGCACCCTCAGCGGACGGTGTGGTGCGCGTGGGCATCACCGACTTCGCCCAGGATGCCCTTGGCGACGTCGTTTACGTCCAGGTTCCCGAGGCCGGCACCGACGTCAGTGCCGACACAGTGGTCGGTGAGGTGGAGTCCACCAAGAGCGTCAGTGACATTTACGCCCCGTTGAGCGGTGTCATCAGTGCCCGCAACGAAGCCCTGGATGCCGATCCGGCCCTCATCAACTCCGATCCCTATGGTGCCGGCTGGTTGGTTGAAATCACCCTTGCGGACGCTGCCAGCCATGGCGCTTTGCTCAGCGCAGCCCAGTACCAAGAAAAGGTAGGCTAGGGGGATAAGAATCGTTTGTCCGGGGTCACCGCCACCACAAAAAGTGGCCAGTGACGCTGTGCAGGCCTTTCCCAGCTAGGGTTCGTACGTTTGTAGTACTTGGGAGTTCAACAGAATTCCCAACATCATTTTTCTGCTAGGAGGAGTACCAATGGTTGACAGGAGTAATGACGCCGGGGTAACGGGTCAGGCGAACTCCCAGGACCAGCCTGGTGCCACGGACACCACATCAATTGCGCTCCCATCGGTGCAATCGGGGCCCACATCGGTTCCCGTGCTGGCACCTGATGAGCAAAATGCCGTGAATTCACTTCCCGCCGGTTCCGCGCTGCTCATTGCCCATGTGGGACCTAACGCAGGTGCACGGTTCCTGCTGGACAGTGAAGTCACCACGGCAGGCCGCCATCCTGATGCAGACATCTTTTTGGATGACGTGACAGTTTCGCGCCGTCACGTGAATTTCATGAAGTACGACGGCGGATTTGAAGTTCTCGACGCCGGGAGCCTCAATGGCACCTACGTCAACGGCGACAGGGTCGACTCTGTCCGCCTGCGCAACGGCAATGAAGTACAGATCGGCAAGTTCCGCTTGACGTACTACTTCAGCGCCAGCGAACCCGCTGCTGACTCCTAAGGGCGACGTGGCAAGTATGAGCGCCGGTGCCGGACGCCGACTGGTGGATGTGCAATCCGCCAGCCGGCGGCCCGGCGCTGCAACCGTTTTGAACATTGGTGAAGTCTTGGCGCTGCTGTGCGCGGACTTCCCAACAGTGACGGCATCAAAAATTCGGTTTTACGAAGAAAAAGGCTTGATCACCCCGCAGCGCACTCCCGCGGGATACCGGCAGTTCCGGGAGTTCGACGTCGAACGGCTGCGGTTTGTGCTGGGGCTCCAACGCGACCACTACCTGCCGTTGAAGGTCATCCGCGACTACGTTGATGACCTGGATGCGGGCCTCACGCCGCAAAATCTTCCGGCCGGCGTCTCAGTGACGCCGCGCATGGTCTCCGACGACCCGGCCCGTGAGTTCAAGGGAAGGTCGCGCCGGTTCACCCCGGAAGAACTGTTGCGCGAATCCGGTGCCAGCGAGCAGCTGTTCGAGACGATGCTCAGCTACGGACTGCTGGAATCGCACCGGGGCACCTTCGATGACCATGCGCTCAAGGTTGCCCAGGCCTGCACAGCGTTGGCGGCCCACGGCCTGGAGCCGCGGCACCTGCGCCCCTTCCAAGCCGCAGCGGACAGGGAGTTTGGCTTGGTGGAGCGCGCTGTTGCCCCCTTGTCCTCGCGCAAGGACAGCACCTCGGCGCTCCGGGCTGCCGAGACGGCGCGTGAGATTGCCGAGCTGTGCCTGAGCCTGCACAGTGCCCTGGTTCATGCCCGCATCGCAGACATGGAGGCGCCATGATTGAGGTAACGATTGTTGGGGTGCGGATCGAAATGCCCTCAAACCAGCCCTTGGTGCTGTTGCGCGAACTGCTGGGGGAACGGCACATACCGATTTGGATCGGCGCCGCCGAGGCCACGGCCATAGCCATGGCTGAACAGGGGGTGGTGCCGCCGCGGCCCCTGACCCATGACCTGTTGTGCGGTGTTGTCCTGGCCCTGGGCCACAGCATTGTCCGGGTCAACCTGACAAAAGTTGAAGACGGGGTTTTCCATGCCGAGCTCGTTTTTGACGACGGCACCACAGTGAGCTCACGTGCCTCGGATGCCATCGCCATTGCCCAGCGGGCCCAGTGCGCGATCTGGGCCGTTGAGAGCCTGGTTGAGGAGGCCGGCGTCGTCATAGGCGACCATGACGAGGACGGCAGCGAATCCGTCGTGGTCGACGACGAGGCCAAGGAACGTGAGCTTCGTCAGTTCCGCGAATTCCTCAATGACGTTGAGCCTGAGGATTTCGGCCAATAATCCGCGTGTTCTGGCGAAATTTTTGTCATCTTTAACCTTAAAGCTGAAGCTGAAACTTTCGACACGGCAAAATTGTTGTGCAAACGTCTTTGACCTTGCTCCCGCAGCGTTCTAACGTCAAAGTATAGAGTTCCCCATTGCAAGCCGCGGCTGGTGCGGGCACACTGGAAGCTAGAGTCCTATTCCGGGTGTTTGTGTTGTTCCGCAGGCTGGCTGCCCATCCATTCGGGGACTGTAAACAGGAGGATCAACGTGAGTCCCACGAGCGACGCCGGCGAGCTGACGGCAGCCGTTGTCCCCAGTCCTGCCACCAGGGCCGGTGCGCAGGGGTTGCTCTTCACCGAAGATCTGCCCGTGCTGGACGAACATGCCGGCTACCGCGGTCCCACAGCGTGCAAGGCGGCGGGAATCACCTACCGCCAGCTGGACTACTGGGCCCGCACCGGGTTGGTGGAACCTGCAGTGCGCGGCGCCGCAGGTTCAGGATCGCAGCGTCTCTACGGATTCCGCGACATCCTGGTGCTCAAAGTGGTCAAGCGCCTCCTGGACACCGGCGTGTCCCTGCAGCAGATTCGCACTGCCGTTGAACATCTTCGTGAGCGCGGCGTGGAAGACTTGGCCCAGATCACGTTGATGAGCGACGGGGCATCAGTGTACGAGTGCACCTCAGCCGATGAGGTCATTGATTTGGTGCAAGGTGGCCAGGGTGTTTTCGGCATCGCCGTGGGCCGTGTGTGGCGTGAGGTTGAAGGCAGCCTGGCAGCACTCCCCAGCGAGCACGCAGCCGTGCAGGGCTACAACGATGACGAGCTCAGCAAGCGCCGGGCCACCCGCAAAATCTCCTAGCTCCTTTTTCAGCTGACCCGCCGTGGTGGGCATGCGAACTGTGGATAACTTAAACGCCGGCGACGCTAACTTGCCATGATGGGTGCATGTTTGCACGTGAATCATTTCCACCAGAACTGAGATCCGCCCCCCTCACGACCAGGTCAGCACAAGAATTGGGTGTCGGCAGAGCCAGGGCCAGAGGCAGCCTCAGGCATGCAGTCATGATGGCCCTGAGACGGGGAATCGTCTCGATGGACGGCGACGATCTTCCGCTGGCGCTCCTGATACGACCCTTCACCCAGGTGACCGGGTATTCCGCGGCGTCGAGTGTGCGGGGCCACACCACCAAGATCCGTGACGACGAAGTCGTCTGGATGAACTGTGGCTCACCGCCCGCATTCGCACCTGATTGGACTGCTCCAGGCGCATGAGCGTCGACGAACTGTTGGTGGTCGCCGACCATCTGGTGCGCATCCCGCGGATGGCGTTTGAAGGCCGGTCCGAGCCATACGCCACAGTGGTAGAGCGTTCGCTCATGCTGGGACGCCACAAAGGCACACCCGGAATCCAAAAGGCCCGGCAGGCCCTTGCACTGACGAGAGTTGGATCAGATTCCGCCCCTGAAACGAGGCTTCGCCTGGCTCTGGGCCGGGCCGGTTTGCCTGAGCCGTTAATCAACGTGGCAGTGCAGCTGGCGCCCGGAAAGTCCCGGACACCTGGTGCCCCAAGCAGAACTGACCCGCAATAGTGGCTCAAAAGTCACGAAAATCGCGTTTCTTCAGCCACTGCCGGGCCCACGCGCCCGAGGGCCCCAAAGTTAAGACGCGCCAGCGGCTCAGCTTTGGGAAGGCGTGGGGAGGGTCAGCTGGAAAATTTAGCCGCGGTAGAGGCGGCTTCTGGTGGCGCTTTGGTTGAGCACCGAATCCAGCAGGCGGTCGAACAACGCCGAGGCGTTCTTGGCTGAGTCGCCGGGCCACTGGTGCACGGGGTGGGCTGCGCCCTGGATCTGCTGCCAGTTGGCCTGTTCGGGAATGGTGGGGGAGAGCAGCAGTTCGCCGAACATGGTCTTCATCTCCGCCAAACGGTAGGCATGCTCATTGGAGCCCGTGCGGACACGGTTGGCCACAATGCCTGCCGGGACCAGGGCGGGGGCAAATTCCGTGCGGAACAATTCAATGGCCCGCAAGGTGCGCTGCGTGCCGGCCACGGAGAACAGACCCGGCTCGGCAACCAGAAGCACGCGGCTGCTGGCTGTCCAGGCCATGCGGGTGAGCCCGTTCAACGACGGCGGGCAGTCGATGAGCACCAATTGGTAAGGGGCCGTGCCGTCACGGTCGGCGTTGGCCAGGACGGTGGCCAGGCGGCGGAGGTCGCGCTTGCCCAAATCGGGGCGGTCGTAGATGCCGCTGTATGCCGAGCCCATGGCGACGTCCAGCGTTGGCAGGGCCGCGCCGTCGTGCTTGTGCGCGGCAAGCCACCCGCTGGGAACCACATTTGCGCCCAGATCCGCCTTGCGGGAAGTCTTGATGAGCTGGCCGATGTCCAGCTGGCCGCGCGCCGCAACGCCCAGGCCGGTGGTGGCGTCGGCGTGCGGGTCTAGGTCAATCACGAGGGTGGGGATGCCGGCCGCCAATGCTGCGGACGCCAGGCCAAGCGTGACTGAGGTCTTGCCCACGCCGCCCTTGAGACTGCTGATACTCACTACTTGCACGGCTGAACCATTACCCTTTGCGTTGCTTACTCAATCATGTGCTGCTGCGAATAGCCTTGACACATACAATAGCTGTGGAACGTTCGCGACTTGGAGAACCCATTGACAAATACCGCTGAAAATTTGCCCGGGCACCAGAACACAAACAACCTTGTGTCGGCCGTGTTTAGTGATCGACACATTGGGGTTACTGCGCAGCCCCACATTCATCATATGTTGAGCACCCTTGGATTTGGTTCTTTGGAGGAGCTAACAACGGCTGCGCTGCCAAAATCCATCTATACGGATGAGCCGATGAAGCTGCCGGCAGCCGCCTCCGAAGAGGCCATGCTCGCGGAATTGCGGGCCCTGGCAGGCAAAAACACGCTCAACAAGTCCTTCATTGGCCAAGGCTATTACGGCACTCACACTCCGGGTGTGATTCAGCGCAACGTGCTCGAAAGCCCGGCCTGGTACACGGCCTACACGCCGTACCAGCCCGAAATTTCCCAGGGCCGGCTGGAAGCCCTGCTGAATTTCCAGACAGTCGTCTCCGATTTGTCCGGCATGGTCACAGCCAACGCCTCCATGCTGGATGAGGGAACCGCAGCCGCCGAGGCCGTGGCCCTGATGCGCCGCAACAACCGCACGGCCCCGGACAGCGCAGTCATTCTCGTTGATGCCGATGTGTTCCCGCAGACCCTGGCCGTGGTGACCACGCGCGCCAAGGCCATGGGCCTGCCCCTGCTGGTTCACGACTTCGACGCCGAACTCCCTGACGTTGAGTTCTTTGGCGTGCTCCTGCAATACCCCGGCGATTCCGGCCGGATCCGCGAGATTGCCCCGATCATCGCCGCAGCAAAGGCGCGCAAGGCCGTGGTGGCCGTTGCCGCCGACCTGCTGGCGCTGACCCTGCTGGAATCCCCGGGCGCACTGGGTGCCGACCTGGCCGTTGGCTCCTCCCAGCGCTTTGGCGTGCCCATGGGCTTTGGCGGCCCGCACGCAGGCTACATGGCCGTGCGCCAGGGCCTTGAGCGGTCCCTGCCGGGCCGTCTGGTGGGCGTGTCCAAGGATGCAGCCGGCAACCAGGCATACCGCCTGGCCCTGCAGACCCGCGAACAGCACATCCGCCGCGAAAAGGCCACCTCCAACATCTGTACTGCACAGGTGTTGCTGGCCGTCATGGCCGGCATGTACGCCGTCTACCACGGCCCGGAAGGGCTGCGCAAGATCGCCACCCGCGTCCACGCCAGGGCACAGGCCGTGGCCGCGGCGGCAACGGCGGCCGGCCACACTGTTGTCCACGCAAACTTTTTTGACACCGTCAAGATCGAGGTCACCTCGCAGAGCGGCCACGCGGCCGCCGAGCTGGTTGCCGCCGCCCACCGTGCCGGCTACCTGCTGCGCCAGGTGGACCACGACCACCTGCAGGTCGCCGTGGATGAGACCACCACCGAGGCCGATGTTGCTGCGTTGGCTGCCTTGCTCGGCACTGCGGCGCCGGAACAGGCGAACGATGCGGCCGGCGTCGTGCTGCCAACACCGGCCCGGGCCACGGAGTACATGACCAACCCCGTGTTCCATGCGCACAACTCCGAAACCCAGATGCTGCGCTACCTGCGCAAGCTCTCGGACGCCGACTACGCGCTGGACCGCGGCATGATCCCGCTGGGTTCGTGCACCATGAAGCTCAACGCCACGGCCGAGATGGCAGCCGTCACCTGGCCCGAGTTCGCCAACCTGCACCCCTTTGCACCGGCCGCGGACACCGTGGGCATTGTGGAAATGGCCACGCAGCTGGAGTCCTGGCTGGCCGAGATCACCGGCTATGACGCCGTCTCGGTGCAGCCCAACGCCGGCTCGCAGGGCGAGTTTGCCGGCCTCATGGCCATCCGCGCCTACCATGTGGAAAACGGCAACCCGGACCGTGACATCGTGCTGATCCCCACCTCTGCCCACGGCACCAACGCAGCCTCCGCCGTCATGGCCGGGCTGAAGGTTGTGGCCGTGGCCACCGACGGTTTCGGCAACATCGACATCGACGACCTCAAGCGCCAAATCTCCATCCACGAGAAGGACCTGGCGGCCATCATGGTCACCTACCCGTCAACCCACGGCGTGTTCGAGACGGAGATCAGCACCATCTGCGCCATGATTCACGACGCCGGAGGCCAGGTTTATGTTGACGGCGCGAACCTCAACGCTTTGGTTGGCTTGGCCCAGCCGGGCAAGTTTGGTGCCGACGTTTCCCACCTGAACCTGCACAAGACCTTCTGCATCCCGCACGGCGGCGGCGGTCCCGGCGTGGGTCCTGTGGCTGTGGGCGCACACCTGGCCAAGCACTTGCCGGCACGCGAGCTGGGCGTCGACTCCTCGGTGGGCCTGGTGTCCAGCGCACCTTACGGTTCGGCGTCGATCCTGCCCATCTCCTGGGCCTACATCCGCATGATGGGTCCGGACGGCTTGCGCCTGGCCACCCAGACGGCGATCCTGTCCGCCAACTACATTGCCCGCCGCCTGGGCGAGCACTACCCGGTGCTGTACACCGGTGCCCACGACTTGGTGGCGCACGAGTGCATCCTTGACCTGCGCGGCATCACGGCAGATTCCGGTGTCACCGTTGACGACGTGGCCAAGCGCCTGATCGACTACGGCTTCCACGCACCCACCATGTCCTTCCCGGTGGCCGGCACGTTGATGGTGGAGCCCACGGAGTCCGAGGACTTGGGCGAGATTGACCGTTTCATCAACGCCATGATCTCCATCCGCAAGGAAATTACCGCCGTCCAGGACGGGCTCTGGCCCGCCGGGAACAATCCGCTGGTCAACGCACCGCACACGGCACAGAGCATCACCGAGGAGTGGGAGCACCCCTACAGCCGGGAAGACGCCGTCTTCCCGGCAGGCGTGGACCCGCGGGCCAAGTACTGGCCCATTGTGCGCCGCATCGACCAGGCGTACGGCGACAGGCACCTGGTGTGCTCCTGCCCCTCCATTGAGGAACTGGCAGAAGTCTTCTGACGGGCTGGGCGCCTGCCCTGCGGATCCCCTTCAGGGGCCGGCAGGGCAGTCGCCCGCGGTTTTGTTACGCCGTCGGCCGTGAGTTGCGCCACACGATTTGGCGCATTCCAGCCGACGGGGTGACACTGACACCACTTTGTGTCTGCGCACAATGCAATTTTTTTACAAGGCGGCACGGTCCCGGGGCCCAGAAAGCACCGGGCATCGTGCTCTCGACTGTGATTCACGCACTCCGCTTGCGGCTTGTGCGTTCCGCCACACCATCCTTCACACAGGAGTGAGATGTTCTCGAAGATTCTGGTAGCCAACCGCGGCGAAATCGCCATCCGTGCCTTCCGCGCGAGCTACGAGCTAGGTGCCAAGACTGTTGCCGTCTTCCCCCATGAAGACAGGACCTCCATCCACCGCCAAAAGGCTGATGAGGCGTACCTGATCGGTGAAGAAGGCCACCCCGTCAGGGCCTACCTGGACGTGGCAGAGGTGATCCGCGTTGCCAAGGAGGCCGGCGCGGACGCCATCTACCCCGGCTACGGTTTCCTGTCTGAAAACCCGGAACTTGCAGCTGCCGCCAAGGAAGCCGGCATCACTTTTGTTGGCCCGCCGGCCGAGGTCCTGGAGCTGACGGGCAACAAGGTCCACGCCTTGAATGCTGCCCGCAAGGCAGGCATTCCGGTGCTCAAGTCCAGCGCCCCCAGCGACAACCTGCAGGAACTGCTGGCGGCGGCCCACGAGATCGGCTTCCCCATCTTCGCCAAGGCCGTGGCAGGCGGCGGCGGGCGCGGCATGCGCCGCGTGGACAAGCCCGAAGACCTTGAGGAAGCCCTGAAGGCCGCCATGCGTGAAGCCGACTCCGCGTTCGGGGACGCCACCATGTTCCTGGAACAGGCCGTGCTGCGTCCGCGCCACATTGAGGTCCAGATCCTGGCCGACGGCGAAGGCAACGTAGTGCACCTCTTTGAGCGTGACTGCTCCCTGCAGCGCCGCCACCAAAAGGTCATCGAAATCGCCCCGGCACCGAACTTGGATGAAAACATCCGCAAGGCCCTGCACAGCGACGCCGTGAAATTCGCCAAGGCCATGGGCTACGTCAACGCCGGCACCGTGGAGTTCCTGGTGGACACCGTGGGCGAGCGGGCCGGTCAGCACGTGTTCATTGAGATGAACCCGCGCATCCAGGTGGAGCACACGGTCACCGAGGAAATCACCGACGTCGACCTGGTCCAGGCGCAGCTGCGCATCGCCGCGGGGGAGACCCTGGCCGATCTGGGACTGAGCCAGGAAAACATCCACGTCAAGGGTGCCGCCCTGCAGTGCCGCATCACCACCGAGGATCCCTCCAACGGCTTCCGGCCCGACGTCGGCACCATCACCACCTACCGTTCAGCCGGCGGTGCGGGCATCAGGCTCGACGGCGGAACCATCTACGCCGGTGCCGAGATCAGCCCCCACTTTGACTCGATGCTGGTCAAGCTCACCTGCCGCGGGCGCGACTACCCCGCCGCCGTGGCCCGGGCCCGGCGCGCATTGGCGGAATTCCGCATCCGCGGGGTCTCCACCAACATCTCCTTCCTGCAGGCAGTGCTCGCGGACCCCGCGTTCAACGCCGGAGACGTGGCCACGTCCTTCATTGATGAGCGCCCCGAGCTGCTGAGCTCGCACGTGTCCTCCGACCGCGGCACCAAGCTGCTGACCTGGCTGGCCGATGTGACTGTCAACAAGCCGCACGGCGAGCTGGCGGTCCTGGAGGATCCGGCCCGCAAGCTGCCCGAGGTTGACCTTGCCGGGGCTCCCGCCGGTTCACGCCAGCTCCTGGCCGAGCTGGGCCCGGAAGGGTTCGCTGCAGCCCTGCGCGCACAGACAGCGGTTGCCGTCACCGACACCACCTTCCGCGACGCGCACCAGTCCCTGCTGGCCACCCGCGTGCGCACCAGGGACCTGCTGGCAGCAGGACCGGCGGTGTCGGTGCTGACCCCGCAGCTGCTCTCCGTTGAGGCCTGGGGCGGCGCAACCTACGATGTTTCCCTGCGCTTCCTGGGTGAGGACCCGTGGCAGCGCCTGGCCAAGCTGCGCGAAGCCCTGCCCAACGTCTGCCTGCAGATGCTGCTGCGCGGGCGCAACACCGTTGGCTACACGCCCTACCCGGCCGAGGTCACCGACGCATTCGTGGCGGAAGCGGCAGCCAGCGGCATTGACATCTTCCGCATCTTCGACGCCCTCAACGACGTGGACCAGATGGAACCGGCCATCAAGGCTGTGCGCGCCACGGGCACGGCCGTTGCCGAAGTTGCCCTCTGCTACACGGGCGACCTGCTGGACCCGGCAGAGACCATCTACACCCTTGACTACTACCTGGAGCTGGCCCAGCGGATCGTCAACGCCGGCGCCCACATGCTGGCCATCAAGGACATGGCAGGCGTCCTGCGCCCGGCAGCCGCCGCCAAGCTGGTGACGGCCCTGCGCGAACGCTTTGACCTGCCCGTCCACCTGCACACCCATGACACGGCAGGCGGCCAGCTGGCCACCCTGATGGCAGCCATCAATGCAGGGGTCGACGCCGTCGACGTCGCCTCGGCTGCGTTGGCCGGCACCACCAGCCAGCCCTCCGCCTCAGCCCTGGTCGCGGCCCTGGCCCACACCGAACGCGACACAGGCATTGACCTCGCAGCCATCAGCTCGCTGGAACCGTACTGGGAAGCCGTGCGGCGCCTGTACTCACCGTTTGAATCAGGCCTCGCCGCACCCACGGGACGCGTGTACCTGCACGAAATCCCCGGCGGCCAGCTCTCCAACCTGCGCCAGCAGGCCATTGCCCTGGGCCTGGGGGAGCGCTTTGAGGAGATCGAGGACATGTACACGGCGGCGGACCGGATCCTGGGGCACCTGGTCAAGGTCACGCCGTCGTCCAAGGTGGTGGGCGATCTGGCCCTGCACCTGGTGGGCATCAAGGCCGACCCGGCGGACTTTGAGGCGAACCCGCAAAACTACGACATCCCCGACTCCGTGATTGGATTCCTGGGCGGGGAACTGGGCACACCTCCGGGCGGCTGGCCGGAGCCGTTCCGCACCAAGGCGTTGCAAGGGCGCACCATTGTTGAGCGCATGGGCACCCTCAGCGCGCAGGACAGTGCCGAACTTGCCGCGGACAGTGAAACCCGCCGTGCAGCCCTGAACCGCTTGCTCTTTGCCGGTCCCACCAAGGAATTTGAGACAGTCCGCACGACTTATGGCGACGTCTCCGTGCTGGACACCCGAGACTACCTCTACGGCCTGCGCCGCGGCGTGGAACACGTCATGGCCCTGGGCAAGGGTGTGCGCCTGATTGCTGCGCTGGAGACCATCTCCGAGGCCGACGAAAAGGGCATGCGCACAGTCATGTGCAAGCTCAACGGCCAAAGCCGTCCGGTCACCGTGCGCGACCGCAGCATCGAAAGCACCGTCAAGGCTGCCGAGAAGGCTGACGAGTCGGTTGCGGGCCAGGTTGCTGCGCCCTTCGCCGGTGCCGTGAGCCTGAAGGTTGAGGTGGGTGATGTGGTTGAAGCCGGTGCCACCATCGCCACCATTGAGGCCATGAAGATGGAAGCGTCCATTACGACGCCGGTGGGCGGCACTGTGTCCCGCCTGGCCGTCAACGGGATCGCCCAGGTCCAGGGCGGGGACCTGCTGGTGGTCATCAGCTAGTCCCGCCCCGCAACTGGCCCTCCCCACGCCCTCCCAAAGTTGAGCCGCTGATGCGTCTCAACTTTGGGTCCCTCGGGCGGGTGGGGGACTGCTGCGGGGCCAGTTGTTGTTTGGCGCCCGCCTGGTGGGGCCATGGCTAGGGCCGTGTTTGGAAGGCTTCCAGGAATTGTTCAATGACGGCCAGGGCGTCCTCGGGCTTGGTGAAGTACCGCGGCCGGTCCTCGAAAGCGGTGTGCACGCTGCGGTCAATGTCCCGCCGGGTGGAGACGGCAATGATGAGGCCGTCCGGCTGTGCTTCGACCCGGATGATGCACACGCCGGTTGTTGATTCGGTGACGTGTTCGTGCACTTGCATCATCCGTCTCCCTCGTCGTTCTTCTTCTGTTGAATGACGATAATGATCGCCTCCCGTTCGAGCTTGGCCGGGCTCGCAGTGTAGACAGGGGTCAGCAGCCCGGAATCGAGGGATGCCCCCAGCAGGGAAGCCCGCACGGCCGCGAGCGGAAGCCGGTCTTCGGCCGACAGGCCGATCAAAGAGACCTTAAAGTCGGTCCCTTCCGCTACCCATTGCTGCATGAATTTCGTGAAGGCTTCCATGACCTTGGGGCTGCCAGCCGGGTAGGACCAGTCCGACGGCGGGTACAACAGTTCCGCCACCGGCTTGCCCGCCTGTCCCGGCTCCTGAAGCAGCACCCTGATGAGCACCTCCGGGCCCTCGTCGAAGCGGGTGAGGTAGACGTCCACGGCCTCAAGCTGTGGTGGTGCCTGTTTGGCCTCGCAGCAGGACCTGTGCACAAAGGCCACCCACCCGCGTGCCAGCCCGTCCGCACCCGGTTCGGGGATGAGGATGTCCAGCTCCGGCCACGGTTTGGCGCCCGCCAGGGGGATGCGGTCCCGGTGCTGGGATTCATCCACTGCCCGGGCCACAAAATCGGCGCTGGCGGACACGAACCGGCAGTCCAGCCTGCTGCCCAGAAGCAGCCGGACCGCGGCCTCGACTGATCCCGCAGCCCGGGGCAGGGGCAGGTAGCCGGCGGGCGGAAGATTATCAAATCCCATGGCACGCAGCAGCGAACTTCTGGACTCTGCACGGGGACGGACGACTTTCTCGGCCTTTTCCATCGCCTCTTCCAGGACCTGCCCGAACTTGGTGTGCTGTGTTTTGGTCAACGGCAGTTTCCGGATTGTTTCATTCAACTGCCCGACGGCGTTGAAGGCCTCGACGTCGAAGTCATACTTCTCCAGCTCCGGGGCATGGGCGGCCAATTGGGCCTGAAACTGCAATACTTGCGCCATGAAGATGGTCCACGGCCGCATGGACAGCCGTGACTGCCAGATGTTTTTGGCGGGGGGCCCGTCCACGTCCCTGCGGGCTGTCCACACATCCAGCACCCATTTCCCGTCAACGGCCAGCAGGGCGGCGATTGGCACGCGGGCCGCCTGGGCCGCCGGCGTGCCGGCATTCCAGTCCCAGCTGGTGACCGGAAGTGTTGGCTGGCCGGGTTCCGGTTGCAGCCAGGTGTCGCCGTTTCGGCGTTCGGCCTCAAAGAACAAGGAGGCCAGCCGGTTGCGCCGCAGGGCCTTGCCGGCCGTGTTCAGGCCTTCGATGCTGCGCTCCATCAGGTGGACTGTGATGCCCTCGCCAATCCATGGCTGAATCGATGAGCCGGACCCCGAACAGCCGTCCCCGCACACCTCGCCGTACACTTTTTCATGCCCGGAGGCCCATTCGGCGGGCCCCACCTCCACCACCAGAAAGCCGTTTCCGCTGCTGTCCAGCACTGGCGGGTCTTTCAGCTCAATGACAGCTTCGGCGTCCGAACGCAGTGGCCGCCCCTGGGGGTCGAGCGCCAGGCCCGCCCCCACCCGCAGCTTGTTCGCCGTCAAGGTGGCTGTGTAGCCATACACAACGCCGCTGCCCACGCCGGTGCCCACCGCGCGGGCCAAGTCGCGGGCGTAACCTTGCATGGCGGCCAGGTGTTCGCCGCGCAGGAACAGGCCGTCCTGGGGGTTGAGCCGGGAGATGTTCGAGGGAACCGTGGCTCCGGGGGTGCTGCCGGGTTCGTCAACCATGCCAGTCATGAGGCGGCCCTCCTGGTGGCCAGTGGATTGCGAAGTGTCAGTACGGCGTCGAGCCCGTTGTCCGCCGTGCCGGGCGGATCGCCCACCCGCCCGGCCAGCGGCACCCTGGGCTCGTCCCCATAAACGGGGGTGGTGCCGGTGCCGCGGACAACGATCCTGATGAGCTCGTTGATGGGCCTGTCAGCCAGCTCAACGATGACGCGCCGGCCCTTGGGCTCATAGCGGACGGTGTCAATGTCCTCTTCGACCCAGCCCCGCTCGGACAAGGAGGTGATGGCGATGGCCCGGCGCAGTGACGCGGGCAGGACGTCGGCCGTGACGGCGAAGCTCAGCACGCGGCCCTTCCCCTGCGCCGTGTCGACCAGTTCGGCCTCGCCGATGACGCGCGGCCCGCCGCCGTCGTGGGCGCCGGTGGTGCCGATCAGTGCCGGGGCCAGGCCGCAGACGAGTTCCTGGATGACGCCGGTGGGAAGGAGTACAGTGCGCACCGACGTGTCGGGCTCATCCACTGTGACGTCGGGCGTTCCGTCGGTCTCCTTGATGTAAATGACGACGGCGGCCAGCACCACCGCCGCCTCATCCTCCTCCGCGGGGAAAAGGGTGGGGTAGGTGTCGCCGGACTTGCAGGCCGGTTTGAGGTCAATTTCATCGCGCACCGCCAGGTGGCGGAACGCGCGCAGCAGGTCAACGGCGCGCTCGGCCGGGGGTGCCGTTGCGGCGCGTTTCCTGGCCTCGAGTGCCTCCTTGCCGGCGGCGTCGTCGTCACCGTGCACCGGTTCCAGCCCCAGCAGCACCCGCACGCGGTGATAGCCGCCTGCGGCAACGGGCCCGGGGGTGGTGCGCAGGCTGTAGCGCACCTGTTCGTTGATGCGCGAGAACTCGTCGTGCTTGCGGGTGACGTCGCACGGCTCGGCCAGGACCGGGACGGCCGATGAGGGGCAGGCGGTGAAGGACGCCACCAAATAGGCGTGGATGGTTTCGGTTGAACAGTCCCGGGGTTCCTTCAGCCCCGCCTCCTCAAGCAGTTGGCGGACATCAAGGATAAGCGTGCAGTCCTGGTACAGCTCACGGCCAGCGCCGTCCACGGCCAAACCGGGGAGAACCTTTAGGTTGCGGGTGCCTTCTTTCTTGACGTCGAGCCCCTGAACCACGCCGCTGCCGTGCAGCCAGGCCTGGTGCAGCATCATTTTGCCACGCGGGTTGGCCATGACGGCATTGAAGTCGTCCTCGCCCAGCAGCATTCCGTAGGCGACGCGCAGGGAGGTGAAGGGGCTGGCCGGAAGACCTGCCCCTGTGCAGGAATCACAGTCGCAGGGGGAACCATCGCTGCGGACGGGCTCAGTCGTGGTCATTTCGTCTCCTCGGTGGTTCGCCGGGAAAGCGAAGCGCCGCCTTCGCGTATTCCCGTTTCATGGCAGCCACCAGATGCTCTTGGCTGATCGGGTCTTTTCGTGCCGCCGCCGCGTAGGCCGCGGCGATGGACGCGTTGCGAATCCAAGCCCCGGGAACCGGGTAGAGCCGGGCCAGGGCAGCCAGGTCAAGGTCTGCATCCAAGGACTCCGCCGGCAGATGGCGGGCCCACAACTCGGCACGGCCGGCCGCGTCCGGGACGGGGAATTCCACCACGAAATCCATGCGGCGAATGAATGCTGCGTCAATGTTGGGGCGCAGATTGGTGGTGAGGATCAGCAACCCGTCAAAACTGTCCAGACGTTGCAACAGGTACGCCGTTTCCAGGTTGGCGTATCTGTCGTTGGCGTCGGAGATTTCGGTGCGGGTGCCGAACAGGGCGTCGGCCTCATCAAGCAGCATCACGGCCTGTGTGTGTTCGGCCGCATCAAAAGCGGCGGAGAGGTTCTTTTCAGTTTCCCCCAGCCATTTGGACACCAGCCGGGACGCATCCACGAGCAGCAGATCAGTTGCTGCCGCTGTTGCCACGGCATGGGCGGCCAGGGACTTTCCGGTGCCGGGAGGGCCCGTGAACAGCATTCGTGTTCCGCCGGTGGCATGGGCCCGGGCGCGCAGTCCCCAGTCCTCGAGGACCACGCTTTGGTAATCCAGCCGCGACACGGCGTCACGGAGCTGCCAGGCTGCCTCCGCCGGGAGCACCAGGTCGGTCCAGGGCACGCAGGGGCTCAGCAACGCCACCCCCGGTGGCAGTGAAAGGCCCGTTCGGGTGCGGATGAGGGCGCTCACCTCCGCCAGCCCGGGCGCCCCTCCGTGGGCGGGTACGTCGACGGCGAGCTCGGCCACCAGCGCCGGATCCAGCGGGTGCCGGGCCGCAAGGCCGGCGGCCTGCCCGGCCAACCCCGGCAAGGCGGCGGCCCATGCGGCCCGCTGGTCGGCAGCCCCCACGGGGCCGCTGGCCAATGCCAGCACCGGACGGGTGCCGGCGGCGCGCACGGTGGCGTCGCCGGAACAGACCAGCACCGGGCCGGGGACCTCCCCAAGCGCCAGCGTGTTGTGTTCCGGCGGCTCGCCCTGGTTGGTGCCCGGCAGGACCAGCAGCGGCAGTGCTCCGCGTACGGCCGCGTGGGCGGCCAGCAAGTCGATGCCGGCGGCGTCACCGGCCCGGAGCCTTGCCCCTACAAGGGTGCGGCCCGCAGCTGTGGCGACGGCCAGGCACCGGCTCAGCACGATGGTCTCATTGCTGCCGGAGACCAGGATGGTGCCGGTCGCATCCCGTGCCAGGGCTGCTGTGGCCCGGGCGGGACCCGTGCCGGCCAGCCAGCCCTGCAAACCGGGCGGGACGGCAGGTGTGTCCACGCGGGGCAGCTTGGCCGGCCACGCATCGTGGCCGTGCAGGGCCTCCCACAGGCTGTCCGCAACGAGGAGGGAGCGTTCAAAGAACGTGCCGGTGCCGGCCAAGTGGAGCAACCCGTGACGGACTGCCATCCCGCCGGTGAGCAGCCTGCGCAACTGGGCCCGGGCATCCATGGACGCAGCAGAAACCAGGGTGTCGTTCAGGACAAGGGCCGCCAGCCCCGCCGTGGGGTGGGGTTCGCCTTGGGGGTTCAAGCTGCGGAAGGTTGCGGCAATGCCTTCATGTTCCTCCGGCAGGCCCGCCAGCAGCAACAGGTCAATCTCCGCGGGAGTCATGGAAAAGCGTTGAACCAAGGCATCCAGCGGAGAGTTCAGGGGTGCGGCGTCGGGCGCGCGCGCCGGATTCGGCGGTTCCGTTGTGCCGTCCGCCCAGTTGCGGAAGAAATCGGCCGCTTCCATGGCACCGGAACCGGTGCTGCCATGAATTTCCAGCACGCCGGCCAAGTCCCGGGCGATCCGGGCGGCACGTGCCGTGAGCTGTGAACTGACAAGGGCCCACGGGGGAGTGTGCGGCGGTGCGCTGAGGGCGGGCAGTGTTGCCGCGGGGGACGCTGTGAGTTCAGGAGTAGACATAGCGCACCACCGTTCCCAGCCACGGGATCCAGCCGGGGTCTATGTCCAGGCCTGCCCGGCGGACGTCCACGTCCACGTCGGCAAGGCCCAGGTGAACTTCAATCCAGCCGTTTTGGGCCAGGACCGTGCCGCGGCGGGCGGCCATCTCCGCCACGACGCCGAAGGGTTGAAGATGTGTGCGCCGCAGCCTGGTGGCGGTGGCCGTTGCCCAGCGGGTGGCGTGCCCGGCCAGCGCTGCGCGTTCGCCCGCAACCGCTGCTGCGGCTGCGCTGCCCCCCGGGTAGTCGCTGCCCCCCGGGCCGCCGTCGTGCGCGGGATTGTCAGGCGCACCGAGCCGGGCCGGCGGTTCGGCCCCGGGGGGAAGTCCGGCGAGAGCCATGACTGCCGGGTCGTCCGGTGCTGCCGGGACCAGGAGCTGTCCGAGCTGATGCAGGATCCAGTGCAGCGGTTGGCCGGTCAGGGCAGGATCAGCCAGAAGCAGCTCGGGGATGCGTGCATCATCCGCGGTGGCGAGCAGGAACGGCAGCCCGGCCCAGAGAGTGGGTTTGGCCAGTTCTTGGGTCAGGCCGCCGGGCGGATCTTCAAGTTCGGCACTGCTGTTTGTGGGAGGCGGGTAAGCATCGCCTGCGCCGGGCTCAATGTCAGCGGGATTTTGTCCCGACAGTCCGCTTGGCCGGGCTGCCTTGATGCGGGCGTGCTCGGGTTCCGTTCCGGAGGCGACCCTGGCGTGGGTGTGGGGGTTGGTCCCGGGTGACTCGCCGCGGGCCATGTCCTGGCTGGCCCGCCCGGTGTTTGCGTCCTCGTCTGAGCTGCCAGCAGTGTCTTGGTCCGATGGGCCGGTCTGCCGATTCCCGGTGGTGGGCCAGGCAGCGGCCAGTTTCCGCCGGGAGCCCAGCGGGCTGCTCCCGGCTGTGGCGGGCACCAGGAATCGGGAAGACAGTGAGATGAGAATAGCCGGCGCATCTGCCCGGTGCAGGAGTCCGGCGTCGAACTCGGCGGCGGCAAGCAGTGCCCATGCCGCTGCCGTTGGCGGATCGGGACGGAAACCACTGCGCAGGAACGCCCTGGCCAGCACGGAGCGGGCGGCAACGTTGCCGGTGAGGCTTTGAACGATCCGTGCACGGCTGACCGGGCCCGGTGCCTGCGCAGCTGGTTGCGCAGGAGCGTTCGCAGGGGACTCGCTTTCCATGGCCGTGTGGTCCGGCTGCCGGACCGAAACCGACAAGAGCGCGGCAGTCATCGTGGCGGGCACGCCGGCGGTTGTTGCGACGATGGTGGCCAGCTCAGTCCAGTCGCGCCGTCCCAGCACGCGGGCCAGCCCGGCGGCACCGTGGGCTGCAACAACAGACACGACGGCGGACAGGGCAAGCTCCGGCCAACGCCACAACAAGGACAGCAGGACCTGTGCCGGCGCGCCAGCCGGTTCCGGGTCCTGGTCCGTGAGCAGTCCAAGCTGCCGCCAAGCCCACGCATTGGCCGTCCGGCCCGTGGCGAGGTCGGCAGCCATGTCATTGACGGCGTCGGAGATCCGGGGGAAGTGCAGCACCTCAGCGGAGCCGGAGCGGATGAGATGCGCCAGTTCCTGGAGCACGGCTGCGGCCCACTGGGTTTCCAGGGCCGGACCGGGCCGGTCGGGGTCCAGCGCCAGGTGAAGATCAACGCGGCGCAAACACCACTCGCCCCCTGGCAGGTCAGTCCCGGCAAAGGCTTCGGCCAGGCGGTGGTCCGCAAGGTTGGCCAACAGGGCAGGCACACGGGAGGCCAGGCTGCCGGGGCCCTGCAGGGAGGTGGAGGGGTTGGTGGGGTGCTCTGCCACGGCTGTGGCGGTGAGCCGGCCGATGAAAAGTTCGCTCATCCGACTCTCACCTGCCCTGCCACCGAGCTGGTCCCGAGCCGGGAGCCGACGGCTGGTATGCCGAGGACGCCGTCACCGCCAACACTGAACTGGCCCAGAACAGCGGGGGCCCAGGCAGCGTCCGGGCCCACGAAGGTGGTCAGCCCCACGTGCAGGCGCTGCCCCACCCGCATGCCGGAACCAAGCTCACACAGCTCCACCATGGTGTGGGCGGGGCGGTGAACCTCCAGGATGCCGTGGACAACCTCGCGTTGTTCGCCGGTGAGCTGCCCGGGGATCAGCAGCGAGAAGTGGTGCGCGCTGAGCTGGAAGGAGTCCGGGGGCGGGGCGGGCGCCGAGGACGTGGCGGATGCCGTGGACAGTCCGCCGATCGAGAAGCGGCCCAACATGCCTGTGGCGCGTGCGCCGCCCCCGACAGCTGGTGCCGGCGGTCCCGATGGCGCCGGGCCCAGCACCATGCCGCCGAGTCCGCGCAGCTGCCACGCTTCGATGACCACGGGGGCCCGGCCCAGATACAGCTCAAGGATGCGGATCAGGGACCCCCTGGTGCCGCGCCGGGCAAACAGGCGGTAGGCCTCGGCGATGAGCGTGCGGCGGGCCTGTTCGGGCCAGCGGGAGTCCAGGACCAGGGCTGCGAAGCTGGCCAGCCACGGCAGGGCCTCCTGCGGGGTGGTGCGCGGGTCCAGCAGAATGGCCCGCTCGGCCGATCGCCAGTCGAGCTCATACAAGGTGCCTTCGAGCGGGGCCAGGAAACGGTGCAGGAAGTCGGCGTCGCCGTCATCGCGCGACCACGCCCGGGGCAGGCTGTTGAGCAGCTTGTGCCCGGGCCTCTCGATCCGCAGGGCGCGGATCCGGGGGCTGGCCTGTACCGTGCCGCTGAGGGATAATTCCAGCCACAGGTAGCGCCCCGGGGCGGCGTTCACCGGGGATTCGTAAGTGTCGAAAGCATCCTCGGCAGAGATCTGCTGCCACGCCTGCTCACGGCCCTGCGGCCGCCTGAAAAGGGTCGATTCCATGGTGACCGCCGACAGCAGGCTGGCCGAAGGCAGCGGCGGTGTCTGCTCCGGATGGGGGACGCGCCGGGCCCCCCGG
>JBDTQM010000043.1:0-22643 GCA_039932175.1 Specibacter sp.
CCCGGAGCTCAAGATGATCGGCCTGCGGTTCTCAAACGTGATGGATCCGGGACCGTAAAAATCCGTCTTGGCCGCATAGCTCAGCCCGGCGCCGTCTGGGGTGATTACATCGGTGCCGCCGGCACCGATCGTCTTGATCTTGTCGGCCTGGGTGATCCGCGGCGTGCGGCCCTCACGCACCTTGACGTAGTCACGCAGGGAGGCGACAGCCGTTTTCCCGGCCTGGACCTTGATGACATCACTTTTGGCCAGCACCGGGTACTGGGCATCCAGGCCGGGCACCCAGATGATTGCCGTGGAGGACTGTTTGTCTTGGTCGGTGACTGTGTAGGGCACCATTTGCGGTGCCTGCGTCAGGGCAATGCGCACCGTGCCATCGGCGTTCACCGACGCGTTCGGGTTGGGCAGCGTCAGGCTCACCGCAAGATTCTCGGCAACACCGTCCGGGTCCTCGTCGTTCTTGAGCACAGGAACGTTCACGGTGTTCTTGCCCAGGGCCTCCTGCACCGTGACCTCATCGTCGCGGGCAATGGGCGCGCGCAGCGGCGCATCAGGGGTGACGTTCATGCGAATGTTGGCGGTGGCCGTGGCACCGGCCGGATCACTGACCGTGTATCCCATGGTGGCGACGCCCGCTGCGGCCGGGCTTGTCAGCAGGACCCGTCCCAGATCCGTGACAGTGGGTGTCATTTCCTCCGGCCCGCTAAAACCGTCCCTGACCACAAAGAGCTTGTCGCCATCCGGATCGCTGTCATTGAGTGCCACATCGAGTGCCACCTGGCGCCCGGGGCGCATCGTGATGAAATCGTCAGAGGCCTTCGGTGCCCGGTTGCTGGCATCCTCCGGGGCAATGCCCACCTCCACGGTGCCAACGGCCTGCGCCCCCAGACGGTCTTTGACCTTGTAGGTGAAGGTGTCGGTCCCGGCCGCGTTGCCCGCCGCCGTGTAGAGGATGAAGCCGTTGCCTGCCACGGCCGTGCCCAGTGAGGGCGGAATGTCGATTCCGGCCAGGCGCACCGAATCACCGTCGGGGTCAATGCCGTCCAGGGGAATCTGGATCTTGCTCTGGCCACCGGCAATAACCCGGCCCTGCACATTCTTTGGTGCCGGCGGCAGGTTGCGTTCGGGGTCCTGGGCAATGATGTTGATGGTCACCGAGGCCGAGTCCGACTGGCCCGAATCATTGGTGACCTGATAAATGGCTGTCACGGAGCCGGGCACGTCCTTGGCCAGGAAGCGCAGGGAGTTTTGGTCAACCCACAGCTTGCCGGTCCCGGCGTCCGGGCTTTCCGTGACCTCCGGGTGCTTCAAGGCATCGCCATTGGGGTCAAAGTCGTTGGCCAGCACGGGGATGCGCACAACGTCACCCACCCTGACATCGACCACGTCGGGGCGCGCCACGGGCCGTTGCAACGTGGACTCCGCCGGAATGCGCACCACTGAAATGGCCCCCGTGGAGGTGCCCTGGCCGTTGGAGACCGAATAGTGGATGGTGACGGGGAAGCCGGGATCGCGCACATCGGCAATCTTCACCACATGGTGGTCCAGCACTGTGACCGAGACGCCGGCGTCGTCGGGCACATCCACCCCACGAACCACCAGCACGCCGCCGGCGGGATCCGTGTCGTTGCCCAGCACATCCACCAGGGTGCTCCCGCCCAGTGGCAGCAGCGCCATGTCCTTGACGGCGACGGGGGCCAGCTCGGCTTGGGCGGGGACCACGTCCACCCGGATCAACCCCGTGGCGCTTTGGGGGCCGTTGGTGACCTGGTAGGTGAGATACGTGGCGCCAAGAGTTTCCGAAGCAAAGGTAAACGTCCCGTTGTCGGCAATGGAGGAGACGCTGCCGGTGGCGGGCTTGTCCACGCTGGCCAGCCGCAGCTCACCGCCCAGGGGGTCCTGGTCATTTTTCAGCGGCGCCACAATGGCTTTCGCCCCAGCCACCACGCGAACATAGTCGGCATTGGCAACGGGAGGGACTCCCCCGGCGGGTTTGACGCTGATTTGAATCTTCTTCTCCACAATGGCGCGCGTGTCGGAGACTTGAATTCTCACCGTGCGCAAACCATTGGAGGAACCGTCGTCGGTGTAGCTCAACTCGCCGTCCGGGGTGAACTTCACCTGCCCGGTTTCCTCGTTGGAGGCGGCCCCGACCAGGAAGATGCTGTCGCCGTCGGGGTCGATCATGTCGGCCAGGACGTTCTGGCTGATGGTCTGCCCCTGGGCCACCACCATGGTGGTGGGACGCAGCGACACTGCCTGCGCGTTCTCCGATTCCGGCACCACCCGCACACTCACTGTGCCCTGGTCGGTGCCGCCGCCGCCGTCGTCGTTGGTGTAGCTGAAGGATTCGGTGCCGCCGGGGGCGCCCTCCGGCACCACCAGCTGCAGGCCCGTGCCGCCATAGACGGTTTGCAGGGCGCCGGCCTTGATGGAATCGGCGCTGTCCCGCACGGTCAGCACGTCGCCGTCCGGATCGGAATCGTTGTACAGCACCGGCAGCAGGGTGGTGCTGCCGGCACGAACACCAAACTGGTCCGGCTCGGCGACGGGCGGACGGTTGGGTTTGGTCCGGTCCGGCAGGGTGTTGACAACGTTGGGGTCCGAGGAGTCCTTGTCGGCGTTCTCGGCGTTCTTTGTATCAACCGTGAGGTCGTCCCAGTTGTTGACCAGCATCATGTTTTGGTTGACCAGCCACACGTCCCCGCCGGCCATGTCGTTAAGCACCACAACATCGCGGTTCTTCCGGAACACCAGCTCGGAGGCCGCCGTGGCCTTGGGAACGCTGATGGGCTTTGCATCACTGCCCGGGCAGTGGAAGAGGTACTTGTTGGCGCCGTTCCAGGCAGCATGGACGCAGCCGCCTTGCTGCACGGGAGCCACGGGACGGCCCAGGGAGCCTGCATCAATGCTGGTGGCCACCCCGCCGTTGAGGGGCTGGAGCACCAGGGCATTGCCCGTTTCCAGGGCCACAAAATCAGACTTTTCACTGCGCTGTTGCAGGCTGGCACCCTTGGCGTCAGGGACCACAACGCGCTTGTTGCCGGGCAAAAACACCGTGCCTGTCTCGGGGTCCAGCGCCACGGCTTTGTCCCCCACCACGCTCAGCACCAGCTTGCCCGAATCCGTCACGCCGTCCATGGCAGCGTCGGCGGCGTCGACGACCTTGCCGTCGGCAGCAATTCTTGCGTGGGTGAGCTGCGCCTTGCCCGGGTCGAGCACATAAACATCACTCACGCCGTCGTGCGTGGAAAGTCCGACGGCGGCCTTGGCGTTGGTGATTTTCGTCAGGATGGGCTTGCTGGTCTTCTCATCAAACGTTGCCGCCTGATGTGTGGGCACGGCCCAGACCTTGCCGGCCGCGGCATCGGTGATGACTGTGATGGCGCTGCCCAGCGACACTGACTTGGTGCCGCCCAGGGCGGTGTCCTGGGTGAGGGTCATGGCCGGCACGTCCACCCGGTTCAGCAGGGTGCCGGAGTCGTTGTCCATGAAGACCGTCCCGGCGTCCTGGAGCACGTTGAAGCCCTGGGAGGTGGCGGTGAAGCCGCCGTCCAGCACCTTGGAGGGGACGTTGAGGTGGCCCGCCATGTTGATGCTGCGGTTCGTCACCCACACGCCGCCATCGTTGAGGTCAACGTCGGCGGTGCTGAAACCCGGATAGATCAACGCCCCTGCCACCACGGCTGCTGTGACAGCGGCCGCGGCGGAGACGGAGAAGATGCGCCTGTTCTTGCGGGCAAAAACGTTTAAAGCCATGACAAACCCTTAGCTCGGCCGATTTGTTGGAGTCAGCCGGGTGGAACTTTTTGAAACGGTGGTGCGGAACGGACCCGTAAGCCCCTGCCAGTGTTGCCGATGGCGGCACACGCGGCAATGGGGAGTTGTGCCCGCCAAGGCCCAACTCCCCACTGCCCGCAGCTTCTAGCAGCGGATGTTGCCGCCGTTGCGGTCACGGACGTCCACTGTGTCATTCCTGACCCAGCGGCCGGGATGGGGGCCGGTGGACATGACATACCAGCCACTGTGACAACCTGTCACTTGCACCCAGCCGTCAGCCCTGTCCAACCACTTGCCGCCAAGGTTGACGTCACCGCCGGGAGACCTGACACCGCCACAATAGGAGTCGCCATTGATTTTTTCATAGTTGCTGCTCTCCCCCTGGCCCTGGGTGCAGGAGTGCCACGTGCCTGCCTTAACCTGAACTTCGGTGACGGGCGGGTCGGGCGGCGGCGGGGCCGAGCCAGCCTTGGCTTGCACCGCTCCGGAGCCGGCGCCGCACCCGCCGGCATTGCACGCCCGGACATTCAGTGTTGCCGTGTCGTTATAGCCGGCCGTCCCGGTTTCGAAACTGGTGGCCATGCCCCGGCTGTCCCAGCCGGCACCGTTGAGGCGGATCTCGTAACGGGTGATGGCGCTGCCGTTGTCGTTGGGTGCGTTCCAGCTCCACCGCACAGTCTTGTCGCCCTGTCCGGCTGTCTTGCCATCAACCCCCGTCTGGCCCGGAACACCGTACGGAGTGACAGTGGGCGAGGCACCTGAGGCATCACCGGTTGAGGACAGGCTGCCGGCGGACGCCCGCGCCCGAACGGTTGCGTAGACGGCCGCGCCGTTGGGCGATGCCAGCTGAACGCCCGACGGCACGCCGCAGCTTTCACCCGTGGTGGACAGCGTGACGCAGTACTGCACCTCACCGGCAGCGTAGCCCGCACGCTGGTTCTCACTCAGCGGCTGGTAGGTCACCTTCACCACGCCGCCTCTGCCAGTTTGGTCCACAATGCTGATGCCCGGCGCGGCCATGGTCGCGACCTTGCCCACCGCACGCTGGGGTGCTGAGGCCGGGCCATAGCCTGTGGTGCCCGCCTTGTTGGTGGCACGGACCCGGTACTGGTACCCCTGCGTTGAGGTGCCCGCGGAGAATGTTGCGCTGGTGCCCGTGACAGTTTGCGTGACGGCAGCCTGCCCGCCGCCTGAACGTTCAACCTCATATTTGCTGACGGCGTCGCCATTTTCAAAGGGCGCCGCCCAGCTGACACTGACCTGGCTGTTGTTGCCCACGGCCGGCTGCGTTTCCACGGAGGGCACGGCTGGAACGGCGGGCAGTCCGGCCGGAATCACCGATGACGAATACTGGCTCCATTCCGAAGGGTTTGGCGCCTTGTTGATGGCCTGGACCCGGAACTGGTACTCCGTGCCGTTCTCCAGCCCGGTCCACACATGGGAATTTCCCGTCAATTCCGGCTTTTGGCCATTCTGGCCCGGCGGGGCCGGTGAAATTTCCAGGTTGTACTTGGTCACCGGGGAGAACTCACCCACGGGGGTGCTCCAGGACACGGTGACGGACGTGTCGCCGAAAACGGTGGTGGGAGCCACGGGGGTGTCCGGGATCCTGTCCGGCGTTGCCGTCACTGACTGCGGCGATGCGTCGGAGGTGCCGACGTCATTGCTCGCCGTCACCGTGAACTTGTAGGCCCGGTTGTTCGTCAGGGACGTGATGGTGCAGGTGTTGGTGTCACACGTCTGCGTCCCGCCCGCCCACGCCACCGTGTACTTGGTGATGGGGGCGCCGTTGTCTGCCGGCGGGTCCCACGTCAGCAGGACTGATTCGTCCTTTTCCTCCACAACCTGTGGTTTGGTGGGCGCTTCCGGCCTGCCCTTGACAGTGATGCGGATGCGTCCGTTGGCGTACCTGTCCGCGTTCTTGGTTTTGTCGGCGACGGTGTAGCGCACCACCACAGTCCCCTTGTAGTCGGGATCGGTGTTGACAGTGACGGCGTCGTCAACGTGGGTGACAACGATTCCTGCACTGCCTGTCTCCACGGAGGTGTCCATGACCTTTAGCGGTGTGTCCGGGAAGGGGTTCACGTCATTGTTCAGGACCTTGATGACTTCGGCACGGCCGGCGTGGGCATCTTGGACAATGTCCTCATTGGCTACCGCCAACGGCTCGGATGAGGAGGTCGCCGTGAGCACCACCTCGGCCGCCACCGGCGGGTTGCTGCCGTCGGTCACCTGCACCTGGACGGTGCCTGTGGCACCCACTTTGGTTTCGTCATTTTGGGACACAGTCAAGACGGTGCCCTTGAAGTCAGCCTTGAAGCCGGCCGGTGCCCCGCCCACCATGGAGAACTTGAACTTGTCCTTGTCACCTTGGTCAATGTCGAAGGCCAGCGGCCCAACGTCCAGGCTGGCTTTCTCCTGCTGCGGGACCTCAAGGGTGGAACCGGTGAAGGTGGGCGGAGTGTTTTTCTTCTCCTCCTTTTTCTTCTTGGGCTCATCCTTTTTGCCGGCCGGGGCCGGGTCAACCAGCGTCATGACTGTCAGCGTTGACTTCAGGGCTGCGGGATCGTCCGGTCCCGCGCCGTCGGTCACTTCAAAGGTGATGGACCCCGGCCCGTAGAACTTGATGTCGGCGGCGTAGCTGATGCCTGCGCCGTCGCCCATGATGACGTTCGCATTCGATGCGCCCAGCAGGGAGATCTTGGACGCCTCGGTGAGGCGGGGCTTGCGGCCTTCGCGCACCTGCACGTAGTCGGCAAGGTTCATGGTGGCGGTTTGGCCCGCAGTCACGCGAATGACGTCGTTCTTGCTCAACACGGGGTACTGCTTGTCCAGCCCTGGAACCCAGATCACGGCCGTCGCCTGCAAGCCGTCCTGGTCGGTGACGGTGTAGGGGATCATCTGCTCCCCGGCCTCTAGCACCACGCGCACAGCACCCGTTGAGGTGACGGATGCACTCGTTGAAGGCTTGCCCGGAGCGGACTCCACCGTGACCTTCAGGGCCTCTGTGACGCCGTCGGGATCGCCGTCGTTGTCCAGCACCGGCACATCCACGGTGTTCTTGCCCAGCATCTGCTTGACGGTCACCCTGTCATCGCGGGAAAAAGGCGCCTTCAGCGGGGCGTCAGGGGTGACGCTCATGCGGATGTTGCCCGTGGCCCGGGCCCCAAACTTGTCGCCCACTGTGTACATCATGGTGGCGATGCCCGGTTCCATGGGTGAGGTGAGCACCACCTTGCCCTTGGGTGTCACCGTGGGCGCCATGGCCTCGGGGCCGTTGAAGCCGTCCTTCACCAGACCCAGCTGGCCGCCGTCGGGATCTGAATCGTTGAGGACCACATCCAGGGCCACCTTCCGGCCCGGGCGGATGGTGATGAAATCATCCTCCGTGACCGGCGGGTGGTTCATGGTCAGCGGCGGGGCCACGCCCACATCAATGCGGGCAATGGCCTCGGCGCCGAGCCTGTCCCGCACCCGGTAGGTGAAGGAGTCGGTGCCCGCGGAGCTGCCGCCGGCGGTGTAAAAAATGTAGCCGTTGCCTGTTTCCGCCGTACCCAGCTTGGGCCCCTTGTCAATGCCCACCAGCTCCACGGAGTCGCCGTCCGGATCAATTCCGTTGAGGGTGACGGGAATCTTTACCGTATCCCCGGCAATCACCCGGCCGGTAAGGTTTTTGGGGGCTGGCGGCAGGTTGTGCTCGGGATCTGCGGCCACAATGGTGATGTCCACCTTGGCCGAGTCGAACTGCCCGGAGCTGTTGGCCACCTTGTATACGCCGGTGATCTTTTTGGGGCTCGGCCCGGCAATGTAGCGTAACTGGTTTTGGTCGGCGAACAGCTTGCCCGCTTCGGGGTCCCCGGCCTCCGTCACCACCGGCGCCTTGAGCACTTCACCGTTGGGGTCCGTGTCATTGGCCAGCACGGGGATGCTGACAATGTCGCCCACCCGGACCACTGCTGTGTCGTCCTCCGCCCGCGGGGGCAACAGCTTGTCCGACGCCGGGATCCTGATCACGGAGACCTCGCCCACGGCACTGCCCGCCCCGTTGGAGATGGTGTATTTGATGCTCAAGCTGGCGTTGAGCCCGCGCACATCCGTCAGCTTGATGATGTTGCGTTCAATGATGGTGGCCGCCACAGGCGCGCCGGCGGGAACATCCACCGATTGAATGACCAGCACGCCGCCGGCTGGGTCCTCGTCATTACCCAGCACGTCCACCAGCACTGAGCCGCCGGAGGGCAGCATGGCCAGGTCTTTCACGGCCACGGGCAGCCCCGGGTTGTTGGCGGCCACCACGTCAACGCGGATCAGTCCTGTGGCGCTCATGGGGCCGTTGGTCACCTGGTAGTCCAGGTACACGGGCCCCGGCGCGCTGGGCGTGAAGGTGACTGTGCCGTTGTCGGCGATCTTGGAGACAGTTGCGTTGGCCGGCTTTGAGACACTGGCCAGGCGCAGCTTGCCGCCGGAAGGATCCTGGTCATTCTTCAGCGGCGCCAGCGCAATGGGCTGTCCCACCACGGCGCGGAAGAAGTCCGCGTTGGCCACGGGAGGCACCGTGCCGCCGGTCTTGACGTTGACCTTCACCTTCTTTTCCGTGCTGTCGATGCCGTCGGAAACCGTGATGGTCATGGACTTCAGGCCGTCCTTTTCGCCGTCGTCGGTGTACTTCAGTTCACCGTCGGGGCTCGTCTTGATCACCGCGCTCTTGTCATCGGAGACGGCGCCGGTGAGGAAGAGGTCATCGCCGTCGGGGTCAATCCAGTCCGTGAGAACGTTCTGGCTCATGGTTTTGCCAAGCTCCACCACCATGGTGGAATCACGCAACACTTTCGGCGGGGAGTTTTCACTGAGCGGCACAACGCGCACATTGACGTTCGCGCGGGAGGTGCCGCCGCGGCCGTCGTTGGCGATGTAGCCAAACTGGCCCGCGCCCTTGGTCTCCTCGGGAACGTTGATCTGCAGCCCGGTTCCGCCATAAATGGACTGGACGGCACCGAGGGGAGGGTCGACGGCGGGCGCCTCCACCGTGAGCACGTCGCCATCCGGGTCGGAGTCGTTGAACAGCACCGGCAGGATGGTTGTTTTGCCGGCCCGGACACCAAACTCATCCGGGCGTGCCTCCGGTGCTCGGTTGGGCTTGGTACGGTCCGGCAGGGTGCTGACAACGTTGGGATCGGCCGAATCCTTGTCGGCGTTGTCGGCCTTTTTCAGGTCTGTTTTAAGGTCATCCCAGTTGTTCACCAGGAGCATGTTTTGGTTGACCAGCCACACGTTTCCGGTGTTCACATCGTTCAGGACAACGACGTCGCGGTTCTTGCGGAACACGAAAACGGAGGTGCCGCCGGCCTTGGGAATGTCGATGAGATCGCCCGTTCCACCACAAGCCAGGGCGTACTTGTTTGCGCCGGACCAGGCAGCGTGGACGCAGCCGTTCTGCACCACTGGCGCAACGGCCTTGCCGGTGCTGCCCAGCTCAAGGACGGCGGCGGCCGAGCCGTCCAGCGGCTGGGTGAGCAGCGCCGTTGAGGTTTCCAGCGCCACAAAGTCGCCCTCGGCGGTGGGCTGGGCCAACAGCGCTCCCGCCGATTCCGGGACGTTCACTGTTTTGCCGCCGGGCAGGAACAATTTCCCCGATTCGGGTGAGAACGCAACGGCCTTGCCACCGGCCACTGTGACTTGCGCGTCCTTCACCCCCGCCAACCCCTCAACTTTCGCCCGCTCCTGGGAGGCGACCTTGCCGGCGTCGTTCAACGTTGTGGTGATCAGCTCACCCGATTCACCATCCACCGTGTAAATGGTGTCATCAGGGGCCGTCACGGAGACGGGGTTGCGCAAGCCCGTGAGGATGGGGACGCTGCTTTTGTCGTTGAAACCGGGCACGTCCTGGTTGGCCACGGCCCAGACCTTGCCCGTGCCAGCATCGGTCAAGGCAACAATGTCCGTGCCCTGGGAGGTTGCCTTGCCGCCGCCAAGGTCCGTCTCCGAGGCCATGGCCATCATGGGGGTGTTGACGGGATTGAGGAGGTTGCCGCCGTCGGCGCTCATGAAGACATTGCCGCCGTTTTGGACCACGTCAAAGGTGGTGGTGGTGGCCGTGAACCCGCCGTCGAGGATCTTGGATTGGTCGTTGAGGTGGCCCACCAGGCCGTCAACGCGGTTGGTCACCCAGACGCTGCCGTCATTGAGATCCACATCGGCGGTGGTGAAGCCCGGGTACACCACGGCCCCTGTCACGACAGCCGCCGACAGCACAATCGCAGCCGATGCCGTGACGAACTGCTTCTTGTTGGTTGACCTGGTGAAGAGACCGCTCAATGCCATTACTTGCCTTTACTCATCCGATTCCCGGTGCGGAATGCGGGTCCAAAGTGGCGGTGGACCTGCCGAAGGGAACCCGCCCCTTGCATCTTAGCGGATTGATCCAAATGATGGGCTAATCGTTGCTGGCGTTCAGTGGACGCCGCGTCACGCACGCGGGCACGGCGAAGCACCGCCATGCTTGGAGCCACGTGGTGGTTATGGTGGTGATGTGGGTTCAGGCAGGCCCACCCCCAGCCCGGCGGGGACGCGCCGTCGACCGGTTACTTGCCGGTCAGCGCGCCCGGCGAGCCTTCGTGCAGGCACAGGATGTTGCCATCGGGGTCCTTGAACCAGGCGGCCTTCTCAGCGCCGAGGATGCAAATGTGGTCGGTTGTTTTCAGCCCGGGCAGGTCGTAGTCCTCAAAAACCACGCCGCGGCCGCCCAGATCCCCGATCGACGCCGCAATGTCCTGCACCTCGAAGCTCATGGCCGTGTGCGCGGAGGGCGCCGCGGCCGGGTCTTCCATGAGTGCCAGGGTGGCGGAACCTTCGAGCGCAAAAATCAGGTTTCCGTCGGCCGATTGCCCACGATATTGCAGGCCCAGGGACTCGGCATAATAGTCTCGGGAACGGGCCGCATTGGCGACCGGCAGGACGGTTGTTGCAGGACTGGATGCAAGGGACATTGCAATCATCGCCTTAGGGGAGGAATGGCACCAATTCTACGCCGGGGGCGGGCGAACCGCAGCGTTTCTGCGGGACTGTTCGGGCAAAAACCACGCCCGCAACATTGGCACCCGCCCTCTGGCGCTGCGCTAGGGTGGCAGCATGCGACGGCTTTGGGATGAGGCGGGAGGGCACCTTGGTGTTCCACCCTCTCCGGGGCCACCCCGGGGGACGAAGACGCACTTGCTGCATGCGCCTCGGGATCCGCGCTGCGCTCCGCGCAGCAGGGCACCCAAACAGATTGACAGGTCATCATCAAAGCCGTCGCAACCATGACTCCCACCCGGGCTGCGGCCGTTCTGGCCCGGGCGCCCCGGCCCACGCCGTCTGCTGTCGCCATGGCCCTGGGCATCTACCACCGGCGCCCGGCAGACTCCGCCCGTGAGTTGGCCGCCGTCGTTCTTGACAGCGAGATCTTTAGGACGGCGGTTGGGAAGGCTGCTGCCCAGCGCAAGCCCATCACCGTGGCGCATTACGCGGCGCGGCCGGCCTTGGCCCGCGAGGCAGGGGTCCGGGAGGCAGGGGTCCGGGAGGCAGAGGTCCCCGCCTCGACACGCTCTCAGGGCTGGCGGACCTTTTGGGCCTGGGCATGGGTGAACTGGAGTGGTTTTCTGATCCCCGGCAGTGGAACCGCACGGCCACGAGCAAGCGGCAGCAGCACTACAGGTATCAGTGGCGCAGCCGGCCGGGGCGGGTGCCCAGGCTGCTGGAAATTCCGCATCCGCGCCTGCGCGCACTCCAGCGCACTGTCCTGCGTGGGCTGCTGGAGCCCATCCCGCTGCACCCTGCCGCCCACGGCTTTGTGCCCGGGCGCAGCGCCGTGAGCGGGGCCCGCCTGCACACCGGATCCGAGGTGGTGGTGAACCTGGACTTGGCCGCGTTTTTTGCCCATGTCACCCCGGGGAGGGTGTTTGGGGTGCTGCGCCAGGCCGGATTCACGGAGGCGGTGGCGCACCGGCTGACGGGGCTGTGCACGCATGCCGTGCCCGTGGGGGTCATCGCCGAGATGCCGCCCGGCGGCGACCCCGCGGACCGCTTTGCCGTGCGAAAGGCCCTGGCCGTGCCGCACCTGCCGCAGGGCGCGCCCACCTCACCCGTGCTGGCCAACCTTGCACTGCGCCGCCTGGACTCGCGGCTTTCGGGTTGGGCCGGGGCGTTCGACGCCGTCTACACCCGTTACGCCGACGACCTCGCCTTCAGCGGGGGTGCGGAACTGGCCCGTCGCCCCGACGCGTTTGTGCGGGGTGCTGCCAGGATTGTGGCCGATGAGGGCCATGCGCTGAACCGCTTGAAAACCCGGGTACACAGGGCCAGGGTGCGTCAGAGCGGGACAGGGGTGGTGGTCAACCAACACCCGAACATCCCCCGGCGTGACCTCGATGCGTTGAAGGCCGTGCTGCACAACTGCTTGGTTCATGGCCCGGACAACCAAAACCGTGAGTGCCATGCGGATTTTCGGTCCCATCTCATGGGGCGTGTGGCGTGGGTGGCGAGCGTCAATCCCGCGCGCGGGGCCAGGTTGCGTGCCATGTTTGAGCGGATCAACTGGCAGGCCGCCGGCTTGGGCGCTTCACCGGAACTGATCTAGTCATCCACAGTACGGGTAAGTGCTGTTGTTTATCCCCATACTCGTATATTTCTTTCAAAAATGTCAGTCCCCTGCACTAAAATAAAGGTATGGAAACAACGGCAGGGACGCCGGGAAATCCCGGATCCACAAGGGCCCAGGCAGCGGTGGGGGCACACATCCACCAGCTTCTCAGACTTGCCGCCGCACTGGCTCCTTCCAGCGCTTGTCCCGCCGATCCTTCTTCCGCCGATCAGCCGGGGTTCACAGTTGAGGCACCCTTGGGCGTGGAGCTGGCTACCCTCACGGACGCCCAGGCCATCGGCTGGGGACAGTCCCTGGAGCAGTTGGACCACATCCTCTCCGCCTTGCAGGTCCAGGTTGCCGGAGAGCTCGCCGCACGCACCCGGGCGTCCCGGTTCAGCGAGGCCGGATTCACCAAGCCGGTTGCACTGCTTACCACGTCGCTGAAGCTGGGTGCCGCCGAGGCCTCCCGCCGCGTGCGCCTGGCCGAGCATTTTCTTCCGGTCACTGATCTGCTCACCACAGTCACCACCCCGCCGACCCAGCCAGTACTGGGATCCGCGTTCTTCAGGGGCGAACTCTCCACTGAGCAGGCCCTGGTGGTTTCAGCCTTCACTGACGACGCCTGCCACCTCGCCGATGCCGGCCGCATTCCCGCATACAAGGCCCGTGAGCTCGAAACCACGCTCACCGAGTATGCCAGGGATGAACCGCCGGATTTCCTGCGCCGCGTTGGCACCCGTGCCGTAAACCTCCTGGACCCCGACGGGCAGCAACCCAGCGACGGCGAGCTCCTTGCCAAGCAGGGAATTTTCTTCCGGAACCCGCGCCGCGGCATGGTCCATTTCGACGGACACCTCAGTGTTCCCCAATACGAAACCCTGATGTCCGCCATCGGATGGGCCACCAACCCCAACCGCCACGTGGACATCAACACCTTCGACCCGCTCACGGACCCGCCCCACACGCAAGACGGCGGTGCCACAGCAGGCGGGGCACGCACAGCAGGCGCAGGTGATGCGGCCGGCGGGGCGGATGACGGCCAGGTACTGCCGGGCCAAATGGACTTGCAGGACTTCATCGCCAACATGTCCGCTGCTTTCGGAGCCACGCAGGGACCATCGGCCAATGGCTGGCCACCGCCGCAGGGCCCGGTCCCCGCCTGGGCGTCAGCCGAAGCTGGTGGTTATGGCGATGCAGGCAGCCGTGACGAAGGCAGTGCCGGCGCAGGACGTGCCGGCGCAGCAGGCGGCACCGAAAGTAGTATGGGCGCAGCAGGCGGCACCGAAAGTAGTACGGGCACAGCTCCGACACCTTGGCCGCATCTGGTCAACGGGATCACCGTGCCCGAGCCCGGCACCGAGCAGGACCTCCCCGGCCTTGACCCGATCGACCCCACCAGCACAGACCCTGCCGTGGCGGACAGGCGTACCCACGGGCAAAAACTCCTCGACGGGCTCATCGACTGCGTCAAGCTTGCCGCCCGCACGGGAAGGCTTCCGCTGAACGGCGGGCTGAAACCTCAGTTGTTCATTAGCACCACCGAGACCGACCTTGAACGTCGCACCAGTACCGGCAGCGGCGGCGGGATCGCCTTTCTGCCCTACAGCGGACCCCAGCCGCTGGAACTGTTCAAGGTGGAGCTCTGCAACCCGGACGTGACCACCATGGTTCTGGGCGGCGGAGGGGACATCCTCAATGTGGGGCGTACCCAACGTCTGTTCACCGCGGCGCAGCGCAAGATCCTCCTGGCCCGTGACATGGGCTGCACGTTCCCGGACTGCACAGCCCCCGCCAATTGGTGCGACGCCCACCACATCATCCCTTGGCAGGATGGCGGTGACACCAGTGTTGCCAACGGCGTGCTGCTCTGCAGCCTGCATCATCATCTTGTCCACCGTGGCCACTGGAGCATCAAGATTCGCGACGGTGTGCCCTGGTACACGCCCAGTTACGGCATCGACCCCGCCCGGCGCCCCCGTCGCAACAACTACCACCACGGGCTGGCGGGCAATCGGCCACCGCGGCTGGGTCAAGCGCCCCAGCCCCCGGACGTTGCCTAGTCTACGATCAGGCCCTTGCCCTTGCCGCGTTGGAGCAGCACGGGGGCAATCTCGCCAAAACCGCGCACGTTCTCCACGGGCAGCTGGGTCAGGATGAACCTGTCGTCGTTGGTCAGTGCCGAGGCCGTCACGGAGTCAACCAGCACGGTGCCCGGTTCGGCGAGCGAGGTCAGGCGGGCGGCCAGGTTCACGGTGGGGCCGTAAATATCGCCAAGTCGGGACAGGACGCGACCCCACACCATGGCCACGCGGGCTTCGGGCAGGAAGTCGTCGGCTGCCATGGCCTCGGCCAGGGCCAGGGAAATTTGGGCGCCCGCAACAGGTGTTTCACAGTTGAACAGCACTTCATCGCCAATGGTCTTCACCAGGCGGCCGCCACCAACGCTGATGATCTCGGCGCAAATGTTCTCAAAACGTTGCACCAGCTTGGCCAGGGTTTTTTCATTCATGCGCCGGGACAGTGAGGTGTAGCTGACCAGGTCGGCAAACCCCACGGCTCGCGCCAAAGGCAGCGGTGCGTCATCTTCATCGCCGTCGCGCCCCAGTTCACTGGCAGCCAGGCCCGACTCGGCACGCACCGCCAGGCGCTGAATGCCGGCGTTGAGCTGGCGCCGGTAGGAATAGATCAAGAGTTCTTCCAGCGGGGCAATCAAGCTTGGCAGTTCGGACACCACTGCGCGGCGGGCCTCGGCATCACTGACACCATGCTCCACCACCAGGTCCTCAACCAATGCCTCAATCTGCCAGACAGCCATCCTGTCAGTCATTTGCCCGATGGAACGGGTGACGGAGATGGCCGTTTCCTCCGTCAGCAAGCCTTCACGGACCATGGTCACAACAATCTGCAGCGCCTCTTGATCGCGCTCGGTGAAGGCCACGTCCTCATCGCCAATGTTGGGGAAGCCCATGGCACGCCAAATTTTGCGTGCGGAGAGAAGTGATACGCCAACTCCGGCCGCAACATCGCGGCGTTTAAGTGTCCGCTCGCCGCCCAAAAGCTGTGTTTCCAGGGCCTTGGTTTGGTTGCGTGAGGCAGGAGGCAACAGCGGCTCGGGCCGGTCAGTGGTCTCTTCCAAGCTGGCGCAGCTCCTTTTCTCTTGTAAGTTCGTCAATAGCCTAGTCCCCTTGTTGGGGTGTTTGCTGAATGGATGCCCTAAATACTGCCGTCCAGGCCTGTTGAGTTTCACTATTGAACTCTTTGAGGACCGGCACTTCCTTGATGGTCCGCATCTGCCCCCGATACATGTGCAAGTGCAGGTCCCCCGAACCCACCAGCCTCTGGCGCCAATTTTGCACGGGACGCACTTCCTGTATTTGGACCAGGGCATGGAACTTGGCGTTGCGGCGCCGCGGCCCTTGGCGAACCACCAGGCGCTGATTGGTCAGGATCAAATGTGTGGAAGCCCACCTCAGCGTGCGCCGCACCGGAAAGGCCAACAACAGCAGCACCACACCCGTCACCAACACCACAATGGCTGGTTCGCGCAGCGGCCAGGACTGCGGAGCCCATTCGGAAAACGGTCCTGGCTGCAACTTGGCCAGCGCGGCGGAAGCGCCCAGAATCAGCATCAACCCCACCGTGATGGGCCAGAGCAGAACGCGGGAATGGGGCCGTGAGTCGATGAGAACCTGTTCCCCCTCCTGCAACCAGCTGCTACGCATACTTCAGCGTGCCATCGGTTCCTGTACGGCGCAGATGAACAACATCACCGGCACTGACAGTGTGAACAGTGCCTGCGCCGTCACGGAGCAACAAGCTGCCATCATCGCCCAGCCCCATGGCGGTTCCCTGCAACACGGCTCCCCCGGGCAATTCCGCGCGAACCTGCTGGCCCAGCGTGCCCATGAACGCCTCCATCAGCTCCATGACGCTCGGCCCCGGCCCCAGTGCGCGGCCGGCATCGCCTCCCACCGCCACAAACTCCTTGTACAGGGCCGCAAACTTGTTGAGGTAGGCGGGCAGCAGGACATTCCGGTCCAGACCTTTAACACCCTCCACGAGCAGCGACGTCGCGCGGTCCGTGGGCAGCTGTTCAGCCGTGAGGCTGACATTGACGCCAACACCGACGACGACGCCGAGCCCCTGTTGGGCGCGCGGCCCCGCCGCAGCTGCAGGCACAACTTGTGCAAGAATTCCCGCCAGTTTCCGACCCTTGACCACAACATCGTTGGGCCATTTGAGTTCGGCCGGCATACCCGTCAGGGTGCGCAGGGAGTCGCACAGGGCCACGCCGGCCAGGACAGACAACCATCCATAGCCGGTGTGGGCGAAGCTCGCGGCGGTCCCCTCCGTTTGCAGGGCCTGCTCCCCGGGGCGAAGAAAGACGCTTGAGATCATGGCCGATCCGGCAGGAACGTCCCAGCTCCTGCCAAGACGGCCCTTGCCGGCTGGCTGGGCGTCGGCTATCAAGACGCTCAGGTCCGGGCAGTACTGGCTGCTGTCCGCCGCGCTGGCGGCCAGGTCCGTGTTGGTTGAACCGGCGGAGGCAACAACGTCCACCCGGCCGAAATGGCCTTGGGGATGCGTCAGTGCCGCCTTGAGAAGTGGTGCTTGCAGGGGCGCCGGCTCAGGGGGAGTTGGGTCATGGGGAATTGCGGCACCGGTCATGGCTTCAATCTTATCGGCAGGGTCGGACACGATCGGCAGGGCCCGTATCTTGGCGCCCCAACAGTCCACGGTCAGGCCCATCATCCTTCAATGGGCGCTCATGCCAGCTTCCGGCTCGTGAGTGCAAAGTGTCAGCGTCCAGCGTCGCTGAATACCGCAGCCGCCGTACCAGAGCCGTCCGGGAGAACGCGGCCAGTCATGACTGCGCAGCACTCGGCAGCGAATACTTCCACGGACGATCTGGCCAGCGTGATCGGCAGCTTCAGGTTCCCCTCCACCAGCGGGACGTTCACCTGATGGCTGGGGCTGAACGTGTCTGAAAAGTTTGAGGCTCCCGCCTGCATCAACGGGCCCGGCCATCAGCGGGCGGGCCCAATTGGCGTTGCGGCATGTGCCCGTCACGGCCATCTCCCCGAACGGCGGCCGTCGCAGGGGGCCCTCAGCTGCCACTGAGCCGGTCACTAAGAGTGAAATCGACCGACTTTGTAGGGTTCCTACACACGCAAGGCCGGAATACGTTACTAGAATGAACCTAGAGTTTGCCCTTTTGTGCGGTTCCTACTGCCAGGGCTGCCAGCTTCCACCTACTGAGCCGGAGTACCAATGAGCCACGACCTTTCAACGACAGCAGGCAAAATTGCCGATTTCCGCGACCGGATGGCCCAGTCAGAGAAGCCCTCGGGGGAAGCAGCCGTTGAAAAGCAGCATGCCAAAGGCCGCAACACTGCCCGGGAACGCATTGACCTGCTCCTGGACCCGGACTCCTTTGTGGAGTTTGACGCCCTGGCCGTGCACCGCTCCACGGCCTTCGGCATGGAGAAGAAGAAGCCGCTGGGCGACGGCGTCGTCTCCGGCTACGGCACAGTGGATGGCCGTCTCATCGCCATCTACAGCCAGGACTTCAGCGTCTACGGCGGCTCCCTGAGCCAGGTCAATGGCGAGAAGATTGTCAAGGTCCAGGAATTTGCCCTGCGCAACGGCTGCCCCGTGGTGGGCATCAACGACGGCGGCGGCGCCCGCATCCAGGAGGGCGTGGCCTCGCTGGCCATGTTTGCCGACATCTTCCGCAACAACGTGCACGCCTCGGGCGTTGTCCCGCAGATTTCCCTCATCATGGGCCCGTGCGCCGGCGGTGCGGCGTACTCCCCCGCCCTGACCGACTACGTTGTCATGGTGGATAAGACCTCCCACATGTTCATCACCGGCCCCGACGTCATTAAGACCGTCACGGGCGAGGACGTTGACATGGAAACCCTGGGCGGCGCGCGCCAGCACAACAGCACCACAGGCACCTCCACCTACCTGGCCACGGATGAGGCCGACGCGATCGAATTTGTCCGCGAACTGCTGGACTTCCTGCCCTCCAACAACCTGGCCGAGGGACCCGTCACCGAGCATGAGCAGGAGTTGGAGCTCGACGCCGGCGACCTCGCCTTGGATTCGTTGATCCCCGACTCCGCCAACCACCCGTACAACATGCGCACGGTCATTGAGCAGATCGTGGACGACGCCCACTTCCTGGAAATGCAGGCCCTGTACGCGCCCAATGTCATGATCGGCTACGGCCGCATTGAGGGCCACACGGTGGGCATTGTCGCCAACCAGCCCCTGCAGTTCGCCGGCACCTTGGACATTGCGGCTTCCGAGAAGGCTGCCCGCTTTGTCCGCAATTGCGACGCCTTCAACATCCCCATCATCACGCTGGTGGATGTGCCCGGCTTCCTGCCCGGCAAGGACCAGGAATTCCAGGGCATCATCCGCCGCGGCGCCAAACTGCTCTACGCCTACGCCGAAGCCACCGTGCCCAAGCTGACAGTCATCACCCGCAAGGCCTACGGCGGAGCGTACATTGTGATGGGCTCCAAGAAGCTCGGCGCCGACTTGAACCTGGCCTGGCCCACGGCCCAGATTGGCGTCATGGGCGCACAGGGTGCCGTCAACATCCTCTACCGCCGCGACCTTGCAGCTGTCGAGGCCGAGGGCGGCGACGTTGAAGCCCGCCGTGCCGAGATTGTACGCAACTACGAGGACGAGCTGCTCAACCCTTACCAGGCAGCCGAGCTGGGCTACGTGGACGCCGTCATCGCCCCGTCCGACACCCGCATCCAGCTCATCAAGGGCCTGCGTGCGCTGCGCGACAAGCGTGCCAGCCTGCCCGCCAAGAAGCACGGGAACATCCCGCTGTGACGGGCAACCAGCCGGCTGACGTCGAGACCCCTATTTCGACAGACTCAAGCACCGAGCCTGTGCTTGCCGTCACCAAGGGCCATCCCACGGCCGAAGAGCTTGCGGCAGTCACCGCCGTCGTACTTGCCCTGCAAGGCGGCGCCGACGAGCCGGAGGCCAAAACGCCCAGCAGGCACTGGGCCCGCCGGTCACAGTTGAAGCTGCCACCCACGCCCGGTGCGGGTTCGTGGCGGCGTTCGGTTCGGTAGCTGAAGGCTGCAGCGGCAGGGCGGTAGGCTCGGGGCATGACTTTGCCCCCACAGCCCGTCACCCGGGCCACCACAGCCATTGACCAGCTGGCCAACGCCTACACCGAGACGCTTCTGGAGCTCGATCCGGGGTTTGCCACAACGTTGGGCCGGCCGGGGCGTGAAAGCGAGCATCGCGACCACTCCCCCGCCGGTTTGGCGGCGTCCGAGCAGGCGACCCGGGAGGGATTGGCGTCGTTGGCTGCCTTGGAGCCGGTGGATTCCGTCGACACGGTGACGCTGCACGCCATGAACGAGCGCCTGGGTCTTGACTTGGAGCTCCACAACAGCGGCTGGCTGCTGGCGGACCTGAACAACATTGCCTCCCCAGCCCAGGAAATTCGGGCCATTTTTGACCTGATGCCCACAGCCGCCGTGGCTGATTGGCGGCACATTTCCGCCCGCCTTGCCAATGTGCAGGGCGCCGTTGACGGCTACATTGAATCCCTGCGGGCCGGTGCCCGGCGTGGACTGGTGGCCGCCCGGCGGCAGGTGTTGACGGTCATTGAGCAGTGCGAACGGCATGCCGGTCCCGACGGCTACTTTGTTGCGCTGGCCCGCGATGCCGCCCTGGAGCCGGCCGGTCCGGATGCCACTTCCCGGCACGACGCCGGAACCTCCCTCCCCGCCGACCTCGCCGCTGCTCTGCTCGCCAATGCGGAGCTGGCCCGTGCAGCCTATGGCGCCCTGGTGAGGTTCCTGCGTGAGGAATTGCTCCCCGCAGCGCCGCTGACCGATGCCGTGGGGCGTGAACGCTATGCACTGGCGTCCCGGCAATTCCTGGGCGCCAGCATTGACCTTGAGGAAACGTACGCGTGGGGTGTGGCCGAACTGGCACGCATCATCGCAGAACAAGATGTGGTGGCCGGGCAGATCAAGCCCGGTGCCTCGATTGAGGAGGCCAAGGCTGTGCTGAACGCCGACCCCGCCCGCGCCCTCCACGGCACCGCGGCGTTGAAGGCGTGGATGCAAAACCTCTCGGATACGGCCATGGCTGAACTGGCCGGCACCCAGTTCGACATTCCGGACATCATGCGCACCCTGGAGTGCCGCATTGCGCCCACCCATGACGGCGGCATTTACTACACAGGTCCCTCGGAAGACTTCTCCCGGCCGGGTCGGATGTGGTGGTCGGTCCCGGTTGGCGAGGATTCCTTCACCACCTGGGCCGAAACCACCACTGTCTATCATGAGGGTGTTCCGGGCCACCACCTTCAAGTGGCCACGGCCACCTACCAGTCGGGGCTGCTCAACGAGTGGCGGCGGAACGTGTGCTGGGTGTCGGGCCACGGCGAAGGCTGGGCGCTGTACGCCGAGCGGCTGATGGACGACCTGGGCTACCTGGCAGATCCGGGCGACAAGATGGGCATGCTCGACGGCCAGCGCATGCGCGCCGCACGGGTGGTCTTTGACATTGGCGTCCACCTGCAGCTGCCCGTTCCCGCCCCGTGGGGCGCCGGGAATTGGACCGCCGAGACAGGCCTGGAGTTCCTGCGCGCCAACCTGGACATCTCCGCCGGCCAGCTGGAGTTTGAATTCAACAGGTACCTCGGCTGGCCCGGCCAGGCGCCGTCGTACAAGATTGGCCAGCGGCTCTGGGAAGACATCCGCGACGCCCGGGCCCTGCACGACGGCGGCGCCTTCTCACTGCGCGACTTCCACACCCAGGCCCTGAATCTTGGTTCTGTGGGGCTGGACACCCTGAAGATGGCACTGCTGCAGGAGTAGCCGCGCCCCTGGGGCAAAAAGGACGGCGTTCGCGCAAAAAGACGGTGGTGGAACGCCGTCCCATTGCGCGAGCGCCGTCACATTTCACCCGATGGGGCAGCAAGCCGCGTAATAATGGATTTTGCTATGCGTAACAGGAGGAAACACAAATTTCCGGCTGTTATTGTTCCGCGCCTACCGTTGGGCTATGACTTCCACAGCGAGCACCAACAGAGTGTCGAAGCTGCCCAAATGGGCAGGTTCCTTCGGCGTACAAATAATTATCGGCCTGGTCGCCGGCCTGGTCCTGGGCTTGATTGCCCGCCAGCTCGGCGGGGATCCCAAGACCGATCCCAATGGCTTGGTCACCACGCTGGGCACAGTTGGCAACAGCTACGTCTCCATCCTCAAGGCGGCCGTTGTGCCGTTGATCTTCACGGCAGTGGTTTCTTCCATCGCCAACCTGCGTGAAGTCACCAACGCAGCCCGTTTGGCCTGGAACACCCTCCTCTGGTTCGCCATCACCTCACTGATTGCCGTGACCATCGGCATCGGACTGGGTGTCCTGTTCCAGCCAGGAGCCGGCACGGGAACGGCAACTCCGGCGGAATACACCGGCAAGTCCGGCGACTGGTGGGCCTTCCTCATCGGCTTGTTCCCCTCCAACTTCCTGGGCCTGAGCGCGTCCACCAAGGCCGCCGAATCAGGCGCCCTGACCACCAGCGTCAGCTTCAACGTCCTGCAAATCCTTGTCATCGCCATTGTGGTCGGCATTGCGGCGCTGAAGGTTGGCAAGGCTGCTGATCCGTTCCTCAAGCTCAACGGCTCGGCCCTGGCCGTCATCCAGAAGGTGCTGTGGTGGATCATCCGCCTGGCCCCCATCGGCACGGTTGGTTTGATCGGTACGGCCGTGGCCACCTACGGCTGGACCACCATTGGCTCGCTGGGCAAGTTCACAGTGGCCATCTATGTGGGCCTGGCCTTGGTGTTGTTCGTTGTGTACCCCGTGATCATCAAGTCCCACGGCCTGTCCATCAAGGCGTACTTCTCAGGCGTGTGGCCTGCGGTTCAGATGGGCTTCGTTTCCCGCTCCTCCATTGGCACCCTGCCCCTGACCCAGCGCGTCACCGAACGCAATCTGGGCGTGCCCCGCGCCTACGCATCCTTCGCCGTGCCGTTGGGCGCCACTACCAAGATGGACGGTTGCGCTGCAATCTACCCGGCCGTCGCGGCCGTTTTCGTGGCACAGTTCTTCGGCATCCAGTTGGATCTGGGCCAGTACCTGCTCATTGTCCTGGTATCCGTTCTGGGCTCCGCGGCAACTGCCGGCACCACAGGCGCCGTCGTCATGCTCACGCTGACGCTGTCAACGCTGGGACTGCCGCTGGCCGGCG